>NZ_MPPI01000005.1:0-102187 GCF_001895925.1 Phormidesmis priestleyi ULC007 | reverse complement strand
ACTATGGGCAGATTCGCAAGCCAGACAGCGAAAACGAATCGGGGCGATGGAGTCTGACGATCGGCGATGTCATGGGCAAAGGCGTTCCCGCAGGTCTGATCATGACGATGACGCGGGGAATGCTGCGGGCAGAGGTTTTAAACGGACACTCTCCGGCTCGCATTTTGCAACATCTCAATCAGGTCATGTATGCCGATTTAGAAAACTCGAATCGGTTCGTGACACTCTTTTATTCGGAATACGATCCCAAAACTCGCATTCTGTCTTATAGCAATGCGGCTCACAATCCACCTTTGTTGTGGCAGGCTGAGACGGATACGATCGAGCGCCTAGACACGTTAGGAATGCTGATCGGATTGGATGCTGAAACTGAGTATCAAGACGCTCAGGTGCAGCTATCTCCGGGCGACACGATCATCTATTACACGGATGGTTTTACCGACGCAGCCAACCAACATGGGCGGCGATTTGACGAAGAAAACTTGACCAAAGCCTTTCAGTTAGCGTGTCGCAAATATGACGATCCGCAAATGATTTTGAAATATTTGTTTGAGTGTGTGCAAAAGTTTATCGGAGCGGACAAGCACAACGCGGATGATATGACGCTAGTCGTGATGCGGATCTCAGGAGAAAATAGGCGTTAATCAAGTGAGACAGTCTCGACAGCTTTTGGCAATCAGGACTGTCTCATTTTGAAAGAGTTGCGATCGCAACTCTTAAATCAGCTTGATCGCACGGAAGCCAAAAAACAGCGCCAGTGCTAACCCGAATGCACCACCCACAAGGGCTAAATAAGCGATCACTGCTGACATAGCGGCATACTCCAAATAAATCCTATACCCAACTATACGGAACTATTGACCCATAAAGAAAGAGTTGTGGTGGCAAGCGCTCCCATCATTTCAGATAAGATAGCCAGTAAGATTTTACTGCGTCACTCATTATGCAATCTGTTATTCCGGTTCCGTTGCCTCAGAACGCTTATGCGATCGCCATCGCTCCGGGCAGTCTCGATCACATTGGCTCATGGCTCACCGGAGAAACGCTCACCCTCAAACCGCAAAGCAAGATTCTCGTCGTCTCGAATCCGATGATTTTTCGGGCTTATGGGCAACGGGTGATCGACTCGCTGACTCAGGCAGGCTTTCAGGTCACAAGCTGCATTCTACCTGCGGGAGAATGCTACAAAACTCCGGCAACGGTGCAAAAAATTTATGATGCGGCGCTAGAAAATCGGTTAGAACGATCGTCCACCATGGTGGCACTAGGCGGCGGCGTAATTGGCGACATGACGGGATTTGCCGCCTCGACTTGGTTAAGAGGCATAAATGTCGTACAGGTGCCAACAACGCTATTGGCAATGGTCGATGCGGCGATCGGGGGCAAAACCGGGGTCAATCATCCCCAAGGCAAAAACTTGATCGGTGCTTTTCATCAGCCTCGACTGGTGTTGATCGATCCGCAAGTGTTAAAAACGCTGCCGATGCGAGAGTTTCGCGCCGGGATTGCAGAAGTGATCAAATACGGCATTATCTGGGACGCAGAACTGTTCGAGAAGATGGAGCAAGCCAAACGACTCGATCAACTGCGCTATGTCGATGATGAACTGCTGCAAGAGATTTTGACGCGATCGTGTCAGGCAAAAGCGCACGTCGTCAACAAAGATGAGAAAGAATCAGGACTGCGCGAAATTCTCAACTATGGACACACGATCGGACACGCGGTTGAGAGTCTCACAGGCTATCGAGTTATCAATCATGGCGAAGGCGTGGCGATCGGCATGGTAGCAGCCGGACAAATTGCGGTTGAGATGGGGCTGTGGGATCAAGAAAGCTGCGATCGTCAACTGTCCCTAATCGAGAAAGCGGGTTTGCCAACTCGTTTACCTGATGGGATGGACATTGAAGCGATTCTCACAACGCTGCAAAGCGATAAAAAAGTTCAATCGGGCAAAGTGCGATTTGTGTTGCCGACCGCGATCGGAACGGCGATCACCACTGACCAAGTGACCTCCGATATGATTCGGAGTGTGTTGAAACAAATGTGATACAAATATTCTATTAGGTTAAAACAATCGGCTCTCTGGAGCTTTTGTCGTCATGGTGTCTCAAACAAAAGCCGAAGTTTTTTACCCGGAACGCGACGGGCAACCCATGTCGGATAACACCAAGCAGTTTCGATGGATTGTCACGATTAAAGAAAACCTGGAGTCGCTGTTTACGAACAATTCCAGCGTATTTGTGGCGGGTGATCTGCTGTGGTATCCCGTTGAGGGCAGCAATACCATTCGGCAAGCACCTGATGCGATGGTGGTGTTTGGGCGACCCAAGGGCGATCGTGGCTCTTATCAACAGTGGCTAGAAGGCAACATTCCGCCGCAGGTTGTATTTGAGATTTTGTCGCCGGGAAATCGGTTAGCAGAAACCGCCAGAAAGTATAAGTTTTATAACCAATATGGGGTTGAAGAATATTATGTCTACGACCCAGACGATAACGAGTTGATCGGATGGCTGCGATCGGACAGCTATTTGGACGTGATTGAAAATATGTCTGGCTGGATCAGTCCTCGATTAAAAATTCGATTTGAGATCACGGCTGACACGATGGAAATCTATCGTCCTGATGGAGAGCGATTTCTGACTTTTACAGAACTTGGGCAATTGAGAGATCAAGAACGGCAGCGCGCCGAACAAGAACGACAACGCGCCGATCGACTAGCAGAACGCTTGCGAGAGATGGGGGTCAACCCTGACGAAGTGTAATCAGTGGTTCAGATTTTTTCGGCAATGTGGAACGCTGATAGGTAGCAAACTTGAACACCTTCACCCAATCTCTCTAACACTTCTCGCAGACTTGTGAATACAGAATCTCGCTCGGATGGGTCTAACATTTTGTAGGGTGAGAAGGTGTTTAGAAGCATCAAATAATCGTCGATGGAGTAAGTCATTTTGCACGGCAAATGCTCACACACAGCCGTTCTAAAGAGTCCTGAGTCAGCGATATCTTGCGTGAGTCCCTGAAGAATTCGCTCTTGCGTAGCTCGGTCTTCTCTTTCTGCAACCAGAGAAGGTGCCTGCGATTGATAAACTTTAGTGAGCGGTTGATAAACTTGGCTGGGTTCTAGACAAACCATTGAGAACCCCGATCGAGCAAACGGAACCGTGGCAATTCCAGGGCCACACCCCAATTCGAGAATAGTTGCACCGGGAGGCAGTTGGGCAACTGCGATCGCACGATCAATCAGCGTTTGAGGATAGCGCGGTCTAACTTTGTTGTAAGCCTCGGCAACGTCGCCATACCAGTTCTTTCGCTGGTCTGAACTATAATTTGCAGCAACTTGTCCATACCAATTTTTTGTTCGCTCAGAATCGTTCATAGGTAAACGTGAAAGCTTTGCTTGAATTGAGTTTCATGATATTTTTAGCTAGTTTGACTGAAGTTTTTTAAGCCGATTGAGCGGACATTTCCTCGGTTGCGATCAGTTGCTGTCTCCGATTGCTTCTTGCTTATCACCCAATTCAAAGCGAACCTAATCAGACTCATCATCACGGGGCTGCGGCAGCCGACCCGAAATGCGAGTTAGGGTTTTGAGCTTTTCGCCCAACTCATGACTCAACATCTCTGATCGATAGCGCCAGCCCCAGTTACCTTCGGCTTTGCCAGGAAAGTTCATTCTCGCAGACCCATCCAGCCCTAACAAATCTTGCAGAGGAATCAGAGTTTGATTCGCGATCGAAGTCAGCGCCATGCGAATCAACTCCCAATGCACCCCATCGGAACCGATGCTGCCCAGATAAAGCCATAGCTGCTCTTTCTCCCAATCAGAGGCAGTGTTGTGCCAGCCGATCGTCGTGTCGTTGTCGTGGGTGCCCGTGTAGACGACGCTGTTGTGCCTAAAGTTGAAGGGCAAAAAGGGATTCCCCGGATCGGAGCCGAAGGCGAATTGCAGAATCTTCATGCCGGGAAACTCAAAGCGATCGCGCAGTGCCTCAACCTCTGGCGTAATCACTCCCAAATCTTCCGCCATAATTGGCAGTCTGCCTAGCTTCAGCCGCAGCAACTCAAAAAACTCTTCACCGGGCGCTTTGATCCACTCGCCATTCATCGCCGTGGTTTCGCCTTGAGGCACCGCCCAATAAGCCTCAAACCCTCTGAAATGGTCAATGCGAATAATATCGACATAATCTAACATTGCCTCAAAGCGTCGTAGCCACCAGGCAAAGCCCGTCTCTTGCAAATGCTCCCAGTTATAGACTGGGTTGCCCCACAGTTGCCCCGTCTCGCTGAAATAATCGGGCGGAACACCTGCCATTATTTTCGCTTCGCCTGTCTTTTCGTCGAGAGAGAAATTTTCGGGGTTTGCCCAAACATCAGCGCTATCGTGAGCCACATAGATGGGAATATCGCCAATGATTTCGATGTGACGATCGTTGGCATATTGCTTCACCTCTGCCCAGTGGTGAAAGAACTCAAACTGAAGATATTTGTGATAGTAAATCTCTCGGTTTAACCGTTCACGAGCCTGATCCAAAACTTCGGGTTGGCGGTGCGCGAGATCTGGCTCCCAGTTATGCCAGCTTTCGCCATCGTGTTCTCCTTTCAATGCCATGAATAATGCAAAGTCATCAAGCCAGTAGGCTTTGCTATGGCAGAAGTCGGCAAATTTTTGCTGTTGTTCAGGAGAGGCTTGTGTTTTGAAGCGATCGCAGGCTTTTTGCAAGAGCGGCATCTTAAATGCAGTGACTCGATCGAAGTCTACCCAGCCGATCGGAAACTCAGGGATATTCCACAGATCTTCATCCCACAGCAAGCCTTGTTTTTGCAACACTTCTAAGCTGATCAGCAATGGGTTTCCTGCCATCGCCGAATAAGACGCATAAGGCGAGTTGCCATAGCCCGTCGGCCCTAGCGGCAACACCTGCCAAAACTGCTGCCCACTATTCGCCATAAAGTCAATAAAGCGTTGCGCCTCTGAGCCTAATTCGCCCACGCCAAACCGACCCGGAAGACAGGTGGGATGCAATAAAATGCCGCTAGATCTGGGAAAAGGCATAAATCAAAGAGTGAAGGGTGAAGGGTGAAAACTTAACACAACGTCAGTTTGACGAGTTTTTTCGCTTCGTTGTTAGCGGCTTCTGCCCCTAAATCCCCCACTTTGGGGGACTTTGAAACTAAAGTCTCGGCTCAAAGTCCCTCACTTGTGGGGGATTTAGGGGGCTTCCCGAATTCACCATCGGAGCGAACCAATTCTGTCGAACTGAACGTTAACACAAAGCTGTGAGAACTGTAGCATGGCAAGCTGAACGTTAGAATCGGTCAAAAGAAAGGATGGAACTTGGCTCAAACCTGACTTTCACCTATCGCCCTTTATTCCCTTTGTGTGATTGTGGCTCATAAAAATCCTTCTCCTGCGGTTGACATTATTATTGAAATGGTCGATCGCCCCGATCGTCCGATTATTCTCATTGAGCGCTTAAACCCGCCTTATGGCTGGGCAATTCCGGGCGGATTTATGGATTATGGTGAACCCGCAGAAACGACTGCCCGTCGAGAAGCGATGGAGGAAATCGGTTTAGCGGTTGATTTAGTCGAGTTGCTTCAGGTCTATTCTGACCCCAAACGAGATGCCCGACAGCACACAGTCAGCCTGGTTTATATTGCCACTGCTAAAGGCGAACCCACAGCCGGGGACGATGCCAAAAACGCAAAAATCGTTAACGTTTGGGAACTGCCTAATAATCTCTGCTTTGATCACGATCGTATCCTGCATGATTATCTGCAACTTCGCCACTATGGAATTCGTCCTCGTGTGGGGTAACGAGAAGATTCTTAAGAAGACCCCGATAAATGCGGCTCAACCCCTGATGACGCGCTAGGATTCATCAAAGGTAAGATTGAGCAGTAGACACTCTGGCTAGAGGATTTTGAGATGTCAAAAATCTACAGCACCGAAGAGTTAGTCAAAATTCTCACCGATGAGCGACGAGCCTGCATGAATGGGCAGCGTCTCAATCTGGCTGCAACGCCTTCTGGTATTAATCCGCTCATCGATCGCTTTGTAAAATCTGACGGCATTCAAAAATTTACTGCCTACAATGACTTTCGCAACACGGTGCATCGCTATCAGCGAGAGCATCAGATTTCGGGCATTGTTTGGCAAACCATCACGATTAAAGACAGGGCGTTTCGCTATCCTAAAATTGATGATCAGTTGATTAGTTTAAACAGCGATTGGATGATTTTGAGAGCAGCAAAAGCTGCGATCGTCGCCTTCTGGCAAGAAGTCACCGAGGGAATGGACTTCTATTTAAGTATGAATTGCGGCAAATTTCATCAGCCGATGTCGATTCGAGATCTCGATCGCATTCTTCAGCGCACCGAGTGGGCAACTCTCACGCATCAAGGCAAAGATCACACGCTAGAAATTTTGCTGCAACTGGGCTGGGGTAGACCCGAAGAAGCGCTCTATCACCGGGGCTTTCCAGAATCTGGCAGCGAGTATATTCACGCCGTGTCACCGGGAATAACTCCTCTGGGGTGAGCAATGCAGTCAGGTGCAATCTTCGATCATGCAGGCACTTATCGCTATTTGCTTTGGCGATCGTGGAGTCAGTCGCCAAAAGTTGGGTTTGTGATGCTGAATCCCAGTCAAGCTGATGCGACCCTTAACGATCCCACGATTCGACGGTGTATTGGGTTTGCTCAAAGCTGGGGTTATGGCGGACTTGAAGTGGTGAATTTGTTTGCTTACCGCACGAAGAGTCCTGCTGATCTTCAGCGGATTAGAGATCCGATCGAAACGGACAACGATCGCTACTTACTCACTTTGAGAGAACGTGTAGACACGATCGTCTTCGCATGGGGAAATTGGGGGACTTTGAAAGGGCGCGATCGTCCCGTAATGAAGCAGTTGAATTCTCAGCAAAATGTCTTTTGTCTGGGCATTACCAAAACTGGACAACCTCGACATCCGCTCTATCTCAAACGCGATACCCGTTTGACAAAACTCAACTTTACGGATGCTGAAACTTCTGCTAACCTGACCATACTTTGCCCGTAGCAATCTAAGCCGATGAGCACCGATCAAGAGTTGAGAAATATTGATGAGCGCCTACTTCGCATCGCCGAGCTAAACCGGGAAACCTATCAGCAGACGATGAATTCGATCGCTTCGATCGCGACCGCTGATCGTTCTCTAGAGCAAAAGCTTGACGTATTGACCGATCAGGTCGGACGTTTCACTGAAGGGCTGACTGAACTCAGGCTTTCAGGCGAACAGCAAGCGCAAAATATCCAAAGAATAGCGGAGGCAAACGAGGCGGGATTCGATCGATTAGATGCTTCACTTAAAGAAGGATTTGATCGACTGGATGCGGCACTTGAACAGAGTTTCCAGCGATTAAATGACTCAATGGAGCAACAATTTCAGCAAGCAAACGAACAGATGGAGCAACGATCGCAACGAATGGAAGCTTCGCTGGATCGACTTGATGCTTCGATCGAGCGACAAGGGCAGCAGGTTTCAAGAATGGCAGACGCGATCGAGAGTCACGTCACTCGATTAGTCGGAGTCGTAGAAACGCTAATTCAGCGACCAGTGTGAGAAGAGCGAAGATTTTTGGTAGGGTCGGAGATGTCGAACATTCCACGCTGCACTTAAATGGATTTATTCGATCGTCACCGCCAAGACCTCACCGACGCTGAAGCCCCACTCGCAGCTCGGATGCGTCCGCAAACGCTGGATGAATTTGTGGGACAAGCGGCAATTATTGGGCAAGGGCGACTCTTGCGGCGGGCAATTCAAGCTGATCAACTCTCTTCACTGATCTTCTACGGGCCGCCCGGAACTGGAAAAACGACTCTAGCGCGAATTATCGCCAACACAACAAAGGCGCATTTCATCGCCATTAATGCAGTCTTGGCAGGAGTCAAAGAAATTCGAGACGCGATCGCCACCGCCCAAGACAAACGCGGACAGCACAGCCAACGCACCATTCTTTTTGTCGATGAGGTGCACCGCTTTAACAAATCTCAGCAAGATGCGCTGTTGCCCTGGGTTGAGAACGGCACCGTAATTCTGATTGGGGCGACCACCGAGAATCCATATTTTGAAGTCAACAAAGCGTTGGTGAGTCGATCGCGGATTTTCCAACTCAAACCGCTTAACGAAGAAGATCTCAAACGAGTCGTCGAACAGACTTTGAGCGATCGTTCAAGAGGCTATGGCGATCGCTCCATTCAACTCGATTCAGACGCGCTCAACCATCTGGTTAATGTCGCCAATGGAGACGCACGAGCGCTACTCAACGCGCTAGAACTCGCAGTTGAAACCACCCCTTCAGATGCCAGCGGGACGATTTGCATCTCCCTATCGGTTGCCGAAGAATCGATTCAGCGTCGAGCCGTGCTTTATGACAAAGAAGGCGATGCTCACTTTGACACGATTAGCGCCTTTATCAAAAGTCTGCGGGGTTCTGATGCCGATGCCGCACTCTATTGGCTGGCAAGAATGGTTTACGCCGGAGAAGACCCCCGCTTTATCTTTCGGCGAATGGTAATTCTCGCGGGGGAAGATGTGGGATTGGCTGACCCCAACGCGATCGTCATCGTCAATGCTTGTGCCGAAGCCTTCGATCGAGTCGGAATGCCCGAAGGTCGCTATCCTCTCGCTCAAGCGGCGCTTTATTTGGCGACGGCTCCCAAATCGAACAGTGTTATGGGCTTTTTTGATGCGCTGTCTGCGATCGAGCACGAGAGAGAATCTGAAGTACCGCTCCATTTGCGAGATTCTAGTCGTGATAAACAAGGGTTTGGGCACGGCTCTGGCTATCTCTATCCCCACTCTTATCGAGAACACTGGGTCGAACAGCAATATCTGCCAGGAAGCCTGCAAGGACAAGTGTTTTATCAGCCTTCAGATCAGGGGTTTGAAGCGCAGATTCGTACAAAAGTCAGCCGTCAGCGAGAAGCCCAACTCGCCGCCCTAGTTGAAGGCATTGGTGTTGCTTTGCCCGAAGGGTTGACCATGAGTCCTGCGGATTCTACGCTCGATCGTTGGATGCAGCGCACACTCAGTCAAGTTGGCGAAAAATTGGGAAGCCTGCGCGATCGAGTTTTTGATCTTGCGGCTCCTCAACGTCATCACCTAATTCTCGACCTCAACGCTACCAGTGGGCTACTTACCTGGGAGGCGATCCGTCAAGTTCCTGAAGGCGGCGTTTATGCCTGCGTGCAGACTCAAAAAGACTATGATGCCCTGACCGAACAAGCCGAAACCCTGTCAGAGTTAACTCGTCCTGTAATTGTGCATACCCAACTTACAGCGCTATCCGATGCCTTCTCAAAATCTTTGAAGTTCGATCGCATTCTAGGACGCAACGCCCTGCAAGCAGAACCCGATAAAGCGATCGTGCTGGCTCAACTGACCAAGCTGCTGCAACCCGATGGCGTTTTGGTGCTGGCAGAAGCGGTGCCCCGCCGTGCCCAACGACTCTATCAGTTGCTCGATCGCACTTGGCTAGATGAAGAGATTTACGATCGTCTCGTTCAAGCAGAAGAAGCCATCTATGCTCAACCTTTTGACCCTAAAGTGAATTGGGATATTGACGATCTGCAATTATTGTTTGAGAAGGCAAATCTTTCGGTCGAGCTTCAACCCATTCGCTCTCAGACGGCTATCTATCTGAGTCAAGCCCTTTGCGATCGCTGGTTTGCCCCCAATCCTGCTAATACTCCCAGCTATCGAGATCACCTGTCCCACCGTTTATCAGACGACGAGATTGCCCAGATTCAACAGCGATTTAGTCAACGTTTGTGCAATCAGGCGGTAACTTGGGAAAGCACTACTGTTTTTATTCGAGCGGTTTCTTGACCAGTTGCCACGTTTGAAACGAGCCGATTACAGGATATTGAGTGGGCTTAATGGCGGTGCTGGGGTCAAGCCAGGCAAATTCACCGGGTTGCAGCGCGTCGATCGTCAGATTTTGCCCTAACTGCGGAGTGTAAAAATTTAGCAGCAAATGAGTTTTACGATCGTCTCGGCTCAGTTGATCTTCGTTGACGACAAAGTTGACGGGGTGCGCTTTCAAAACGGCTTCGACCTGGGGCGTTTGCAAAAATGTCTTCAGTTTGGGGTTGTAGTTGCCCCATAAACCAGTCATGTTCAGTGCTGTCAGACCCACCCAAGAGGTAAGCAACAAACCTGCTAGCCATTGTTGTGACAATTTTGATTGATCTGCGGATTTTTGCCGCCCGATCGTCCACACACTCAGCCAGCCAATACCCACGATCAGAACGACGATCGCCGCTCGATGTCCAACTGATCGAACATCAGGATGCCAACTCACCAGCCAGGTTGCGGCACAGCCTGCCAAAATCAGCAATGTTCCAAAACCGCCCAAAATAGAGTTAATTGCTTGAAATGGTTTAGCTGCTTGTAGATTTTCATTAGGGGTAATTAGACGATCGAGCGCGATCGCCGCCAACAATCCCACAAAGGGCATTAACTGAAGCGGGTAATAATGAGTACGAGTGCCAAATAAACTCAGTTCGACCAATAACAGAATGGGATATCCCAGCAACAACAATCGAGCGTGATTGTCCTTCAACAGTTGCCGGACTTCGGCCTTAAAGAACGCTAACCACAATCCGAACAAGGCAAAAAACACCCACGGAAACCCATTCGCTGGAATGTTCCAAACATAGTAAAACGGACCTGCCCCTTGATAAGTTTGTCCTTTAAGATGAATGAGTTTGCCAAACAGTTCTGCGATCGGTTTGTCGCCATATTGCGCGATCGCAGCTTTCAGCCAGACGATCGGCGGCAGGGCACCCAAGACCAGTCCGACATAAAGCCAGGGATTAGTTAGATGCCGATGACGCGAATGTTGCCCAATCAGATAAGGCAGCAGTGCCACAGCCGCCGGAATAATCATGAATCCTTTAATCAAAAATCCCCATCCAAGGCTACAGCCTGCCAGAAGTAACCACAGAGAGTTTCGAGTTTTGAGTTGAGGGTTTGTCGCTTCTAAAAGTGCCCAGATTGCCAGTAGCTCGATGAAGACGAGAACTGAATCTTGAGTCGCTAATCGCCCATATTGAGCGACCAAGGGAATGACGCTGAAAATTGCGGCTCCGAGCCATGCCAAACGAGGATTTAAGAGATAGCAGCCGATTCGGTAGGTCAACAACACACTGAGAACAAATGCGATCGCGCTAGGCAATCGTGCTGTTCCTTCGTTGGTGCCAAACATCAGATAACAAGCAGCAATTAGCCACTGAATGCCGATCGTACGATCAAATCCCGCTTCGCCACCCCACTGCACACTGACCCAATCGCCCGTTTGCAGAATCGATCGAGCTTGGGTGGCATAGATTCCTTCGTCGTGCGCCATCAGACTTTGCTGTCCGCTTCTCAGCAGCACCAAAGGCAACACCCAGAGCAGCAGCGTCAAGTAGGGCACTAGTTGGGAGTAGGGAAAAGACCGTTTCATGGGCCGCGATCGCCAGTAAAAAAGCTGCTTTCTACCCTACACCCTTTTTTGCTATGCGCCAAAGACGGCTCCAATCGATCGCCCGATATTTTCTGGCTGCATCGAGTCCATTGCGGCGGTTGGCTCATAGCCACAGTGCACCATGCAGTCTGCACATTGTGGGTTGCCGCTCTTGCGACCGTATTGATCCCAATCGGTTTTTGCTAGGAGTTCTTTATAAGTCGTGTAGTGTCCTTCGTTGAGCAAATAACAGGGTTTTTGCCAGCCGAGAACGCTGTAGCTAGGCATTCCCCAGGGAGTGCATTCGTAGTCTTTTTCGCCGATTAGAAAGTCTAAGAACAGCGGATTGTGGTTGAAATTCCACTTTTTCTCACCTGTTTTCATCGGAGCCAAAATTTCTCGAAACAGCGAGCGCGTTTGTTCACGCTTGAGAAAATGGTCTTGGTTGGGTGCCCACTCATAGCTATAGCCAGGAGACACCATCATGCCATCCAGGTTAAGCGTGTCAATAAAGTCGAAAAACTCCTGTATCTCTTTGGGGTTTGCCCCTTCAAAAATCGTCGTGTTGGTGGTGACGCGGAAGCCCTTTGCTTTGGCGGCTTTGATCGCTTTGACCGCAGTTTCAAACACGCCTTGACGATCGACGCATTTATCGTGCAATTCTTGCAGCCCGTCGAGATGAATGCTGAAGGTCAGATAAGGCGACGGCGTAAATTTAGCGAGGCTTTTTTCTAGCAAAATGCCGTTGGTGCAGAGATAGACAAACTTTTTACGCGCCACCAAACCGCGCACGATTTCGTCAATTTGGGGGTGCAAAAGCGGCTCACCACCGGGAATTGCGACCACAGGCGCACCGCATTCTTCGGCAGCGGCAAAGCACTGTTCGGGAGTCAGGTTTTGCTTGAGAATCTCGGTCGGATGCTGAATTTTGCCACACCCAGAGCAAGCCAGATTGCACCTAAAAAGCGGCTCTAACATCAGCGTCAACGGAAATCGCTTGCGCCCTCTGAGCCGTTGCATCACCAAATATTTGCCAACTTCGATCGCTTGCTGTAATTGAATTGCCATCGGTCTTTCTGTTCTCCTCAACGTTCCACATAGCCCTTTGATACAAACCAGTCTACGGCATCTTTTAAAGCGGTGTAGATGGGGGTTTGCGGAAGCCCTAATTCACTCACGGCTTTAGCGGCATCGTAATACATCGGGTGTTGTGACATTTTCACGCCATCGATCGGGATAGTTGGCGTTTTGCCTAACGGTGCCAAAATTCGCTCATCGACCCAGGCGACGCTCAGAGGAATCCAGGCAGGAATCGATCGAGTCGGGGCGGGCAACCCTGTAATTTGACTCAGTTGATCGAGCAGTTGTTTGAGCGTTAGATTTTGATGCCCCAGAATATAGCGATCGCCAGTCTTGCCCTTTTGTAATGCCAGCAAATGACCTTGGGCAACATCTTCCACATGGATGAAGTTCAACCCGGTTTCTACATAAACGGGCATGGTTCGCCGCAGCATTCGCAAAATCAAGTCTTCGCCAGTGGGAGTCGGTTTGAGATCCCATGCGCCGATCGGAGTACTGGGATTTACGATCACGATATCTTGTCCGGCTTGACAAGCTTTAACGGCTTCTTGCTCTGCCCAATATTTTGATTTTTTGTAGTGTCCGACTAGTTCTTCAACGGGGGATTGGTGGGTTTCGTCAATGGGTTGGTCATGATCACCGACTCCGATCGCCGCGACAGAACTGGTGTAAACGATGCGCTCAATTCCAGCTTGACGAGCGGCAGCTAGAATATTTCGAGTTCCTAAAACGTTAACTTGATAGAGTCGATCGCGATCGGTTTGCCACAGCGAATAGTGCGCCGCGACGTGAAATAAGACCTCACACCCCATCATCTGTGCTGCTAGATCAGGATCGGTCAAATCGCCTTGCGCGAGTTCAACATCTAGCCCCTGTAAGTTATCTAATCGGCTGTTACGTCGCACCAGTGCCCGAACTTGATAGCCTTCTTTTAACAAAAGTCGAACTAGATTGGCTCCCACAAAGCCCGTTCCGCCCGTCACAAATGCTTTTTTCATAGCGATTTCTTCTTCTCGCGATGTCGGGGTTTCAGATCATCGAGCAGCGTGTAGACGACGGGAACGACAATTAGACTGAGTAACGTTGAGGTGACAAGTCCGCCTGCGATCGCGATTGCCATTGGCGATCTCAACTCAGACCCCGCACCTAAACCAAGCGCGATCGGTGCCATGCCTAAAATCGTGGCAGCCGTCGTCATCAAAATCGGTCTGAGGCGAATCGGCCCCGCTTTGAGAATGGCTTCCGATCGCTCTAAGCCTTCTCGACGTAGCTGATTAATATAATCCACGATCAAGATTGCATTCTTGGTCGTTAATCCTAATAGAAACACAAATCCGATCAGCGAAATCATGCCAAAATCACTCTGAGTGAATAGCAGCGCCAACATTGCACCCACTAATGCTAATGGCAATGAGAGTCCGACGGCTAATGGATCGACCCAACTGCGAAACAACCAAACTAAGACGACAACAATACATAGAGCAGACAACGCCAACGTAGACCCAAAACTGCTAAAAATTTGGCTACTCGTGGCAGAATCACCGCCTAAGTTGAGGGTGACTCCGGGCGGAATCAATGCTCTGGCTTCGTTGACGATCGTCTCAGTTGCGTCTCCTAACGGTAAGCCTTTGCCCAGGTTAGCGCTGACGTAAACGACTCGCTTGCCATTTTTGCGCTCAATCTGCTGAATTTCTTTGCTGGATGCCCCGACGATCGTTACATCTGCAAAACCGGGGAGCGTCTGCACTTTTGCTTTTAAATCGGTGGCAACTCGATTTAGAACTGTGAGATCCTCACCCTGAATCGCGATCTGCAATGGCTTCTGACTGCCCGCCTCAACAAAGGGAATGTCTTCCACGCTGGTCGTCACCCCTTCTAAAGTGGGTAACGTCGCCCGGATTTGGTCTTGCAGCTTTGCAGTAGAGGTGGCGCGATCGTTCTTTAACTTTACGTATAGATTGCCTTTATTGGGTTCTCCTTCACGGGAGCCAACGATCGTAAACACCGTTTCAACCTCTGGCGATTTTCGCACCTGATCTTCTAGCTGCTTTGCCACTGTTAGCGATGTCGCTAAAGGATTAATGGGCAAAGAAGAGATCTGAGTCGGCAACGGAGCCGTATAGCGGACATAAAATTCGCCGCGATCGAGCTTAGGAATAAACCCTTGAGGAATGAATGGAATCAGCGCAACGCCTGCCACAAAGCTCAGAATTGCGAGGCTCACAACGAAGACACGATGGCGCAATGACCAATCTAGCAACCGTCGATAAGCCGCCGAAAACCTCACCCAAAAGCCTCCTGTTTTGTGAAGAGCGCCATAAGGTTTGGGTCTGAGCAAATAGATTGATAAGACGGGCGAAAGGGTGCGCGCTACTAGCAAAGAAGTCAGCATCGAAGCCGCGATCGTGATCCCAAAGGGTTTAAAAAACTGTCCGATCACGCCACCCATCAGACCGATCGGGAGAAACACCGCAACCGCTGTTAACGTCGCTGCCGTCACGGGTAAGCCGATTTCGTCAGTAGCAGTCAGGGCAGCTTGTTTGGGCAATTCGCCATTGTCGATGTGACGGCTAATATTTTCGACATCGACGATCGCATCATCGACGACGCTGCCAATCACCAGCGCTAACGCCAGCAGCGTTATTGTCTCTAAGTTAAACCCAAAGATCGCCATGACGATAAACGTTCCCAACAGCGAAATGGGAATCGCTAGCGCCGAAATCAGCGTCGCTTGCCAGCTTCTCAAAAAAAGGAAAATCACAATCACGGCAAGGGCGATCGCTTCGATCAAGGCATCGATCGTCGATTGAGTCGCTTTTTGAATATAGTCTGCTTGCGTCGCTGCTAAAGTTAGGTTCACGTCGGGTTGACTAGACCGCAGTCGCGTCACTTCTTTTTCAACCGCACTCACCACTTCGAGCGTGTTGGCATCACCCCGCTTAATCACCTGAAATGCCAAAGCATCTGCCCCATTAAATCGCACCAACGTTCCGAGTTGACCTGCTTGAGATGTGGGATTTACCGATGGCGTAGTTTGTCCTCCAGTTCCTAAGAGTGAGACTTTGAGTACTCCAGGCAGTTTGGCGATCACAGGCACGATTTGATCATTCGCCAATTTTGTCAAGTCAGGCAGACTGCGAGACGAACTGTCAATCACATAGCTCACCGCCGCCGACTCATTCAAATTGAGAGAAATGACTTTGAACGTTCCATCTTTAGGCAACGTTACCGTCTTCATTGTCGTCTCAACTTCACGAGCTGACTCTTCCAGGCTCGTCCCTACTTTAAACGACGCGCTCACTGCCGATCGACTGGGATAAGTCGAAGACCGAAGATCATCCAAGCCTTTGAGCGATCGTAGCGCTTGCTCGATCGGCTGAGTTAGCTCGCGCTCAGTGTCAAGGGCAGTCGTCAAGGGCGCGCTGGCATTGACCACGACGACCGGAAAGGCGATATCGGGAAACAGCGCATATTTGAGAGAACTAAACGCCATAAGCCCTGCAACCGTCACCGCCAGCCAAAAGCTAATTGTGAGAATGGGAGCGGCGATCGCCAGTCGAGAAATATTAAAGCGCTCTCGTGAGGATTGATTGCGATTTGGCTGTACCATGTTGAACTGTTCGATAGTAAATGCATCGGTCAGAAGCGATTTTTAAAGCTTCACCCAAGACGGTAATTCTACCGTCAACTATTTCGGCTTTCATCCAGGCTAATGCAAGCCTGCTTCAGATTAGTAGCTCTCCCTATTATCCTTCACCCTTTGCTGACTTTCCTCGTCCCCCAAGGTGCAGAACATCGAGCCATTTGCCAGGGTTTAAAGCACCTCAAAAACCCGCCTCAAGTCATACCAATTCCGATCGGGGTTGAGCCAGTTACTCAATTTTTAAGAAACTGGCAAAGATCTCAATCCTTTGACGCAGCCCTTCAATCAGGCGTTTTGGTGATGGGCTTGTGCGGTAGTCTCACAGTCCAGTTAGGGATCGGCGATCGAGTTCTCTATCAGTCCTGCCAAGATGCGTCAGGCACCGTTTGGGACTGCGATCCCACGCTGACGGCTCAGATCCAACAAAGTTTGCAAGCAACAAATTCTCTGGTGCGGGCGTTTACGAGCGATCGCATTCTGTCTTCTGCTCACGAAAAGCAACAACTCGGACAAGTCCATCAAGCTGATGTCGTAGATATGGAGGGGTCAGCTATCTTGACGATTCTGGCTGAGGCAGGAGTTCCCGTCGCCATGTTAAGAGTCGTAAGTGATGATACTGATCATGATTTGCCAGACCTGTCAGCGGCAATTAGCCCAGAGGGTAGGATACGATCGCTGCCGCTCGCGATTGGGATGATCCGCCAACCGATCGCTGCTCTGCGACTGATTCGAGGCTCGTTAACAGGATTGCGGACGTTAGAAGCGATCGCCGCCCGTTTGGGCTAACTTCACCTTGGTAGCTAACCGAACCGATTGATTCGATGCAGCGACTGGCTATATGCCCGATCTCGTGATTGTGCAAACAAAGTAGAACTGAAAAATGGGCGAGGGTAGAGGCAACTGTGGGCGATAGCGATCGTGCAGTTGTGCGGCTGAATAGGTTTCAACAATGTCCAGTCCCAAGCTTTTGGTAAAACCAGCCATATCTTGGAAGCCTGTGATCCACGGTGCGCCCCGCTGCTCCAATTGTTCGATATAGTCATCTAGTTCGACATATCCTGTAGTTTTGGCAATCACCCGATTCGATAGGTAGTCAAGCGATAGCTTAAAGTGCTTGACGTGGTTACGGATTGTATCGAGAACCGCAATGATGTCTTCTTGTTCGAGGTAAGTTACGTTGCCTTCCCACAAGAAATAAGTCGGCAACTGCAAGTTAAAGTGATTGTTTTCAAGTAATGCAATGAGATCATCTTTGACATAATCGCCGGGGATGTAAGTGACCTCAGCCGCAATATTATTCGCTGCTAATCGTTCTGCTTTAAGTTGCAGCGTTGCTGTTGCTGCCTGGTCAATCTCGAAGTAGCGCACCCCTGGGGCTGACATTCGCACTGCACGGGTATCTAGACCCGACCCTAAAATCACAACTTGCCGATATCCCAGCGCCAGTTGTTGAGATAACACATCATCAAAGTAGCGAGTCCGCAGTTTCACCATGTCTTTGACTGGCGGAAAAGATTGAGCCACCTGATGAGCAACTTGCGCTGAATTGCGATCGAGAAATAGTCTAACAATCTCATCTCGATAAAGCGGGTCAGGCGCTGCGTTTTCTTCAGCTCGAAATTCAGCAATAATGAATGCCGTTCCACTCACATTTTTGATTTCAGGCATGTTGCCTCCTAAGTTCTAGATTTGGCCAATTGAGTCCGAACAGCCAACTTTTTGAAACCCGATCGTCGTTCCATCGTCCGATTGAAATATTTCTAGGTTCTTTCTTTCAGACTTCTAGCTTTTTGGAAACCCCTGATTGAGAACGGTGCCAGATCTGAGCTAACCTTAATCTTTTATTAACAAGTCTTATCATTAGAGAAACTGTCTTAAAAATCTGCATGCACACCCGAATCAAAGAAATTGCTACGGCTCTGGCTCCTCGGTTAATTGAGATTCGTCGGCATCTACACAGCCACCCCGAACTCAGTGGACAAGAGCAGCAGACCGCCGCTTATGTAGCTGGAGTGCTTTCATCGTGTGGGCTGCGTGTGCAAGAAGCGATCGGAAAAGTCGGCGTGATTGGAGAACTCAAAGGACAGAATTCTGGTGCGTCAAATCATCGTCTGCTTGCCATCCGCACTGATATGGATGCGTTACCGATTCAAGAACGCACTGGCTTAGAGTTTGCCTCTCGCTTCAATGGGGTCATGCACGCCTGCGGTCACGATGTCCACACCACAGTTGGGCTAGGAACGGCGATGGTGCTATCTCAACTCGGCGAACTGCTGCCCGGAGATGTGCGCTTTCTCTTTCAGCCTGCCGAAGAAATCGCCCAAGGCGCAGAATGGATGGTGCAAGATGGCGCAATGGATCAAGTCAGCGCCATTTTATCTCTACATGTGTTTCCCTCGATTCCCGCTGGCAAAATTGGCATCCGCTATGGGGCACTCACCGCCGCCGCCGACGATTTAGAGATCACAATTTTGGGAGAATCAGGACATGGAGCGCGTCCTCATGAAGCGGTAGATGCGATCTGGATCGCATCGCAGGTGATCACCAGCTTGCAGCAAGCCATTAGCCGCACTCAAAATCCGCTTCGCCCGATGGTGCTGACGATCGGCAAAATCACAGGCGGACGTGCCCCCAACGTGATTGCCGACCAGGTGCAGTTGTTGGGAACGGTGCGATCGCTCCATCCTGAAACCAGCGCCACTCTGCCTACTTGGGTTGAGCAGATTGTCTCAAGTGTCTGTGCAACCTATGGGGCAACCTATCAGTTAGACTATCGCCGAGGCGTTCCCTCGGTGCAAAACGACAAAACTCTGACGCACCTGCTCGAATCGGCGGCTCAAGAAATGTGGGGCAATCAGAGCATTCAAATGATTCAAGAGCCATCTCTCGGTGCTGAGGATTTTGCGGTCTACCTCAATCACGCGCCGGGCAGCATGTTTCGCTTAGGCGTGGGCTACCCAGATCAACGAAACTATCCGCTCCATCACCCGCAGTTTGAGGTAAACGAATCTGCCATTCTCACGGGCGTAGCCACGATGGCAAACGCCATCTGGAAATATTGGGAGAATTGATTCGTGTGGGTAAAATAGAAGCAGATTTGGTAGGTATAACTCCTTTATGACCATCGGTAAACCCTTTCGTCTTGCATCACAAACTCAGGTAAATCGTGAAGGTTATATTCACCTAGGTTCAGCAGCCAGTGAGCAGTGCTATCGAGTTTTAGTCAACGATGCTGGGCAAATTTTGCTTGACCCGATCGACAATCTCCCTGAGCGTGAGCAATGGCTTTGGCAGAACTCGACTGCACTTTCTTCTGTGCAGCAAGGAATTGAACAGGTTGCAGAGGGCAATCAACGATCGTTAGGCACGTTTGCCCAACACGCTGACTTGGACATTGAAGACTGATGCAGTTTCGGTTGGAATTCTCGCCTGAAGCAGAGGCAGCATTATTTAAGCTTCAACAAACCGATCTCAGAAAATACAAAAAAGTTTTAAAGACATTGGGCTTAATGGAGATCAATCTCCGTCATCCCGGCTTAAAAACTCATAAATACGAGTCTCTTTCTAGTTCAGATGGGAGAGAAGTCTTTGAAGCCTACGTTGAGAACAAAACTCCGGCAGCCTTCAGAATTTTCTGGTGCTATGGGTTTGAGCAAGGGACACTGACGATTCTTGCAATCACTCCCCATCCATAACCGCTCTTTAGAGGGATTAGAAAACCGCGATCGCAATGGCACAGTAAAAAAATCGATCATAACTTTAGGAGTAACTATGGCAGCCTCGACTCCACTACAAGGCTTAGATCTAGTTGACTGTGCAAGAGCCAACGCTAAACAAGGGATCGAAACGACCGCACATCTCTGTGGCTATGGCAAAGATCTCAACACCTTTCGACACGAACTCGAAAAAGCTTGTCAGCATATGGGCGTAGAGTTTCACGAATTGAGTGACTTGATCAAAAACGAATCGCCATTAATGCAGATGGAAGGAGAAATCGTGGCTCCTGACACGGCTTCTGAGCTTTAAAAGAATTATTCTCTGACTCGCTCTTTGAGTTGCGAGGTTAAACTAGATACAATCGTCGCTCTGAGAAGCCATTCTCACGAGAGCTGCGAGGTTGAGTCACCGCAGACAAAAGGCAAGCAATAGACTATGAAAGGCTCCTGGAAAAAGGCATCAGCGCGACGAACTTCCCCCAAGCAAACGGCTGCTACCAAAATGGTGATGATCGGCTGGGTGATTGCCCAGAGCATCATGATTGGCACGCCTGCGATCGCACAATCCACTCGTGACTCTCTGAGCTATAGTCAATTGCTCAAAAAAATTGATGCGGGTGAAGTCACAAAAGTTGAAATTGACGAAGCGCAAAAAACCGCCAGAGTCAAGCTAGAAGGGCAAAAACCCAACGATCCGTTGATAGAAGTGCCCTTGCTTGAGCGCAACCCTGAGCTGATTGAGCGGTTAAGAGACAACAAAGTCAATTTTGACTCTCAGCCCACGGCTGACAATAGTGTGCTTATGGGCTTAGTGGCAAATCTGCTGCTGTTTATGCTGCTGATTGCAGGTCTGTTGTTGATTTTGCGACGATCGACCAACTCCTCTGGGGGCGGCCCTGGGCAGGCGATGAGTTTTGGCAAGTCTCGCGCCCGGTTCCAAATGGAGGCGAAGACGGGCGTGATGTTTGATGACGTGGCAGGCATCGAAGAAGCCAAAGAAGAACTGCAAGAAGTCGTCACCTTTTTGAAAAAGCCTGAGCGGTTTACAGCAGTGGGGGCCCGAATTCCCAAAGGTGCCTTGTTAATTGGGCCGCCCGGAACAGGCAAAACTCTGTTGGCAAAAGCGATCGCAGGGGAAGCCGGAGTCCCGTTTTTCTCAATCTCTGGCTCTGAATTCGTTGAAATGTTTGTCGGTGTAGGTGCGTCTCGCGTGCGTGACTTGTTTAAGAAAGCCAAAGAGAACGCGCCTTGCATTGTCTTTATCGATGAAATTGATGCCGTCGGTCGTCAGCGTGGCACGGGCATTGGTGGCGGCAACGATGAGCGAGAGCAAACGCTCAACCAGTTGTTGACCGAGATGGATGGGTTTGAAGGTAACACGGGCATCATTATTATCGCGGCAACGAATCGTCCTGATGTGTTGGATTCTGCCTTGCTGCGTCCGGGTCGCTTCGATCGCCAAGTCAATGTTGATTTGCCCAACTATAAAGGGCGACTGAGAATTTTAGACGTTCACGCCCGTAACAAAAAACTCGCTCCAGAAGTCTCGATGGAAACGGTTGCCCGTCGCACTCCTGGCTTCTCTGGTGCCGAGTTAGCGAATCTGCTCAACGAAGCCGCTATTCTCACCGCACGCCGCCGCAAAGATGAGATTACTTCACTAGAGATCGACGACGCGATCGACCGGATTACGATCGGTCTGACGCTCACCCCTCTGCTCGACAGCAAGAAAAAACGCCTGATCGCTTATCACGAAGTCGGTCACGCTCTGCTGATGACGCTGTTGAAAAATTCTGACCCGCTTAACAAAGTCACGATTATTCCGCGATCGGGCGGCATTGGCGGGTTTGCTCAGCAAGCCTTTAATGAAGAAATGATCGACAGCGGACTCTATACCCGATCGTGGATGACCGATCGCATCACCATGTCTCTGGGCGGTCGAGCGGCTGAAGAAGAAATCTTTGGCGAATCCGAAGTGACGGCAGGCGCTAGTGGTGATATCAGAGCCGTGGCTGACCTGGCGCGAGAGATGGTAACTCGTTATGGAATGTCTGATATGGGTTTGGTTGCCCTTGAAGGCTCCTCTTCGGGCGAAGTTTTCTTGGGTCGCGGTCTTTCGCCCCGATCAGAATATTCTGAGGAGATAGCAAACCAAATTGACGAACAGGTGCGCGCGATCGCCATGCAGTGCTATTCAGAAGCCCGTCGCCTGATTCGTGACAATCGCCCCCTAGTCGATCGCTTAGTCGAGATGCTGTTAGAGCAGGAAACGATCGAGGGCGATCAGTTCCGCAAGATCGTGGCAGATTATCGTGAAGTGCCGCAAGCCGCAGAGGTCGCTGGCTAATCGATCGGTGAATGGTGACTCGTTCGACGATAATAAACGTTTGATTTATTGCTCTAGCGAGTCACCATTCACGTTTCGAGGTTCTATCTATGACGAGCGATCGGGTTCAGCCCAAGCTGATTATTCACGGCGGGGCAGGTAGCTCCTTAAAGGGAAAAGGCGGAGCCGAAGCTGTTCGGCAGTCGCTCTATCAGGTGATTGAGGAAGTCTATCTCTTGCTGCAAGAAGGGGCAACGGCTCAAGCTGCCGTAGTGCGAGGCTGTCAGCTTTTAGAAGACGATCCGCGATTTAATGCTGGCACAGGCTCGGTGCTGCAATCAGATGGGCAGATTCGCATGAGCGCTGCTTTGATGAATGGCACGACTCAAAAGTTTAGTGGTGTGATCAATACCGCTCGGGTCAGGCATCCGATCGACCTGGCGTTGTTTCTGCAAGATTTTGACGATCGCATTCTCTCAGACTACGGCTCGGCTGAATTGCTGCGAGAATTGCAAATTCCGCTTTATGATCCCACTACCGATCTGCGTCTGCAAGAGTGGATTCAAGAACGCGCTGGGAATTTTGATAAAGCAATGGCAGGCGTGGTCGCAGAGCGCGAACTAGTCAGTGATGACGCAGGACGCGGCACGATCGGAGTAGTAGCGCTAGACAGTCAGGGCAGAATCTCCGCAGGCACTTCTACGGGGGGCAAAGGCTTTGAGCGAGTGGGGCGAGTCAGCGATTCTGCGATGCCTGCGGGAAATTACGCGACGGCACAAGCGGGCATTAGCTGCACGGGCATTGGGGAAGACATTATCGACGAGTGTCTCGCCGTCCGAATTGTGGTGCGCGTCACCGATGGGTTATCGCTAAAAGCGGCGTTTGAGCGATCGCTGACCGAGGCACACAAAAATGACCGCGATCTAGGCGCGATCGGGCTAGATGCAACGGGCGCGATCGCGTGGGGCAAAACCAGCGAAGTTCTGTTAGCGGCTTATCACACAGGCGAAAAAATTGCCGACACGCTAGATATGGCAGAAGGAATGCAGGTTTCTGCGGTCTAGTTCTGAGTCGGATTTACGATTGCTTAGAACCCTCTGACGATCGCGCCTTCAATCGCCACCCGTGCTTGATGACTTGACGCGCCCGTGCGATCGCCAAACAGTCATTAGGCACATCTTCGCTGATTGTTGAACCTGCGGCGATCGTCACATCTTCGCCAATGGTGAGCGGCGCAATCAGCGCATTATTGACTCCGGTTTTGCTGCGATCGCCGATCGTGGTGCGGTGCTTCTTCACGCCGTCATAATTCGCGGTGATCGTGCCGCCGCCGATGTTGACTTGTGTTCCGATCGTGGCATCGCCTAAATAAGATAAGTGAGAGGCATTGGTGCGATCGCCCAAAGTGGAATTCTTCAACTCTACAAAGTTGCCAATCCGACAGTCCGCACCGACTTCGGCATGACCCCGAAGATGGGCATAGGGCCCAATTCGAGCGCCAGACTTGACTACACTATCTGTCACAACCGAAAAGAGAACCGTGACATTTTCCCCGATCTGGCTATTTTCGATCAGGCTGCCCGGCCCGATGCGGCTTTTGGTTTGAATAACCGTTTCGCCTCGCAGATGAGTTTGCGGCTCAATCACTACATCGGCTTCGAGATGAACAGGGTCTTCGATCGTGATGCTGTCTGGGTCAATGAGCGTCACACCTCGCGCCATCCAATCATCTTTAATGCGGGTTTGCAAAATGCCGTAGGCGGTGGCGAGTTGTTTGCGATCGTTGATGCCCAAAATTTCTTGATAATCGTCAACATCCACCGTCATGACTGGGTTGAGATAATTTACCGCGTCGGTCAGATAATATTCTTGCTGACTGTTATCGCTCGTCAGGTTTGGCAAAACGGCTTCTAAATCTTGCCAGCGAAAGCAGTAAATTCCAGCATTGACTCGCCGATTTTGCGCTTGAGCAGGGCTACAATCACGGTCTTCTACAATCTGAGTCAGAATATTATTTCCGTTGCAAAAGACCCGTCCATATCCTTTAGGATCAGGAACCTGAGCCGTTAGAATAGTTGCAGCGTTATTGTGTTTCTGATGAGTCTCTAGTAATCGTTGCAGTGTTGCAGGTCTCAGCAATGGCACGTCGCCGTTTAAAACGAGCAAGTTTCCTTCAAACCCTTTGAGAGGCGACAGCAATTGTTGAATGGCGTGTCCGGTGCCCAACTGCTCAGTCTGCTCAACAAACTCCACCTCAGCATAGCGATCGCCCTGGCTAGTCATTGCCTCTTTGACTAAATCTGCCCGATAGCCCACAATCACCAACCGTCGCACTGGGTTGATTTCAGCCGCCCCATCTAACACTCGCTCAACCAGCGATCGACTTCCCAAGCAGTGCAGGACTTTAGGCAAGTCCGATTTCATGCGCGTTCCTCGCCCAGCCGCCAAGATTGCTACCGCTACCATCATTTTCTCTGTCAATAACTCCAACGGAGTATACCTTGCCTCTGGGCATTGTTTCCACTCAGAGCACGATACTGACAAGATAGATTTAAAGGAGGGACTAGAAGAATGAAATATACGATCGTTGTTCAGTGGTCAGAAGAAGATCAGTGTTTTGTCGTCCTGTTACCTGAATTCACAGAGGTCATGCAACCCTGTACCCACGGTGACACCTATGACGAGGCGTTTAAGAATGCTCAGGAAGTTTTAGAACTATTAGTAGAGTCAGCCTTGAAAGCAGGCGAACCTTTACCAGAACCAAAAAGGTTTGGACAAGCGCTGCAAATTGCCTGACAAAATTTTCTACGAACTTCATGATTGCCTCACCAAGTCTCAAACAAACGGCGTTATGATCGATTTCTCAGAAAGCTCTACTGTTAATCTGGCTTTGACAGAATAATAGTTTCACCCTCTAAATTTAGGAATTTGCTCAGTGACTCAGACCAACTCAGACTTCCTGACAACTGCTGACCCCGCGATCGCCGAGCTAATTCAGCAGGAGCTACATCGGCAGCAGGATCACCTCGAACTGATTGCCAGCGAAAACTTTACGTCTCCTGCGGTGATGGCAGCCCAAGGCTCAGTGCTGACCAATAAATATGCAGAGGGGCTGCCCGGTAAGCGCTATTACGGAGGGTGTGAGTTTGTCGATCGCATTGAGCAGTTAGCCATCGATCGTGCCAAACAACTATTTGGAGCCGCTCACGCCAACGTGCAGCCTCACTCAGGCGCACAAGCAAATTTTGCCGTATTTTTAGCGCTCCTCCAGCCCGGTGACACGATCATGGGCATGGATTTGTCCCACGGGGGACATTTGACCCACGGGTCGCCAGTGAATGTATCGGGCAAGTGGTTTAACGTCTCTGATTATGGGGTGAGCCAAGAAACCGAGCAGCTTGACTACGATCGGATTCGAGAGTTAGCCCTCAAGCATCGTCCCAAACTGCTGATCTGTGGATATTCAGCTTATCCACGAGTGATTGAGTTTGATAAGTTTCGCGCGATCGCTGATGAAATTGGGGCTTATTTACTAGCTGACATCGCTCATATTGCCGGACTTGTTGCCACCGGACTTCACCCAAACCCCGTGCCTTATTGTGATGTAGTTACGACGACGACTCACAAAACCCTACGCGGGCCCAGAGGCGGGTTGATTCTCACTCGTGATGCTGACTTAGGCAAGCAACTCGATAAAGCCGTCTTCCCCGGTTCACAAGGCGGGCCGTTAGAACACGTCATTGCGGGTAAAGCAGTCGCCTTTGGTGAGGCACTCAAGCCAGAGTTTAAAACCTACTGCGCCCACGTGATTGAAAACGCCAAAGCGATGGCAGCCCAGCTTCAGCAACGTCAGTTCAAAATTGTTTCGGGCGGCACTGACAATCACTTAATGCTGGTAGACCTGCGATCGATCGACATGACGGGCAAACTCGCTGACCAACTCGTGAGCGGGGTCAATATCACGGCAAACAAAAACACGGTGCCCTTCGACCCAGCCTCGCCATTTGTTACCAGTGGTCTAAGATTGGGTTCTCCGGCAATGACCACTCGCGGCATGGGCACAACTGAGTTTACGGAGATCGCGAACATCATCGCCGATCGTCTCCTCAGTCCCGATGATGAGACGGTTGCTCAAGATTGTCGCCGCCGCGTTGCTGCGCTCTGCGATCGATTTCCGCTCTATCCCCATCTTTCTCAGCCCGTCCCGGCACTGGTCTAAGCAGAAGGGCTACGATCCCAGTGTTTTTCCGGTTACTCAGTAACCAAGAAGAAATATAACAGTAGGGCATTCTGACGAGTGCCCTATTTTGTGTTTATTTAACCTAGACTTGCAGTTTTTAGGGACTCCATCCCGTCACCTACATCTCCAAACAAGTTTTTTAGCAACGCTACCAAAATAGTTGTGCTTAATAATTCTTTGCTGAGTATCATCTGAGATGTAGTAAACTCTGCCTGACAACTCAACTGTCCTCCCTACTGCTATTTCAGATGCCCTTTCATCTGTATCACTTCATTGCATTCACGGTTTCTGTGCTGGTCGTCTTCTGGAGCACCCCGCTCGTCAAGAAGATTGCCCTGCAAAGCGGACGGGTCGATCTCCCTGGAGGTCGCAAAGTCCATCAACGCCCAATGGTGCGCCTCGGTGGTGTGTCGATCTTTTTAGGAGTCGTCTCTGCACTGCTAGTTGTGTGGTGGACTGGCGGATTTGGCATCTTGCCACCCGGTAAAGAATATGAAGTCTGGGGCGTAACGATCGGCGGACTTGCTTTCTTCTTGATCGGACTCGCAGACGATTTATTTAATTTGTCGCCTAAAACACGATTAATTTTGCAAGTTATAGTTGCCAGCCTCGCCTGGAAAGCGGGGGTGCAAATTGAGTTTTTGACCAATCCGCTCTCTGGTTTGTTTCCCCTCGCTGACTGGATTAGTTTGCCGATTACGGTGATCTGGCTAGTCGGGATGGCAAACGCGGTTAACTGGATCGATGGCTTAGACGGGTTAGCGGCAGGCGTTTCTGGCATTGCTGCGGTTGTGATGCTGATCACCTGTCTCTTTATGCAACAGCCCGCAGCAGCTCTGATCGCGGCAGCGCTAGCAGGTGGAACGCTAGGATTTTTGCGCTACAACTTCAACCCCGCTCAGATTTTTATGGGGGATGGAGGAGCCTATTTTATCGGGTTCACCCTGGCTGGAGTGGGCGTAATTGGGCTGGTGAAAAGTGTGACAACGGTCGCGGTTTTGCTGCCTTATGTGATTTTGGCGGTGCCGATTATTGATATGTCAGCGGTAATTTTCGATCGCCTCCGTCACGGCAAGTCTCCGTTTATTGCTGACAAACGTCACCTTCATCATCGTCTCCTCAAGGCGGGGCTGTCTCATCGGTTAGCAGTGCTCTTTATCTACTCGCTGACTTTGTGGGTCGGTAGTTTAGCCCTGGCGGTCTCAGGAATGCCAAGTGGTTTTGCCTATGCGATCGCGGCGACGGCTCTGCTCAGTTTCACGAGTTGGCAAGTCTGGCGAGTCGCGAGATGATCAAACTTTCAGCCCCTCAGTTTTATTCTCTATGAGTTCAAGCGCAGAAATTATCAGCGTTGGCACTGAGTTGCTGCTGGGCAACATTCTTAACTCAAATGCTCAGTTCATCGCGCAGCAACTCGCTCAGTTGGGCATTCCTCACTATTATCAGACCGTGGTGGGCGATAACCCCGATCGTCTCAAGCATGCGATCGCCATTGCTTCTGAGCGATCCCAAATTCTGATTTTCACTGGAGGATTGGGCCCTACGCCTGATGATTTGACGACTGAGACGATCGCCGATTTTTTTGACACGCCACTGATTGAAAACTCAGAAGTGATTGCAGACATTACCCAAAAGTTTGCTCAACGTGGGCGAGAAATGACCGATAACAACCGCAAACAAGCGTTGATTCCCCAAGGGGCAGCAGTTCTTTACAACCCAGTGGGCAGCGCTCCGGGCATGATTTGGCAGCCGCGATCGCATCTGACCATTCTCACGTTTCCGGGTGTGCCCACTGAGATGATTGAGATGTGGCGGCAAACGGCGGTGCCTTATCTCAAAAGCCAGGGGTGGGGTTCAGAAATTATTGTGAGTCGCCTCTTAAAGTTTTGGGGGCTGGCAGAGTCGAGTCTGGCAGAAAAAGTCTCAGATTTTTTTGAGCTGCAAAATCCCACCGTTGCGCCCTATGCTAATTTTGGCGAAGTCAAACTCCGCATTTCTGCGAAAGCGCCTTCTCAAGAGGCAGCAAATCAAATCATTGCCCCGATCGAAGAACAGCTCAGGCAGATTGGCGGATTAGATTGCTATGGCAGGGATGAAGACACGATCGCGTCGGTGGTCGGTGAACTGCTCAACGTTACTCAAACGACCCTCAGTGTCGCCGAATCTTGCACCGGAGGCGGCTTGGGGCAAATGCTCACCAGCGTTTCTGGTAGCTCTCGCTATTTTTGGGGTGGCGTGATTTCCTATGACAATTCAGCAAAAGTCGCACTTTTGGGCATTGATCCCGAAACTCTGGCGCAGCATGGAGCCGTCAGCGAAGTCGTGGCGCAGCAAATGGCAGTGGGTGTACGATCGCGCCTCAACACCACTTGGGGAATCAGCATTACAGGCATCGCCGGGCCCGAAGGCGGCACTGAAACTAAACCTGTGGGATTAGTCTACATTGGGTTAGCGGGCCCGGACGAGCAGGTAACAAGCTTTGCTCATCAGTTTGGGGCACGCGGACGGGAATGGGTGCGGCACGTTAGCGCCTCTAGTGCCCTGGATCATCTGCGTCGAAAACTGTTAAGCGAACCCCTAATAAATCAGTAAACCCCTTGATCCCTGCGTGGAATTCGTTATCATTTGAGAAGCGACGAAAAAATGATCAAGGTGACAGTTGGTTTTCCGGTTACCTCCTGTTAATATTTGATCAGGTTTTTGTGAAGTTTTGGTTTTGTCTAAGTTCGTCTTAGACAGAGCAGTAAAAAGTCCAAGCGATATTCAAGGAGCCGTCTGTTCAATGGATTACATTGAAAAGGTGTTGGAAAAGCTAAAAGAATGGACTCGCAGACTCATCGAGGCGCTGCTAGGTCCAGAGGTTCAACCCGAAGCAGAGCCGATCCCAGTGCCTGTGAATGACCCGCAGCGTCGTCGATAACCTATTAATTTAAATTTGTTTGCAAAACATTTTGGTTCTTCACGGGCCCAACCTTAATCTTCTGGGTAAACGAGAACCTGGGGTTTACGGGGTTGTGACACTGGACGAAATAAATCAGATGTTGGAGCGAGAAGCTCAGGAGTTGCAGGTCAAATCTGCGGCTCTACAGTCCAACCACGAAGGGGTCTTGGTGGATTTTATTCATGCGGCCCAAGATCAGCATCAAGGAATTTTGATCAATGCTGGAGCTTATACCCATACGAGTGTGGCGATTCGAGATGCGATCGCGGCTGTCAATCTTCCAACCGTCGAGGTTCATCTCAGCAATATTTATCGTCGCGAAGCGTTTCGTCATCACTCTTATATTGCTGAGGTTGCGATCGGTCAGATTAGCGGGTTTGGTGCCGAAAGCTACCGATTGGGGTTACATGCACTGGTAGATTATCTCAAGCAGTCTTAGTCGTTCTAAAATAAATACTCTGTAGAGACGTTGGATTCAGCGTCTTTTTTAATGGAATCTATTGTGTATCTAGCAGTCAATGGCACTTTAATGCAAGAGCTGGAGTTAAATGGAAACCTGCTCTCGGTTGGGGCAACGTTTGTACGAGAAACGACGACCGAACCGGCTTATCGGCTGTGGTCGATCGACGATCGTCACCCCGCTATGCTGAAAGTTACTGAGGGCGGAGTCGCGATCGCCGTTGAAGTTTGGGCAGTTCCCGCTAGTGGAGTCAGCACTTTATTAAAATTAGAACCTGCTGGACTATGTATCGGCAAAGTTCGACTATCAGACGGGGAAGAGGTTTTGGGTGTGTTAGGAGAACCGTTTTTGTGCGAAGGAAAGCGAGAAATCACTCAGTTTGGTGGGTGGCGATCGTATATTCGTGAATTTGCAGAAGGTTAACATTCGAGATATTAAACTTTAGAGGCGATCGTTGCGTTTAGTTTTGAGGAGTCGAGATGACAGATCAAATGGATGCGGCTGAATGTGTCGATCGGATCGCTGCGCTCGTTGGATTGCCGCTTAATCCTGATCACCGTCCGGGCGTGGTGGCAAACTTTGAGCGCATTCAAGCGATCGCTCAACTCGTAATGGAGTTTCCTCTACCTGAAGAGATTGAAGCCGCACCCGTGTTTGAACCATGAACTCACCTCACCCCGATGCCACTCAGATTGCAGAAACCGTTCGACGACAAGATGTATCTGCCCGATCGGTCGTTGCGGCTGCCCTTGCCCGCATTGCAGAACACGATCAAACCTACAACTGTTTCACGACCGTTTTGGCTGATTCAGCCCTAGCCGATGCTGAGCGAATTGATCACGCGATCGCCGAGGGCAAAGAGCCAGGTGCATTAGCAGGAGTGCCATTTGCGGTCAAAGATTTGTTTGACATTCAAGGCGTGACCACATTAGCGGGTTCTAAAATTAACGCTGAAAAGTCATCTGCGAACAAAGACGCAACCCTGGTAACTCGCCTCAAACAAGCTGGGGCCGTGCTAGTCGGTGCGCTCAATATGGACGAATATGCCTACGGGTTTACCACTGAAAATGCTCACTATGGGGCATCGCACAACCCTCATGATGTCAGTCGCATTGCTGGCGGATCGTCTGGCGGATCGGCGGCAGCGATCGCATCTGGTTTGGTGCCGATCACGCTGGGTTCCGATACCAACGGCTCGATCAGAGTGCCTGCGGCTTTATGTGGAATTTTTGGGTTGAAGCCGACTTATGGAAGGCTGCCACGATCGGGTGCTTATCTGTTCTCCAGTAGTTTTGATCATTTAGGCCCATTTGCTCGATCAACTCGCGATATCGCCACCGTTTTCGATGTGCTGCAAGGATATGATGCCGATGATCCAGTTTGTAGCCAGCGTCCGCCTCAGCTTTGCACTCCAGAACTTTCAAAAGGGGCGACGGGGTTGCGAATTGCGATCGCTGATGGCTATTTTGCAGAAGGCGCAGAACCCGAAGTGTTTGCAGCGGTCGAACAGATTGCTAAAGCTTTGGGCGTAAGTCAACGAGTTACCATTCCAGAAGCCCACCGCGCTCGTGCAGCAGCGTTTGTGATTACCTCCTGTGAAGGGGCAAATTTGCATTTCGCAGATTTAAAGACGCGACCTCAAGACTTTGACCCCGCTACGCGCGATCGCTTTCTAGCAGGGTGTCTCGTTCCGGGTCATTGGTATGTGCAGGCGCAACGGTTTCGACGTTGGTATTGTGACCAAGTTCGTGAGATTTTTCAACACGTCGATATCATTCTGGCTCCGACTACGCCTTGTTCTGCTCCGCTGATCGGTCAGGAACGGATGACCGTAAACGGAGTCGAAGTTCTGGTTCGCCCAAATTTAGGAATGTTTACTCAACCGCTCTCGTTTATTGGCTTACCGATTATTTCGGTGCCGATTCAGCGATCGGGTCAGTTGCCTCTAGGTGTGCAGATTATCGCGGCTTCTTACAATGAAGCTCTAGTTTTACGAGTCGCTTCCGAGCTAGAGACACGCGGAATTGTAGCTGCCCCCGTGCCTCACTGAAAATCTATCCCATTTAAGGTTGTTATGAAGAAAACGTTATTTGTCGGCTCTCTGTTGCTGCTTACCACTGGGTTGGGGCTGAAGCCGATCGTGGCTCAAACGTTCGCCAAGCAGGTGGTCAGCCAGACACAACCCTCAGTTACTCCAGCTTCTCAGCCCAAAGTTGAGTTATTGAGTGCAGGCGCACAACCTCAGCAAGTTCTGCGCTTTAAGCCAGCGGTGAATACGATCGAGACAGCCACCATCACTTTGAATACGGCAATGGAAATGTCGATTCCAGGGATGCCTGCACCCCGATCGACCAAACTGCCTTCCACTCTGATGAAGATGGAAACGGTAGTCACCCAAGTTGATCCTAACGGTGATATTCACTATAAGTTTCGTTACACCGATGCAGACATGAAAGGCGATGCCTCAATTCCTGCGGGAGTGCTCAACACAGCGCGCGCTCAGGTGAAAAAAATAGTTGGCTTGAACGGCTCTTTTGTAATGGACGATCGGGGGCACACAAAATCCATGAGTCTGACCATTCCTAAAAGTGTCGATGCTATGACTCGCCAGATGTTAGAGCAGTCATTTCGATCGCTAGACCAGCTTTCTGTCCCACTGCCTGAGGTGGCGGTTGGTGTGGGCGCTCAGTGGAAGACGCTGATGCCCGTCAAAATCTATGGCATGATGCTCAACCAAACCGAAACCTATGAGCTAGTAAGCTTAAAAGATGGCGCTGCCACTCTCAAGGTGAGCGTTGATCAACAGGCACAGGGTCAAAAGCTGACGATACCAGGAATGCCAAAAGGGGCGAATGTGACCCTAAAATCGCTCAACACAACCGGGCAAGGAGAGAGTAAAGTGCGGTTCGATCGCTTGATGCCATCCATTTCTACGCTTTCGATGACCTCATCGGCTCAAATGCAATTGCCTAATCCTAGAACATCTGCGGTGACGACGATCGCCACCAAAACCCAAATAGAAATGATGTTGCAATCTAAATAAACGTGAGTTCGATAGAAGTGGTTCACTCCGATGATGAATTCGGGAAGCCCCCTAAATCCTCCAAAATTGGGGGACTTTGAATCGGAAATTTTGGCTTGAAGTCCCCCGAATTGGGGGATTTAGGGGGCAGAAGCCAGAACGAAGCGAAAAAACTCGTCGAACTCACGTTAAATAAAGCCAGATTTGCAATGGACATGGCAATGCCGTGTCCATTACCTTTGTTAATTTCCTTGCCCAATGCGATCGAGCAGTTTGCGAATCGTGTCGCGATCGTCTGCCATTGGCACCGCTTCTAAATAAGCTTTGAGGTCTTGACGCGCTTCGATCCAGCGATTTGTCCGAAAATAGAGAATGCCGCGATCGCGCAACTCAAATGCAGCATCGGGAAACAGGATCAAAATCCGCTCGATCGCCGTCAAGACCTTTTCCAACTCGCCGCGATTGAGATAAATCGCTTTTAAATTCGTCAACATTCTGGCTAAAAACTGTCGAGGAGTGACGGCAGCTAGAAATTGGGGTTGCATCTCAACGATCTGACCAGACATTTGGTTGAGTCGATCTTGGCAGTCTTGAGGAAACAAAATCTCACCCTGATCAAACGCATCTACAAAAATCTCCATGTCTTCTTGAATCGGACGGATCAAAAAATGTCCTGGCATTCCAATTCCCACCATCGGAAAATCTAACCGTTGAGCGATCGCCAAATACACCAGCGATAACGTGATCGGAATTCCAGTACGACGATCGATCACATCATTCAAAAAACTATTGCAAGGATCGTAGTAATTTTCAGTATTGCCAATAAATCCTAAGTTTTCATATAAATAGTGATTAATCGTTTTGACAATTTTTAACGGATAGGACTCGATCGGCAGTTGTTCTCGAATATCCTCTGCGATCGTATCTAACGCATTCAAATATTCATCGACATCTAAATCTGGATACTCTTCCTGAGCAATATAAAGAGCTGCCCGCTCCAGATTAATCTGCTCATCGGGTTGCCGAACTTCTTGATAAAAATGCTGTCTAGCTAAAGAGAAATCCATAAATAATTACTCAGTCAAAACTAAAATTTACTGCTTATAATCTCCGCCTGAGCCATATTTCCAGGCTTGAATCTGGCGATGCCAATAATACGCTTGAGTCGGCGATAAAGTCTTTACCCAGGGTTCTAGAATTTGCCCCAATGGATAGAGAACAGAATAGCCAGCCAGATTAATTGCGTGTCTCATCCAATCTAATAAAGTCAAAACTCCGACTTGCGGAAGAATTTTGAGAACGATACCCGGATGGCGAACTCCAGTCTTAATCAAAGTTTGAAACAGCGGCACAAATTGCACCACATCCTGAAGGAAGGGCTTGAGAACAGGGTCGCCAAGCTGCTGCATTTCTTGAAAGACGATCGTCAGCAGTTGATTAATTTGATTTGGCTCGATCGTTTGATCAACTCTGACGCTCATTGCCTTTTGAAACAGCCAGGTCACAGCTAAATTGGGTTGATAAGGCTGCAACGGCACCAATCCATTTCGACTCAAACTATCGCTTTCTAACGCTTCGTGAATGCCTTGGGTCAAGCGGTCCAAGTGGCGCACCATTGCCCCAAAACCGCCGAAACTCAAGGGTGATTGGCTACTGCTGCTGTCGCCTACAGGCAGAATGCGATCCCACTTAGGTTTGAGTGGGCTGTCACGATAGGATGGGAAAAACCCAAACAAAGCCCGCTGAAATTGTAGCTGAGAAAGCTCAACCTTTTGATAGTCAGGAAGCAATCGCAAATAGTCTTCAAACAGAGTTTCTAGTGTTAAGCGATCGGGGTGAGCATCCACATAAGTAAACAAATAAGTTGTCCTGCCGTCTCGCGCTGGAAATGCCTCCCAAAAATATTGGCACTGACGCTGCAACGGCGTAAACGAAACAATCAAATCGCCAGAATTATTCCCAGGAAACCCAGTTGCACAACTGCCCACCACCAAACAAACAGCATCCGGTTTTTGCCCTTGTCTGGCTTGTCGAACTATTGGCGAAAAATAGCCCATTGCATCGAGCATGAGCCGTGCCGTAAATCTTCCTTGAATAGAAACCCCATTAGGATGAATTGCCACCTCTTCAAACGGTGTTTTTTCAAATAGCATTCCACCCGCCGCGAGAAATGTTTGCTTAAGGGCTTCTAATAGCAAAATGGGATTGACCCCAATATTCAAAACATTTTCTGCAAACACATCAGAGCCACCCAAAAAGCTGACTCGGACGGGATTAAATTCACTAGAAATAGCCTTTTCTAACGCGGTTTCTGTCAGCAACCCTAACTCGATAAACACCTGTAGTTCTTTACGAGAAATGTTCCATTCTTGTTCTCGTCCTTGCAAGATTCCGCGCTCTAATAAGGCAACTCGCCAACCTTTTTGGGCCAGCGCCGCCCCGATTAAAATTCCTAATGTGCCGCCACAAATCACGACATCCCAATCAACTTTTTCTAATAAATCATCCCGATCGTGGACGACTGTAGAAACAGGTAATGTATCGTCTCGCAGCGCTTTCCATAGAGCATCCGATCGTCGCAGCCCACCCAACACATCACCCGGAAGCTGGGAGAGAATTTGTTCAGTTAGCGTCATATCAGTTGCAGCAATTCTCATCAGTCTTAAGGTATCGCGATTCAGCCTCGCTCATCAGATTCGTCAAGATACAAGTCCGCTTAAAGATCGTGAATTAGATAAGACCCGGATTTACCCTCTCCCCAAGGAGAGGGAGCTAGAGTCCGGTTCCTTTTGTCCTTGGGCAAAAGACCAAAACGTAGCCTGAATGTTGTGCGGCCTTATTTAACGTCAGTTCGACGAATTTTTTCGCTTCGTTGTCAGCGGCTTCTGCCCCCTAAATCCCCCATTCTGGGGGACTTTGAACCGGAAATTTTGGCTTGAAGTCCCCCAATTTTGGGGGATTTAGGGGGCAGCCCGGATTTGTGACCGCAGCGAAAAGCTTCATCGAATTCACATAAAGCTTCATCGAATTCACATTTATTTAATTCACGATTCTCAACAACAAAAAGGCACCCCGATCGGGGTGCCTCTTTATAATGCGGATGGCGAGACTCGAACTCGCAAGGCAAAGCCACACGCACCTCAAGCGTGCGCGTATACCAATTCCGCCACATCCGCACGGGCTGGCTGAGATGCCAGGGTTCAAATCAAATTTGACTTGAGCCTTGACTAGTATAGCAAAAAGCAACCCGATCGGCGCAAGTTTTCGCAATTTCTAATTCAGTCGTCTCAAAACTTGCCAAGGGCAACCGCTACAGCGTTCAATATTCATTACCTCACTGTCATTAGTCTTTATGTCATTTCACGCCACGCTGACCCAACTGATTGACGTTTTGGGTGCAACTGCTGAAAATTTAACTGAGCAAGCGCTGACTCAAACGGCGATCGGCATCACCATCGATAGCCGCAGTCTCAAGCCAGGAGAAATCTTTTTAGGGCTGCGCGGCGAAAAATTTGACGGGCACGATTTCGTGAGCCAAGCGTTGAAGCAGGGCGCGATAGCCGCGATCGTCGATGTTCAATTTCAAACCTCAAATCTGCCGATTCTGAGAGTAAAAGACGCCCTTGAGGCTTATCAAGCGATCGCGCACTGGTGGCGAAATCAGTTCAAAATTCCGGTAATCGCGATCACAGGTTCGGTAGGCAAAACCACGACTAAAGAATTGATCGCGGCGGTGCTGTCGAACTATGGAAACGTGCTGAAGACTGAAGCGAATTATAACAACGAGATTGGCGTTCCTAAAACCCTTCTAGAGTTGGGGCAAACTCATGATTATGCTGTCGTTGAGATGGGAATGCGGGCGCGAGGAGAAATTGCCCTTCTTAGCCAAATTGCGAGTCCTGATATTGCGGTGATTACCAATGTGGGAACCGCGCATATTGGGCGACTGGGATCAAGAACCGCGATCGCCGAAGCCAAATGTGAACTGCTGGCAGAAATGCCCCAAGATGCGATCGCGATTCTCAATCACGACAACCCATTATTAATTCAAACCGCCCAGACTGTTTGGCAAGGACAGACCATTACTTATGGGCTAGAAGGTGGCGACCTGCACGGGCAACTCATCGACGCTGAAACGCTCAAGGTGGGCGATCGATCGTTTCCTCTACCGTTAGTCGGACAGCACAACGCTCTAAATTATTTGGCAGCTTTGGCAGTCGCGAAAACTTTAAACCTAGATGAGTCAGCGCTTTCAGCAGGCGTGGATGTGGCAATACCGGGGGGACGATCGCGCAAATTTGAACTCGCGAACGACATCGTGATTCTAGATGAGACTTACAACGCGGGATTAGAATCAATGCTGGCGGCGCTGCAATTGTTGGCAGACACGCCCGGAACGCGTCATATCGCAGTTCTCGGCACCATGAAAGAGTTAGGAGACTGGTCTGTGCCCTTTCATCAACAGGTCGGGGCAATGGCAAAGCAGCTTAACCTCGACGGACTTTTGATTTTGGCAGACCAAGCCGAAGCCGAAGCCCTGACGATCGGAGCCGATCCCCTGCCATCTGAGCAATTTTCGACTCACGAAGCGGTCGTGGCTCGACTCAAAGAACTGGTACGATCGGGCGATCGGATTTTGTTTAAAGCCTCTCGATCGGTGGGACTCGATCGAGCGGTCGAACAGTTTCGATCTCAATTTCAATAGGCTGAAATCTGGCGCAAATCTCGGAGGTTAGGAGGCTGGCGCAAACCTCGGAGGTTTTACTTAGGAGTCAAGCATCTGCCCAAGGGTGGCTTAAACCTCCGAGGTTTTGACAAGCATCGTGACCACTGGTGACTTGAACCTCCGAGGGTTTGGCAAACTATTGGGTGCTTCCCACAGTCGCGAGTTTGACACCGCCGTTTTTGGTTCGGCTTTGGGCACTTTTGCGAACGCGATCGCTCTTGCGGGTTCCGCCTGCCATCTCATATTCGCGGCTGTCGTTGCCATATTTGCCGCTTACGCCGTTGAGTAGTTGGTCGAGCAGGTCGCCCAGGTCGCGTTCCATCTGGTCGATCTCTTGTTTGGCGATGTCGAGGGTGGCGATGGTGTCGTTGTAGTCGTTTAATTTGGCGTTTAGCTGATCGATTTGCGTGGCAAGGGTCGAAAGGTTGCGATCGTTGCCAAAGTTAAGCTGAGGATCGATGGCTTTGAGCTTCAAGATCCGCAGTTGCCCTTTGTCGAGAATGCGAGAGGTTCGCTGTGCGCGTGGCATAGTAGATGGTTCCTTTCTAGGATTCTGTACTGTTCTAGTTTGTCTTTGGTTGCTAGAAAACTGGTTGAGTGATTCGCGCAAAGATTGTGTTGTTTGTGAAGAGTTTGGCGATCGCGTCTCATGGTTTTCCGTAGTGATGTCGCGACGGCGAGTAGTTTTACTCAGAAAATTGCGGTGTTTGTGACGAAGGTTGTAACGTTTGTGGTGAATGTCGGAATGTTTGTGGCGAAGGTTGCGGTTTTCACGAAGAACGGCTTAGCGATCATGACAACAACCTGAACGGATACGGCGACAAGCCAAATGGATAGGATGCCACTCGTCTACTTCTCGAATCTCTTTGTCAAACTAGAAACATCCTTCTGACTTCTCAATCCCTCATTCTCACGTCTTATGACTCCTTCCTCTGTTCTTGAACTTATCGATCGTGCCTACACCGAAAACTTGAAAGTGCTTGACCTGTCGGGGCAGAAACTCACGGAGGTACCGCTAGAGATCGGGCGATTGACCCAGTTGAAAGCGCTTAACCTCTATCACAACCAAATCACTGTTATCCCGGACGCGATCACTCAACTGACCAATCTCACACAGCTTGACCTCCGGGACAACCAAATCACCATTATCCCGGACGCGATCACTCAATTGACCAATCTCAAAGGGCTTAATCTCCGGGACAACCAAATTACTGTTATCCCGGACGCGATCACTCAACTGACTAATCTCAAAAGCCTTGCCTTGGAAGATAACCCCATTCAGAATGTGCCGCCTGAAATTGTTCGTAAGGGTTGGGGTGAACATGAAGGGGAAGACGGTGAGCCGCAGGCAATTTTCGCCTACCTCAAATCTGTCTTTAATCGCCCATTAAATGAATTAAAAATCCTCCTCATCGGCGAAGGTGATGTCGGCAAAACCTCCCTCCTCAAACGGCTCACCCAAGACACCTTCAACCCCAACGAACCCAAAACTCCCGGCATCAACATCCAACCCTGGCGACTGCCCAACAGCGACCAAACCATCCAGCTTAATCTCTGGGACTTTGGCGGGCAGCGCGTCATGCACAGCACCCACCAATTCTTCCTCACCAAACGCAGCCTCTATCTCCTCGTCCTTGACAACCGCAAAAACGAACCGCAAAACCGCGTCGAATATTGGCTCAAGCTCATCGAAACATACGGCGGCAACTCCCCCGTGATCATCGTCGGCAACTGCTCAGACGAACACCCCCTAGAACTCAAAGCCCGCACCCTCAAAAAGAAATACCCCCAAATTAAACAAGTCCTCTCCACCTCCTGCAAAACAGGCGACGGCATCGACAAACTCTGGCAAGCAATCGCCAACCAAATCGACCAAATCCCCCACATCCGCGATCTCTTCCCCCAAGCCTGGTTCGACATCAAAACCCAACTCGAACAAATGCGAACCAGCTACGACTTCATTTCTTACGAAAGATACCAAACCCTCTGCACCCACGCCGAAATCGATACCCCTCAAGACCAAGAAATCCTCGTCGAAGTCCTCCACGACCTTGGCATTGTCCTCAACTACCGCAACGACCCCCGCCTCAGCGAAACCAACGTCCTCAACCCCGAATGGGTCACAAGCGGCGTATACGACATCCTCAACAACCATGACCTCATGGTCAACAAAAAAGGTATCCTTGCCCTCCCCGACCTCAGCACCATCCTCAAACAACCCGATCGCTATCCCCAAAACAAACGCCCCTTCCTCATGCAACTAATGGAGAAGTTTGAACTCTGCTTTCCCCTCGACGGCTACAGCGGCGATCGTTACCTCATCTCTGACCTCTTACCGATCGACGAACCCGACGTAGACACCTACGAAACCGCCCCGCTCCACTTCCAATATCACTACGACATCCTCCCCAGCATCATCATCTCCCGCTTCATCGTCCGCAACCACACCCTCATCTACAAAACCATGCGCTGGCGTAGCGGAGCCGTCCTCACCCGTGACAACAGCAAAGCCCTCGTCCGCGCAGACGAAGAAGACAACATCATCAGCATCAAAGTCCAAGGCTCCCGCACCAGTTCTCTACTCAACCTGATCCGCGCCGACTTCACCAAACTCCACACCAACCTAGCCGTCCAAGAATTCCTAGTCATTCGAGAAATTGTCAACGGCAAACCCACCAAACGAGAAGTCCCCGTCGATTACAATTACCTCTGCAAACTTGAACACGAAGGCACCGTAGAAGCCTCCCTCCCCCGCCTCAAAGGAACCTACAATCTTCGCGACCTCCTCGAAGGCGTGGAATCCCAAGCAAATCGCCAAAATAACCTCAACGATCGCCTCGATCGCAGTGAAAGAACCCGCAGCGATCAACCCCTCCGCCCTCTACCTAAACCTCACCAGCGTCCCGGCTTAGTCAAAACAAGTGTCGTAATGCTCGTCGTTCTAGGAGTCGTCGCCGCAATCTTTGCAGCGATCGCCCATTACGTCCCCGGATTAAATCTGGTTGTGACCATGATGGCAGTTCTAATCGCTTTCGGTGGAATCGGCATCTTCATCCTAAGAACCACAGGCATCATCGACAACAGCACCTTTCAAGAAACCTTGGATGGCTTCTGGAAAGCTGTCCCCTTCCTCAAAGACCACGACCCAGAAGAGAACCACGATCGTAAGCTGCCTCCCAAATCCGATGAGAAAAAATAATGAATCTCTCAATCGTTACCATTAGACCAAACTCATCGTCTCAGCGAGGGACTCATGCAAACGATCGCCTCCTCATCCCCAGGCAAAACAGAGATGAAACAACAGCATGATCGATCGTGACCTGACTCTCGACACAAGACACCTTGCCAAACACCTGCCCAACACCCCACAAATGCAAAAGCTCCTAGAGCAAGAAGGCAGCGTCCATCTCTTCCACGATCGCGCCACACTCAAAACCGTCGCCACAGCCATTTTACAGAACGGCGAATTTACAGGAACCCTGCGGGGACACGATCGCTACGGACTCTACTTTGCAGAACCCATTGGCTATCGACTCGACGCAGACGGCAACCAAACCCTGCTCTATTATGGAGAAATGAAGATCAAAGGAGACAAATATCATGTTATCCCCCGCACTCGCCCTAGCCGATAACTGGGACTTCACAGAACTCTGGGTCGATCCAACCGCCTCTCCCCCCTACGTTCTGATCCTGCTCTGCGACGAACAGGAGAACTGTAGCATCTACGATCCAGCACAAAACTATCAAGTTGTCTTTACCGGATCTTCCTACCAAGCCGCAAAACTCTGGCTCCTCGAAGATGAATACGAGCGAGTTGAAGGACAGCTCAAAGCCGAAAAAGTTGCCTAACCCCACCTCGCTGCAAGCCAGATTGTGTTTAAGCACCTGTTCAGGGTTGACTGCGGTTGCTACGCAGTTTCCCAAGGGGTAATCGCTTCCGTCACCATCCCAGCCTCAACGACCCCCACAATCCCGCCGCCGTCGAAGCCTACGAAGTCTGCCGCAAGCACGTCTGGGACGCATGAGAAACCCAACTGGCAAATCATCCAAGGTTAGAGCGTGTTTGAAACGTGTCGTTCATTGCATTCACCCGCCCCTCGACTGAAAGTCGGGGCTAACCCGATAAAGTCCACTAAAGGGACTGAAAGAGCCTCAAATAGACTGTCTTAGTCCCTTCAGTGGACTTCGCACCGTTAGCCCGGACTTTCAGTCACGGGCGGGACAGCATCGAGAGCGAAGGAACTTCTTATACTGTTCAAACATCTTCTCAGCTCAATTTCATCAACTCCAAACGCTATCATCACAGTTAGAAGCCATACTGATTGCCGCTGCCAATCCGCCCTACAACGTCAGATATCCAGCGAGGGACTCATGCAAACGATCGCCTCCTCATCCCCAAACAGACCAGCGAACACCTCAACCTAGTTGCCGCCAAAATAATGCTGGCTGCCTTTCCAGACCGAATTCACGGAATTTTCTTCATTAGCTGAGACCTTGCACCCACTCAATCAGCCCCGTTCGATCGAGTCGTTTTTAGCTCAGACCCGCCCGTGATTTTCAATCACGGTCTAACGGTGCGAAGTCCACTGAAGGGACTGCAAGAGGATTTGAGGTATTCAGTCCGTTTCAACGGACTTCGCAAGGCTAGCCCGGAATTCCATTCACGGGCGGGACACAATCGCAGTGAAGAGGCTGGTGCAAAATCTCAGTTAACCTCCGCCGGATCATGCTATCGACTATTTGAAGCCTCTCGATCGCGTCGTCGAGCAATTTCGCTCACAATATCTGTAGCCCCTACTCCTGCGGGCATATCTTTCTCCGACTTGTGGAGGATGCTGAAACCCTTTTAAGTCAGTCATCCTGACAGCAAGCGTTGTTCTACACAATTACAGAGCTTGGCTGGCGCAATTGCTCAGTTGCGCGGGTTTGGTAATGGAGAGGAAATTCCTATGTTTCAACTTTCAAAAATTACTTGGGAACTCAGTCAGATCCCCTGGCTGATGCAGATTCCCGTCGATCCGGGGGTTAACACTCCCGAACAGGCAGCATTAGTATTTTCAGGTCCAAGATTTTTTGTAGCTCTAATTTCAGGACTTGTATTAGCGTTTGCATTTCAGATTCTGTTAACAAACTTGTCCGTTGCGGCAGGTATTTCATATTTAGGGCGTTCTTCTGACTCTGATCAGGATCACAATCCTGAATCAGGCAGCGTAGGTGGAACCATTCGTAAAATTGAATTTGCGGTTGGCTTATGGACACTCATTACCGTTAGCATTGCTCTATTTGTTGCCTGTCTGCTGGCAGTGAAGCTGAGTTTGTTGAGCAGTGCAGTTTTGGGTGCGATCGTAGGTCTGGTAATTTGGGGCGCTTACTTCGTCCTTTTGGTGTGGTTTAGCTCAACCACAGTTGGTTCTCTGATTGGCTCATTGGTGAACAGCGCTACCTCTGGGTTTCAGGCAATTTTGGGCACAGCAACAGCAGCAGTTGGCGCTAAAGCGATCAATCAGCAAGTCGTTTCTACCGCAGAAGCGGCGGCGGCAGCAGTTCGGCGAGAGTTGGGGAACGCAGTTGATCCGATCCACGTTCGCGACTCGATCGAAGACTATCTCGAAAAAATTCGTCCGCCTCAGTTAGATGTGTCTCGGATTCGAGGAGAGTTTGAGAAACTTGTCAACGACCCAGAATTGCAGTCAATCGCCGGAAGCACGTCTCCGACTGAAGTCATGGAGCGGTTGCGGCACATCGATCGCAACACATTCTTAAATCTGATTAGCAGCCGCACTGACTTATCTAAGCAAGACGCAAATCGATTAGTCGATCAGTTAGAGTCGGTTTGGCAAAAAACACTCGGTCAGTTTCAGCGCAAAGATCCCACCGCAGAAATGATGGAGTATTTAAAAACTGTCCAATCGGGTTCAGTCAACACCAACGAGCTAAACGCCAAGCTCGATCGACTGACCGAAGAAGTCCGCCGACAGGGGCAAATGTTGGAAAATCCTCAGCAGTCTGGACTAGCTGCAACGAGTCAGCCGCCTAAAGAGCAACTGAGTATGGTCGATCGGGCGATGCAGTTTGCCACCCTGATGGGCACTGTGATGGGACGCACCGACCTCGCGGATCTAGATGTCGAGAAGATTTTAGGACAACTTCAGACCGCAAAAGATAAAGTGACTCAGGGCGCTCAACAGGTCGGAAGTCAGGTGGCTGAAAAGGCTCCAGGCTTTAGCCCGATCAAAGCAGATGTCGAAAATTATCTACTCAACGCCTACTCTTGGCACCTGAATCGAGAAACCTTAGAAACCGAATTTAGAGACGTTCTCTACGATCCCGAAGCCAACCCCGCGATCGTGCGTCGTCAGCTAGAGCAGTTAAACCGGACTGACTTTGTAAATCTGCTAACTCAACGAGGCGACCTTTCTGTTGCCAGAGTTGCAGAGGTCGCTGATCAGCTAGAAACGATTCGCACTGCCATTTTAGGAACGGTGCAAGCCTCTGACGAACAAGGTCAGTCTCAAGATCTGCGGGGTCGCCTTGAGAATTATTTACGCTCAACTGATAAAGCCGAACTCAATCCTGACGGCATCGAGCGAGATCTCTCCCTAATCCTGCAAGACCCCGAAGCGGGTTACGATGCATTAAGCAGCCGTTTGAGTCAGTTCGATCGAGACACGATCGTGCAATTGTTGGCACAACGCTCAGATATATCGCAAGAAGAAGCCGAGCGCATCGTTGGACAGGTCGAAAGTGTGCGCGATCGCACCCTCAATACCGCAAAGACGGCTCAAGAGCGCGTCAAATCTGAAGCCGACGCATTGCGAATTAGAGTCGAGTCTTATCTGCAAAACACTAACAAAGATGAACTCAACCCTGACGGCATCAAGCGCGATTTCAAACTTCTGTTAGACGATCCGCAAGCAGGAGCATCAGCGTTGCGCGGTCGGCTCAGTCAGTTCGATCGAGACACCCTCGTGCAGTTGCTTGCCCAACGTAAAGACATGACTGCCGAAGAAGCCGATCGGGTGATCAGTCAGCTTGAAGACGTGCGGCACAACATTCTCCATTCGCCTCAAATTGCTGCCGGAAAAGCAAAAGAGCAAGTGGATCAAGTCACGGTCAAAATCTCAGACTATTTGAAAAACACCAACCTGAAGGAACTCGACCCCGACGGCATTAAGCGCGATTTAAATACGCTGCTGCACGACCCCAAAGCAGGAGCCTACGCACTGGGGACGCGGCTCTCTCAGGTCGATCGTGAAACCCTGGTTAAACTTCTTAGCCAGCGCCAAGATCTGAGCGAAGAGCAAGTCAACCAGGTGATCGATCAAGTTCAATCGTCGCTTCGCAGCATTGCTCGTGCGCCTCGTCGTCTGGCAACCCGGACTCAGCAGCGAGTTATGAACTTTGAATCAGCTTTAGAAGGCTATCTCCGCAACACTCACAAGGCTGCCCTCAACCCCGATGGCATTAAGCACGATTTGCACATCCTGCTGCGTGACCCCCGATTGGGATTGAGTAACCTCGGAACTCGCGTTGCCGAAATCGATCGCCCGACGATCGTCGCGCTCCTATCCCAGCGTCAAGACATGACCGAAGAAGAAGCTAATCGCGTCGTCGATCAAGTTCTCTCGGTGCGTGAGCAGTTTATGGCGCAAATCCAGGGCATTCAAGACCGCCTTCAGTCTGTAGTTGACGGCATCTTTGCGAGAATTCGGGACTATCTGAATTCCCTCGATCGCCCCGAACTCAACTATGAAGGCATTCGTCAAGACGTGCGGACAATGTTCCACGACCCCCAAGCTGGATTTGATGCCATGCGCGATCGGCTCGGCAGCTTTAATCGTGAAACGCTGGTTGCCCTTCTTAGCTCTCGTGAAGACATCTCAGAAACCGATGCTAACCGCGTCATCGACCAAATCGAAGGCGCACGAAACACCGTTTTGCAACGAGCAGAGCGCGTTCAAGAAGAGGCCCAGCGTCGCCTAGAAGCGGTCAAGCGGCAGGCGAAAAAACAGGCAGAAGAAACCCGTAAATCAGCCGAATCAGCCGCCTGGTGGTTATTTGGCACCGCCATCATTTCTGCGGCGGCCTCCGCGATTGCAGGCGCGATCGCAGTTCTATAAACGATGGCTCTTGGTTAATCTCACGACACAGCCTCCCGATCGGGAGGCTTTTTTAATCGCGTCAATGTCAAAATAGAGCCAAGAAGTCTCAGAGGACATCGTTGTGGTGCAATATAATCCGTTGCAATCTCTGCCGACCGAAGACGATCTGCCCGACAGTGACGATACCCCAGTGGATAATGAACTTCAAGTCCTGATTCCGAGTTTGTTGCGATCGATTCTCGCTCTCTTGTGGGCAGACCGAATGGATTGGTTTTTTGGGGTCAACATGGGCGTTTATTATGAAGTTGGGCAACCTGCGATCGTGCCAGATGGCTTTCTAAGTTTGGGCGTTCCGCGTCAAAAACGGGAAAACGGGAGACGAAGTTATGTGATCTGGCAGGAACAAGTTGTGCCTCAGTTGGTTTTAGAATGCGTCTCTCAAACCTATGGCGGCGAGTATGACAACAAAATAGCAAAGTATGCCAACATAGGCGCACTCTACTACATCATCTACAATCCAGACTATGGACGGCGCGACCAGCACGACTCGTTTGAAGTCTATCGTCTAGTCAACGGACACTACCTACGACAGTCAGGAAATCCTGTCTGGATGCCCGAATTAGCGCTAGGCATCGGAGTTGAACAAGGAACGTTTGAAAGCTGGACACAAAATTGGTTGTATTGGTATGACCTACACGGGCAACGTCTTCCGACACCTGACACGATCATTGCGCGAGAGCGACAGCGGGCAGAACAAGAGCGACAGCGGGCAGAACAAGAGCGACAGCGGGCAGAACAAGAGCGGCAACTCCGAGAAGATTTACTAAATCGTTTACGAGAGAAGGGAATTGACCTTGACGATCTCTAGCCCGACTTCGCTTAGACAAGTTTTAGTTTGCAAAATCGGTTGCCTCGCTATCATCTAAGTAGTTTATAAAACTCAACGACCTAAGCGCGATAAAATCAAAACCTTAAAAGAGCTTCGGAGGCTGAACCCTTCGATCGTAGGAAACCAACCGTCATGGCGTTAATTGTTCAGAAATATGGGGGCACCTCGGTGGGATCGGTTGATCGCATTCAAGCGGTCGCCCAGCGAGTCATCAAAACCGTCAACGCTGGAAATTCAGTCGTCGTCGTCGTTTCCGCGATGGGCAAAACCACAGATGGGTTAGTCAAATTAGCTAACCAGATCTCCACCAACCCCAGTCGGCGCGAGATGGATATGCTGCTCTCAACGGGTGAACAGGTGACGATCGCTCTCCTCAGCATGGCGCTGCAAGCACTCGGACAGCCTGCCGTTTCTCTGACTGGCGCACAAGTTGGCATCGTCACCGAAGCCCACCACACCCGCGCCCGAATTTTGAACATCGCCACCGATCGCTTAGAGCGTCATCTCAAAAGTGGTGAAGTGGTAGTCGTCGCCGGATTTCAGGGGGTCAGCCGCACCGAAGATCTAGAAATTACGACGCTCGGTCGAGGCGGCTCAGACACGTCAGCCGTCGCCCTTGCCGCCGCCCTCAAAGCTGACTTTTGCGAAATCTACACCGATGTTCCGGGCATTCTCACAGCAGATCCGCGACTGGTCGAAGACGCTCAATTAATGACCGACATCACCTGCGATGAGATGCTAGAACTCGCCAGCTTGGGGGCAAAAGTTCTGCATCCTCGTGCGGTTGAGATCGCCCGTAACTATGGAATGCCGCTTGTCGTGCGTTCTAGCTGGACAGACGATCCAGGCACTTGGGTGACTTCTCCGACTCCACAGCCGCGATCGCTCGAAGGATTAGAAATTGCCCGTCCGGTCGATGCTGTCGAGTTTGACACCGATCAAGCCAAAGTTGCTTTACTGCGAGTGCCCGATCGTCCAGGGGTTGCCTCGCGCTTATTTGGTGAGATTGCAACTCAGAGTTTAGATGTTGACTTAGTGATTCAGTCAATTCACGAAGGCAATACCAACGACATTGCATTTACCGTTAGAAAAAATTCTCTCAACCGTGCAGAAGCGGTTGCCAATGCAATCATTCCAGCGTTAATGGGCAATCAGGCTTCTAGTTTAGAAAAAGCTCCAGAAGTAATGGTCGAGCAGCAGATCGCCAAAGTGACGATCGCTGGAGCCGGGATGATTGGTCGTCCGGGAGTCGCTGCCCAAATGTTCTCGACGTTAGCCAATGCTGGAATCAATATTCAGATGATCTCGACTTCTGAGGTCAAAGTCAGTTGTGTGATTGATCAGAAAGATTATGAAAACGCGATCGCGACGCTCTGCCAAGCGTTTGAAATTACTCAGTCAGCGATCGATCATCAGCCCAAAACCCACGACTCAACCTTCAACACTCAAAATCCCGTTCGCGGGGTTGCGTTGGATCTCAAGCAAGCCCAGTTAGCGATTCGTCATGTGCCCGATCGTCCGGGTATGGCTGCAAACGTCTTCCAACTGCTTGCCGATCACAATATCAGCGTCGATATGATCATCCAATCTCAGCGCTGTCGAGTGCTCAATGGCATCATGACACGCGATATTGCCTTCACTGTTGCCCAAATGGATGCAGAAGCGGCTCGGACTGTTTTAGAAAAAGCGGCTCCTGAATTAGGTTATGGTGAAATTTTGGTGGATGTGGTGATCGCTAAGGTCAGCATTGTCGGCTCAGACATGGTTGGTCAACCCGGAGTCGCAGCCCGGATGTTTGACGCATTGTACAAGCAGAAGATTAATATTCAAATGATTGCAACTTCTGAAATTAAGGTCAGTTGTGTCGTCGCAGAAGATCAGGGAGTGCTGGCGCTGCGAGCGATTCATCATGCCTTTGGTTTAGCAGGAAGCCAGACCATCCAGGTTTCAGCCTAAATAGCCCGTTAGCACTCTAAGTTATTCGTGAGAGCGCAAAAGAAATATTGGCGAGACGCGATCGCAAAGAAGCGTGAGTTTTCGATACTTGACAATCAAAACTAGCTGTGTTTGTATTGAGTCATGCAGATGAATATCAATTCCTAGATGTTCGTCTCATGGGCACTATCTCTGATCCTCAAGTCAATGCACACCCAGTATTCTGGTCTAGCGTTTTCTGAGATGTGAGATTCTATTTCGGGTAAACGCTGGTTCAGCATACTGGGTATGCGCTGGTGTGAGGCTTTGAGATAGTGCGTTTGAGACGTTTACCATTAGGTGACAAGTTAGTGATTTCCTCAACAAGTGGGAAGGAACTGATTATGTCCGATATTCCGATGCTACTAAACTCTAGTAGTCAAGGAAATTTGACATGAACTCTAAGCAAAGAAAGTCTAAAAGAACTCAATTGACCCACAAGTTTGGTTCTCATTGTTTTTGGAGTGGGCGTTGCTTGCTCACAGAAGAACTGACCCTCGATCACCTGATACCGAAGAGTCGAGGTGGCTCCAATTCACTAGAGAACTTACGACTCGCCTGTTTTTCATGCAACAACTCTCGTGGAGATAGCCTTTTTCCACCTCGACAGTCATGTAAGTAGCTGGGTCGCCCTTCTTCTCCAACCTCTTTTCTGCCCTAGAAGAGGGGATCTGGATCGCTCCCCTTCTCACGGCATGGAAGAAAAGGTTGGGGGATGAAGGTGTTACAGACAATTGCGCTTTCTTGTTTCCACCCAAATCAGTTTTTAGTTAATACAACCAGAAAAAATGCACAAACTTTTGATGTTTAATGACGAGAAACTTCTGCGTCGATCGCTCACCCATCGTTCCTACGTCAATGAAAATCCTGGAGAAAATGGAGACAACGAGCGACTGGAGTTTTTAGGTGATGCAATCCTCAATTTCGTGAGTGGCGAGTATCTTTATCGGGTTCATCCTGAACTGGGAGAAGATGAAATGACCCGACGACGAGCCGCACTCGTAGACGAAAGACAATTGGCTAAATTTGCCACTGAGGTTGGTCTAGATTTCAGAATGCGATTAGGGCAAGGTGCAATCCGCGATGGTGGCTATCAAAATCCGAATCTTCTTAGCAGCACTTTCGAGGCAGTCGTTGGAGCTTATTATTTAGACCACGATCGAGATATTGAAGCATTGCGTCCTTTAGTCGAACAACTGTTTAACTCTGTACCTCCAGAAGTGATGATAGTTCGCTCAAATGTAGACTCAAAAAACAAGTTTCAGGAATTCGCGCAGGCGAATGATGCAACAATTCCGAAGTATGTCACAGAACAAATAGGTGGAGCAGACCATGCTCCTGAGTTTGCTTCTAGAGTTTATGTGGGCAACAAACTTTACGGTGAAGGGAAAGGTCGTAACAAGAGAGATGCAGAAAAACAGGCGGCTGAAGATGCTATGTCCAAGTTGAAGAAACGAAGCTTGCTTTGATACAGCAAATTAACGAAGGCGTAACTGAAATTTTACCCATCAGCGTTGATACCCATTTGATTTGTGAAGGCGGCAGATCCGCATGAGAGCGGCAGTGCCATGCCCGGACAAAAAGCATGGCATGCCGTGCCCCGTCGGATTGAACGATCGATCGCAATTGCCTCCGAAATTGGTATGAACAAATGGAAGCAGGTGTGTTCGCCTTTGGGCACTAAAAAAACGTCAGTTCGACGAGTTTTTTCGCTGCGTTGTCAGCGGCTTCTGCCCCCTAAATCCCCCATTCTGGGGGACTTTGAACCGGAAATTTTGGCTTGAAGTCCCCCAAACTTGGGGGATTTAGGGGGCACGACAAACTGTAACGAAGCCGTCGAATTCACGTTAAAAAAGGAGCCGAGCGCGCTACACGATCGACCCCTTTCAAATTAATTTAAGTGGGGACTACATCATACCCATACCGCCCATGCCGCCCATGCCGCCCATACCACCCATGCCGCCCATGCCGCCCATACCACCCATATCAGGGGCACCACCACCGGCCGCAGACTTCGGCTCAGGTTTCTCGACGACGAGCGCTTCTGTAGTCAGCACCATACCTGCGATCGAAGCCGCATCTTGCAGCGCCGATCGGACGACTTTTGCCGGATCGACAATTCCAGCAGCTACTAAGTCTTCATAGGTGTCGGTTAGCGCGTTGTAACCCATGTTGAAGTCTAAACCACGCACTTTCTCGACGACGACAGAGCCTTCAACCCCTGAGTTGTCGGCGATTTGTTTCAGAGGCGCTTCTAACGCTTTCATCACAATGTTTGCGCCGATCGCCTCTTCATCGATCAAGGTTTCTTTCAACGCTTCGAGCTTGACAGCTAAGTGAAGCAGCGTAGCGCCGCCTCCCGGAACAATGCCTTCTTCGACTGCCGCTTTGGTGGCGTTGAGTGCGTCTTCGATGCGAAGCTTGCGGTTTTTGAGTTCGGTTTCGGTAGCGGCACCGACTTTAATCACCGCGACACCACCCGCGAGTTTCGCAATTCGCTCCTGAATTTTTTCGTGGTCGTAGTCGGAGTCAGAGCGCTCCATTTCACTCCGCAGTTGAGCGACTCGCTTCTGAATGTCAGCCGCATTATCGCCACCTGCCACGATCGTGGTGGTATCTTTCGTGATCGTGACTTTGCGAGCAGAACCCAGCATTTCTAACGTCACCGTATCCAGGCTCAAGCCCATTTCTTCAGAAATCACCTGACCATTGGTGAGAACGGCAATGTCTTGCAGCATCGATCGGCGACGTTCGCCAAAGCCAGGAGCTTTAATCGCTGCCACGTTTAGTACGCCGCGCAAACGGTTAACTACCAGCGTAGCCAGGGCTTCTCCTTCAATGTCTTCGGCGATGATTAGCAGAGGTTGACCCGCGCGGGCAATCTTCTCCAAGACCGGAATCAAGTCTTGAATTGAGCCAATCTTTTTGTCTGCGAGTAAAATCGCGACATTCTCGAATTCGGCGATCAGACGCTCAGTGTCGGTGATGAAATAAGGGGAAAGATAGCCGCGATCGATCTGCATCCCTTCAACCAAATCCATCTCGGTGGCGAGAGACTTTGATTCTTCGACCGAGATCACGCCGTCTTTGCCGACTTTATCCATCGCTTCAGAAATCATCGCCCCGACTTCTTCGTCACCGCCAGAAGAAACGGTTGCCACTTGGGCGATCGCGTTGCCTTCAACAGGCTTGGCCACGGCTGCGATTTCTTCGACAATCTTGGCGACAGCTTTTTCAATGCCGCGTCTCAAGCTGACTGGGTTAGCCCCTGCCGCTACGTTTTTCATGCCTTCACGAATTAGCGCTTGGGCAAGCACCGTTGCGGTCGTAGTGCCGTCTCCAGCCAAATCTTTGGTTTTAGAGGCGACTTCACGAATCAGCGCCGCACCTGTGTTTTCGAGCGGGTCTTCGAGTTCGATTTCTTTGGCGATCGTCACCCCGTCATTGACGATTTGAGGTGCGCCAAACTTCTTTTCTAGCAGTACGTTGCGCCCCTTGGGACCCAGCGTGACTCTCACAGCATCGGCAAGAGCGTTTACTCCACGCTCAAGCGACTGACGAGCTTCATCTTTAAAGACAACAATCTTTGCCATATTCAGTTTCCCAGTTCTCTACCTAGAAATTTAGCACTCGTTAAGGCAGAGTGCTAATTAAGATTAGATCGGAAAACCGTACGACATGGGTAAATAATCTTCAAACAGGCCCGATCGACTGACATACCGATTTGATTGACGTGACAGATTCGCATGAGGACACGGCAGTGCCATGTCCCTACCACCGTTTGATCGGTTGCAATTATTTTTGAAATTGACATAACATCATGAAATTTTTCACTCAGCCGACGGGTTGGCAAACTGTGCTGGTCTTAACGATCGGAATTTTGGCAGTTTCGACCGCAGCAGTTTTAGTTCGGTTGGCGACTCGTGAAGCCCAGCTTTCGGCCGTCGGATTTAGTTTAGTGTTAGCTGCGTCTCGGTTAATCATTGCTTCTGGGGTGCTGCTTCCTACCTGGCAAACTATTCGTCGCAACCCTCCCACTCGATCGGCATGGCGCTATGCAACAGCCGCCGGAGTTGCGCTTGCCGCTCACTTTGCCACCTGGATTACGTCGCTGTCTTATACGTCGATCGCGGCTTCTACCACGATCGTCACGACGACTTCGATTTGGGTAGCGTTGCTTTCGTGGCGGTGGTTTGGCGAGAAACCCAACCGGGTCACGCTAGCAGGCATCGCGATCGCGCTGATTGGCGGCATCACGATCGGATGGCAGACTTCTGAGGCGACAGGCACGAATCCGCTTTTAGGCAATGGGCTGGCATTGGTCGGAGCCTGGACAGCCAGTTTATATCTTTTGCTAGGACGAGAGGCACAGCGACGGGATTTAGATGTGAGGAGCTATGTCACGATCGCTTACAGTGTGGCAGCGATCGTACTGTTGCCTTTACCCTTGCTTGCGGGAGCTTCCTACACGGGCTATTCACCGCTCACTTATGGATTGATTTTGCTGATGGCGATCGTGCCTCAGCTCATCGGACACACTAGCCTCAATTGGGCGGTTTGCTGGGTGTCTCCAACGTTGGTATCGGTGCTAACTTTGTTTGAGCCTGTTGCGTCGAGCGGGTTGGCATTGGTGCTGTTTGGAGAAGTGCCAGGAATCCAAGTGCTTATCGGAGCAATGATTTTGTTGATAGGGGTGGCAATCTCGATCGCCGCTAACCGATAAATTCTCTTTGACTTCTATCGACTCGCGGTTTCTGGCTTGATAGGGTTTGTGGCTTTCACGAGTCGCATCCGCTCAAAGCTGAGAGCAGTCACCCCGATCGTCACCAGCAAAATGCCAAACACTTGCACCTGCTGCAATTGACTATGAATGATAATAGCCGCCAAAACTGCTGTGATCACCGGGCCGCTAGAGGCAATAATCGACGATCGGGCCGCGCCCAGATACCGCACCCCAAAGTTATTACTCAGATAGCCGACTAGCGTTAATGCGCCCAAAACCAACCCACCGACAAAAAATCCTAGCCGCTTTTCGGGTAAGATGACGACTCCCAACTGGAGCGGCAGCGTCAGGCTGAGGCTCGACAAAAACAGAATCGTGACAAACTGCACCAGACTCACCGGAACGGGATGCAGTTTACGAAAGCCAAGCTGCATAAAGATCAGATAAAACGCAAACGCAATTCCTGCCAAAATAGCCGCAAAGACTCCACCAGAAGTCACCATGCTAGTCCTTGCTAAGTTGGGCAGTGCCGCCATAATCACGCCTACCAAAATCGCCACCATCACCGCTAAACGTAACCGAGTCGGACGATCACCAAAGAGCCACCACGCTAACGGCACGGTTACTAACGGATACATAAATAGAATTGTGACGGCAGGGCCAGGGCCGATTTGCCCGATCGCAATATAGATCAACACCTGCGACAGAAACAAAAAGCCACCACTGCCAATCACGTTAAACAGCGCCCGACGATCGCGATCAAGCACCAATTTTTTGATGTCTCTCCAAACTTGTGGGTAGATAAATGCGGCGATCGTAGCCATCAAGGGCACCACAATCAGCATTCGCATCCATAAAATTAGCAGCGAGTTGCCAAGACTGGGCTGAATGAACCCGCCAAAAGGCATCAGTCCCAACAAGCTAATCGGGCTGCCAATAATGATTTTGACGACCACATTGTGAACCGACAGCGCCAAGGTAGAGATCAACACAAACCATAGCCCGATCTGAAGCTGAGACCGCAGACGAGGTTCTGCGTTGAGCGGCAAAGGAGCGGCAGGAAATTCTAGTGGAATGGGCTGCGCTTCGAGGGCTTGTGAATGGGTTTGTAGGGTCTGATATCGGGCTTGCAGGTTTGCAATATCTTGAATTAGCTGCATCTTCTCAATTTGCAGCCGAGTCACATCTTGAGACAATTCATTGGCCGTGTTGTGTTGCAGTTCCTTTAGATCCTGGGTGCCTGAACCCAAACCAAATTTTTCTGGTTTAGCATTCTCATTCCCTGAGGGGTTCGATCGACTATCCTCACCCATTGAATTTCTATCCTCTAGCCTGTAGTGCACAAATCATCGTTTAGTCTTCACAAAAGCTTTCATTTCCTTGTTTGCTATTGTTCCCCATAAATTACAAGATCTGCACGAAATAGGTTGTGATCAAAAACTGAGCGACGGCGAAAATTGTGGCACTTAGCCCAGCCGCGATCGGAATGGTAACTAACCAGGTTAAACCAATCGATCGCAAGGTTTTAAACTGAATTGATTTTAAGCTTTGAATGAGTCCGATACCGACGACCCCTCCCACGAGAGCATGAGACGTGGAGACGGGCAAACCCAATCGAGATGCCACTAAAATCGTTGCAGCGGTTGCCAACTCAGCGCAAAATCCGCCACTGGGCTGAAGTGCGATAATGCCTTCTCCGATCGTGGCGATTACCTTCTTTCCCATCACGGCTAATCCAGCAACGATCCCGATGCCGCCAAGAACCAAAATCCACAAGGGAACCTGAAAGTTTTGCAGCGGAACGGACTTAGTTTGAGTAATATAAACAATCGCTGCCAAAGGTGAAACAGCATTGCCGACATCATTTGAGCCATGGGCAAACGCCACAAAACAAGCGCTCAGGACTTGAAAACGAGCCAGTAAAGGTTCAGGGTTTTGAATTTTGGCTTGGGTGTTTTGATCTAACTCTCGCCAGATCATAAGAGTTAGCGCGATCGCGCCGCCGCTCCCGATCAGCAACGGCAAATCATGAGCCGGAATGTCTAGCTCGAAGCGATCGCGCAAAATCCTCTGAAGAGGTCGGCTCAACGTTGGCAAGACAATTACGCCAAAGATGCCCATCAGAGCGGCACTTAGCCAGGGAATCCATTCTCGAAGTTGGGTGATCGGGTCGGGCTGATCAAGAATCCAGTGTTTGATTTGGCTGTAGAAGAGAGCGGCGATCGTGCCACTAATTAGAGGAGTAATCATCCACGTCAGTGAAATTATGCCGATCGATGACCAATCAACGGCACTGGGGCTGAGGGCAACACACGCGAATCCGGCGATCGCGCCTACAGTTGCATGAGATGACGACACCGGAAAGCCGAAAAGTGTGGCGATGTTGAGCCAAACCCCAGCCGAAATCAAGACGGAAACCATCCCGACTAATAGAATCTGAGGCGTTTGAGCAAACAAAGCGGGATCGACAATTCCAGTTGCTAACTTTGCAGAGACTTCTTGCCCAAAGACAACCGCCCCGGTGAATTCCAGAATCCCCGCGATGATTAGGGCTTGTTTGAGGGTGACTGCTTTGGAGCCAACAGAGGTGCCCATTGAGTTGGCAACATCGTTTGCGCCAAGGTTCCACGCTAAATACAACGCCAAAACCGCAGTAATCGCGATGACAAAATCTTCCATAACTTTGGACGTGAATAGTGGGTTGTAGAGCTTGCTGTATTGGCGTTATGTCAGTTAGCGTCAGAGAATGCTGCATTAGTCCTCTGCACTATGGTTACGTAGGCAATTATTGTTTCAAGTTCATTTTTGTGGAAAAAGGTTGTGTCTTTCGATATCACAGTGAGATCAAAAATTTTGCCCCTCACAATCACCTTTACTTGTTTCCTCTCTACATGGCAAGTACGGCTATTTCTGATTGAATATTCTTCTATTTACGTAGGAACTGAGGTAGATTAGTATTAATTTACACACCGTAAACAAGAGAGTCAGAAAATGGGATTTAAGGTAAAGCCAAAACATTTTAAGCAAGTGTAGAAAGTTACTTATAAAGCGGCTCCGATCGCTCTTATGGTTGCTGAGGTTGTGTTTCCTGCCTCAAAAGCTGTGCAAGCTGCTATGAAAGTTGGAAAGATCTTTTCCTAGCTTTCGCGAAATCTAATTTTTAAGTTGGCAAAGGGTGAAAGAATACTTTCGCCCTTTTGTTATGTAAAGCAGGCAGTTTAAAGGTATGTCCTAAGCGCACACCGTCTACAATTCAATTAGTAAGACGCAAACAGGAGCAACCTTTGTGGAAGTCCGACAATCACGATACAGCAAAGAAGAATTTGCTCAACGCGGACGCAATCTTACGAATCAAGTGTGCGTTCACAAGTTGAAGCAGGTAATCATGGCAAAATTGTGGCGATCGATATCGAAATGGGAGCCTTTGAGGTTGCCAAGAACAGCTTGACCGCTTCAGACCTCTTACTCGCTCACCATCCTAATGCTCAAATTTGGTTTGTGCGAATCGGGCATCGCGCTGTTCATCGGATTGGTTTTTCTGGGTCGGTTGAATCACGATGATTTTAGGGAACGTAACCGCAAATCGTGAGGCAGTCATTCAGATCGCAATAGTTGGTGAGAATAAGCGTCTCAAGAGTGTGAGAGCAGTCATTAATACAGGATTTACGGGTGAAGCTTGAAGGGATAGCGGGTGGCGCGGTGATTATTTCCGCCTTGTTGTAGTTGCAGCGCTATCAAAAACTGGATTACAAACTATCAAGATATTCTGCAAGAAGGCAGACAAGAAGAAGCCCGATCGCTCGTTCTGCGTCTCCTCGATCGTCAAGTAGGAGCTTTGCCAAAAGACACCCAAGCACAAATTAATTTGCTTCCACTCAATCAGCTAGAAGCGTTAGGAGAAGCCTTGCTCGACTTCACGCAGCTAACGGATCTAGAAGTCTGGCTTGAGCATTTGCAGAATTAAGAGCAGATAGCCAGTTCCCAAACCCCCTCTTATATAAAAAGAGCCTCCGCGGTCTAGGAGGCTATCGTGAATGCAATTTGTTGCCGATGTTTCAAGAGCGAAACCTTGAAACTCTCGATTAGAAGGGTTTAATGAGAATCTGCTCTAGCCTCTCTGAGTCTTGCGTCGAGTGCCTGACGATTTTCGGAAAGGGGGGCTGCTAATCGTGAAACGTTTTCAACTAGCCAGGGCATCAGGCGGTTGCCCAACACTGCAAGATGACTTTGCCATCCTACTAAAATTTCTGGCGAGTTCTTTTCGAGTCCCACAATCAGGGTTTGAGCCACTTTTTCAGGCGTAGTCGGCATGACCCATCGAAACCACTGAAAGTTCTGAACCATTTCTGTATCAGTCAGAGAAGGCAGCAGCGCGATGACTCGAATGTTATGGGCTGCAAGTTCTCCCCGCAGCGCTTGAGTGAATCCCAAAATGGCAAACTTGGTTGCGGAATAAGTCGCCATCGTTGGAGCGGCAATTTTTCCCATGAGGCTCGACACATTGACGATCGTGCCTTGTCGTTGCACTGCCATACGTCGAGCGATTAGACGAGTGATGGTGTACATCCCCATGAGATTGAGGGCAATCTCTTCTTGCATTTGAGGCAGTTGTGATTGTAAGAAGGGCGTTTGGTGGGCAACCCCTGCACAATTGACGAGAAGATGAATCGGCCCGTTATCGCGCCAAGCTTGAGCAACGGCAATGTTGACTTCTACCGGGTGAGCCAGATTTAAAGCGATCGGAACCGCTTCAACTCCCAGGGCTTCGATTTCAGTTGCTACTTCGACTAAACGTTGATGGGTTCGTGCCACTAAGATCAGCCGTTGCGCTCCTTGTCGAGCCAGTTCCAGCGCGATCGCCCGTCCAATGCCACGAGAAGCGCCCGTAACGAGAACGGTCTTTCCTTGAATATTCATGCTAACGCCTCCAATTTTGGGCTTTTGTAGTGCTCTCAGCCTTTGCCAAACTGATAGAAGGGGCAAAGAACTGAGAGAAGTCTTTGAGTGGGGCTTTAAGTTGAGTGCCTGTTGCTCCGATCGATATTTTGCTGTGGTTCGCTCCTACAGCCAATTCTGGGATTCAGAAGGTGGGGTTAGAGTCGAGAGTGTAAAGCATTAGACACAACTCCTAAAGACGAGAATCAACCCGTCATCACTGAACCTGCACACCTTAACAAAGGCATCAAGTAGTCGCAACACTTATTAACAAAAAGCTGAGATTGTGATATTCCGATACAAAGCTTTCAGAAACCGACCTGATTGAGATAGCGAAAGTAAAAATGCATTCGCTTCGCAGTCACCCGATCCCCGTCAGTTTTATGAAGATTACTTCAAGTTGATGAAAGATGAGAAAGCCTCTAATCTAAGAAGCTATCTGAGCGAGGCACTGCGATCGCTGATGCAAATAGTGACAGACTAAACCCATCCTCGCAGCCAATATACGGCGATTCCGACATATTCTTTTAAAGCTCTGGTGGTGCGTCGAAGTTGGTCAGCATCAGGCAGAGCATCAAGAATGTTGGCTTCTGTAGTATTGACTTGCTGTGGGTCAAACTGGGTGGATGTAAAGTCTGTGGGAGCCGCGATCGCCTCCATTCCCAGCTTCCTAAAAATCATCAGCGATCGCGGCATGTGCATCGCAGAAGTCACCAGCAACACCCGACGAATTCCTTGAGCCTCCATAATTTGTTTGACGTTGACCGCATTCTCACGCGTGTTGAGTGAGCTAGGATCTTGCAGCATCGCCGACCGAGGAACGCCCATTGGCTCCAGCAAAACTGCCATATCCTCAGATTCGGCGCTGCCACTCCTGCGCCAATCAATGCGTCCGCCACTCAGAATGAGACGCGGAGCTTTTCCGTCTCGATAGAGTTTGGCAGCATAGAGCACTCGATCGCCCTCTTCTCTAACTTCCACCCAAGGACGCGGCGCTACGGCAGACTCCGTACATCCACCGAGGACTACGATCGCGTCTGTTTTGGGCAACTCGGTGGGGAGATTTTGAAACTCTAGCGATCGCGCTAACCCATCGCTCACCCTAGCGTTGCTGCCCAGCAAAAGAATCAGCAACACTGCCACGATCGGAATTGCAGCCAGTCGAGGACGTTTCCACAACAGTAAAAACGCCACTATTAGTAATAAACATGACAACCCCAAGGGGTAAAAAAGCAGAGGCAGCAGTTTTGAGACAAAGAGAAACATAGGAACCGTTTAAAGATCGTTAGCCATCGTGTTGAAGGTTGTGCAAAGTGGGGAAAACTATATAATAGGTGACTAATGCTACCCGTATATCGACGACAGGAAGCCTAATCGGTTCTTTATCAGGGTGCTCTTGGCATTACACCGTTGCCTCCGTTCATCGACCTATCACTGGCTGACCCATGCGACGACAGCTTGCGCCTGCAATAACTTACTACATCCGTAGACTTCTCCATCAGCATCACGATCGTTTGACGTTTCCAGTCGTTGACAGCATCGGCAAAAAAGCAGATGCCAACACAAACTTGGGCGAGATTCTTGCCAACCTGTATGTCAAAGCGCAAAAAATTGACTCGGTGATGTTTGAAATCGAGCGACTTGCTTTGCTACATCAGTCTCTTAGCCAAGCCAGTGTTAAAGACCTACAAGACCTTCAGAACGTCGAGAAACAGATTTTTGGGCTATTAGGTTGCGAACTTAAGGGGCTGGCTGGTTCTATGACTTTTCATGGCAACACTACACTGGCTTACCCAAATCGCCACTCTAGCCACAACCTCGAAAAAACTCCTCACCTCAGAAGCGTTTTGATTGTAGATGCTGAACCTGCTAGTCGCCATTTGTTGACGACTGTGTTGAACTATCACGGCTATCGAGTTCACACCGCAAATGATGGTAGGGAGGCAGTAGAAAGCGTCCAACGTCTTCACCCCGATGCAGTTTTGCTAGATGTGGTGTTGCCTGATATCAACGGCTATGGAGTTTGTGAACAATTTAAGGTCGATCGCTCAACTCAAAAAATTCCAGTTCTGTTTGTGAGCGCTGTTAACAATGTTGCGAGCAAAGTCCAAGCTTTTCAGGTAGGCGGTGTTGACTACATTACAAAACCGTTCCACGTTGAAGAGGTTTTAGTTCGCGTTGAACACCAGGTCAATCTGCGCTGTGTGCAAAAGCAGCAAGAAGAATGGATAAACCACCTTCAGCGAGAAATTCAAGAACTCAAGCAGACAAAAGCCCGATCGTATCAAACCACCCTGTGATTGAATCGGGACGAGCCGCCTTACTTCTGCAATTATTTTACGATCGTAATTTGTCTTGACTGACATTAAGTTTCTTCTCCCTCTAGAGTCAGATCATGAATTCGTTAAGCAGTCTGTTTGAGTCAGCCAACAGAAGGATGAACGAACCCGATCGCTATGCCAACCTTTAAGAGATAAGACAAAGGCCGATTCAATTATCGCTCATTGGAGAATGGAAAAATGGTAATGACACTTGATGATACAAAGCGTATGGCGATCGCCATGAAGCTTTCTGATATGAAGGCGGTTCAAGAGCTTCTAATCTCTAACGAGCAAAAATTTATCTCGGCTGTAAATGACAGTGACATTGCCGATCGTTTGAGAGACATGCTCAAAGATGATCAAAAAAACTTGGGTGTTTTAGATACGGTGATGGTGCAATATGGCGTGAAGTCAGAACCCAAAGAAACCGTCAGTGAAATGGTCAAGAAACTTGATCAATTGATGTCAGAATCTAAGCTGACCATTTATGAAAAAGTCTTTCAGCATGAGCTTTTAAAGCACCAACAAGTGATGACCGGAATTGTGATTCACAAAGCGGCTCAAAAAGTTGGGGCTGATGTGGAGGCTGCTATCACTCCGCTTAACACAATCAACTTTGAAAACCGTGCTCACCAAGAGCAACTCAAAGGCGTTCTAGAGGTTTTAGGGGTTCGTGAACTAACTGGAATGGAGGCCGATCAAGGACTGTGGGCACGGGTGCAAGACTCGGTTGCTGCGCTGACAGGCGTTGTGGGTAGCGTCATCACTCAAACCAGCGACAAGTCTGACATGAATCTTCAGGATGTGATTCGGATGGATCACCAGAAGGTAAATACCCTGTTTATGCAGATTGACGCGACTCAAGATCCTCAAAAGCGGCAGGAATATTTTGGTCAAATCTACAAAGATTTAAATGCTCATTCTCGCGCTGAAGAGGAAGTTGCTTATCCCGCAGTTCGAGGCCGATATCCCGACGGCGACCTTAAAGAACTCTATGATGAGCAAGCCGAAATGAAGGTGCTCTTGGATCAAATTCGTTCTTTGAATCCATCTTCTGAAGATTTCATGAATGCGATTCATCGCCTAAAAGATATCGTGATGGATCACGTCCGTCAAGAAGAAAGCACTTACTTTGCTGCCATTCGTGACAACTTCAGCAGCGCAGAAAGTGAGCAGTTGGCGACTCAATTCAAAGCTGCAAAGAGCAAGATTCAAGATGAAATGAGCGCCAAAAAGTAGTGCTTGTTTATTGATGTTCTCTGAAGTAATCTAGCTTTAGAAAATTGCTTTTGTGAACGATCGCGGGAGAGTCCTTTGACCCTCTCGCGATATTTTATGGTTAGATGATAGTAGACTCATGCTCATCTTTTAGCCCTAAATCTTATGGATTCTCTAAGTCAACTTTTGCAGAATCTTATTAAAGAAAAACCGATCGATAAAATTGCTCTATCTCTTTCAACTTTAGCGTTACAGGATCAACAACGCGCTCAAGCGTTTGGTATCACCACCGAAAATATTAACCCAATTATTGATTTTAGACTTCAATTATTTAAAGCAATCTATCCTGATTTTGTTAAATTTTGCCAGCAAAAACTCAAGCTTGAAACGGCTCTCAATGAAACTCTTTGGGATTTGTGGTTGCCCTTGGCGATTCAGATTGCTGATTGGCGTAAGCAGCAGATGCAGCCCCTAATTCAAGGATTTTTAGGCGGACAGGGAACCGGAAAAACAACTCTCACAGCCATCTTGACCCTAATTTTGAGTCATTTGGGATATTCAACCGTTAGCTTATCTTTAGATGATTTGTATTTGACTTATACCAATCGCCAAGTCCTTCAATCTCAAGATCCACGTTTAGCTCGTCGTGGGCCTCCTGGAACTCATGATCTCAAACTTGGACTGCAAGTATTAACCCAACTCAAACAAAACCATTCACCCGTAAACATTCCCCGCTTTGACAAATCGCTGTGGAATGGAGCGGGCGATCGCGCTCAGTCAGAAGCGATTTCAAAGGCTGATATTGTTCTGTTCGAGGGCTGGTTTGTGGGTGCACGTCCGATCGATCCAGCTTTATTTGAAACGGCACCTGCACCAATTTTGACAGAACTCGATCGCGCCTTTGCCCACGATATGAATACTCGATTACGCGATTATCTCCCGCTGTGGCAGCAAGTAGACCGTTTGATTGTGCTCCATGTCCCTGATTATCGACTCAGTAAGCAGTGGCGCAAGCAAGCAGAGCATCAGATGATTGCTCAAGGTAAACCGGGTATGTCAGATGCAGAAATCGACGAATTTGTTGAATACTTCTGGCGATCGCTCCACCCCGAATTATTCATCACGCCACTCATTCAAGCTTGCGATTTAGTCATTGAAATTAATGCAGATCATTCACCCGGAAGCGTCTATCGCGGAACGGGAGACGATTTTTTCTGAAGGTACTGCACCAGTCCCAATCCCAGCAAAATGGGCACGATCGCTAACCCATTTCTCAGACCAGAGTCGATATCTAAACTAGAAAAAGCGTTGAAGTAGGTCATGCCCAAGACTGCACACCAAAAAATCAAGTTCGATCTCTTTTGACGCTTAGAAGAAGACATAAGGTTAGCAAAACTGCGTATTAAGAGTGCCACGAAACCTTAATCTCTAGTAAAGTTGCTTATTTCTCTGAGTGGAGATAGAAGGATTTCACGGGAGAGGAGCGCGATCGCCCTCTCTCACAAATTCTTCATTGCTACAAATGTATCGGAATTCTCGCTCGACAGCCGTTGCTTCAGATCAGTCAGCAACTCTTCGAGCGCTAACACGATCGCCCGTCTGTCATAGCTCATCAAGGTTGGGTTGCTGAGAGTTTCGCGGATCGCCGTGCGGACGATCGCGACTTCGCATGGATCAATGCGCCGAACTGGGTTCATCTCAATCTCTTTTTTTATAGCCCAAAATACCCGAAACACTTTCCCCTCGTTGAGCCAGCATAACGTTAAACACTGCTGTGAGGGTTTTCATGTCGTCGCTCAGTTCGTCGATTTCCTTTGTCAGCTCCTGAATGGATTGCCTCATTTGATCCTGATTATTTCTCAGATGCGTAAAATCTCGCTCTGCTGCATAGCGCTTCTTTTCGCCATCCGCATAGAAGCGCACCATTCCCCATACGGCCGATCCGGCACCAGCCAGAAAAGTAGCAAGTGAGATGAGAGTTTTCGTATCAAATTGGGGATTCATGCTGCGATCACCTCCCCATAGAGTTCCATCTGCCTGATCTCCCACCCCTCGAATGCCGTGCCATTCACCACTGAAGGCAGCGAGGTGATCATATAAGCCGGATAAAAATCAGCCGCATTCAGATCGTAAAATTTGCTCACTGTAGCGTTGGCTCCTGAGTTGCCGTAATAGTTGCCACTAAGCCCACTGTTGGCATCCGTAAAGGTTGCTAGGCTGACCCATTCAGGAGAAATCAGAATCCTGGAATCTTGCTGAGGTAAAAGGGACTGAGCAGAGGCAATTTTTGCCTCTACATCCGACAAAGCAAGGTTTACCCCTAAATTCTTGGCTCCTCGAATATTGAAAGTTTTAGGGGTGTAGACTCCCCCCGTACTCGCAAATTGAATATAGAGAGAACTCAGCTTGATCTGAATGGGTGCTTTGGTTTCCGAGTTGTAGAAGAGAATGAAAAAACTAGCAGAATCAGCCGCCGGATCAGCTCGATTTGCAATAGTAGCAGTGGTACTTTTATCAGCCATCAAAATAGCTGTCCCCACATTAGTCCACGCCAATCGAGCGCAAAATATAGCGCGTCTGGGTCGAAGCGGGTTGGTGCTAAGCACGAATGGATTTAAATAACTGCCCGTGTTTAAGTTGGTGCCTAGATAGTTGAGGATGCCATTTTGAGCAACGGTTGTAGTCGCGGGGCGCGTGAAAATAGCACTGGCTTGAAAGAACTCTAAAGGTCTTGCACTCTCTGGAAACCAACCCACCGCAGCGCTGACATAAGTCAGGGTGAGGCGTTGATTTTGTGTGTAGATCTGTAGGTCGATCGCGCCTGAACTAATCAGTTTGCCATTGCGCCGCACGATCGCCTTTTTAAGCAAAGAAGTCGCACCCATATAAATCAGGCTGATCACTTGCCCCGCCACGGGTGACGAGGGAAGAGTGAGATCGACGTTCCCGCTACTCGCAGATAAATCCACAAAATAGCCAGAGTTAGCAGAAAGGGTGGTTTCTGCGGTGACAGACTGCCAGATCAGCCCTTGATTATTCGAGTTGACGGAGAACTGCTTAAGCCATCGACCCGATCCAGTGTTGGGAGCAACGATATTGACATCATCGCCTGGGTTCGTAGCGCTTGGATCGGATTGAAACCACGATCGCTCAGAATCAACCCAGCGTAGTTTCTTTGTATTGGCACCGACCGATTTCAATGAGGCAATATTATCGACATTGACAGGCATTAGATCTCCGTTTTACGTGGTCTGTAGGGCATCCCATACCGTCGCATCGATCGCGTCCCAGTCACCCGCTACGGTCGGAGGTGCCGCTAATTGAATCACCCCGGCAGCGTCATCGTAATTGATGGTGATGTCCGAGGATTGCAGCGCTTGAGCTACAGAATCCACGATGTATTCTTGCAAGTTTGGAATCGTCGATGTCTGAGCCGGATTACTAACGGGCATTACGTCAACTCCGTGACCAAAGCGTTGCCGTTTGCCGTTGTCCAGATCCCATGAATGTTGCCCGTAAACCAGAAGGGTACTTCATAGTAGCCCCCCGCCTCTAGCAGTACTGTAAACGCCGCCGCCGTCGCGACAGAGCCAAGGGAAATATAGAGCCTTGAAGTACTGCTGTTATAGATAGTCGATCCCTTTCTAGCTGCATTTGTCGCTAGAAGAATATTGCTGGTAATTGCAGATGCAACGGTTGTGGGTGTTCCGATCGCCGCGCTGCTTGATGGAGCCGCGATCGCCGTGGGGTTGAAAAGAGCCATTAAATTAAATCATCTCCCTAATAAATGCTTTGCCTTGCCCTTGCTCCCAGATGCCCCGTACGTCTGTGGAGACGACGAACGGCATCTCGTAATACCCGCCGGATGGAATGCGAACGGCAAAATCAGTCAGCGAAACCGAAGCTCCGAAGTCGATATAGAGAGCGCTCGTGCTGTGATTAAAAATCGTTAGTCCTTTCCTCTCTTTGGCAGGTGCCATGAGTTTGGACGTGATTGAAGTCGCGATCGCCCGTTTCAACACCTCCGTCACCTGCTGCCCGCTAGAAGCCGCCGCCTGGTCTGAGTGAAGTGGCATGATTAGCCCTCATCTGTGGGATCAATCAGATTATTCAGGGAGGCATTCAGATCAATTTCAAGCGAGAGCGCCAAAGTCACGATCGGGTTGCCATCAGCATTGGTGTCTACCGTCCGAGTCACAACCGCGATCGGCGCTAACCCAGTCTGTGCGCGAACCTGATTCAGTTCGATCTGTTGCTGATAGAGTCCGTTCAGCAATTTAGTCATCGCTTCCAGTGCACTCGATTCAGGCGTTAAAGACTCGCCTGAAAGCAAAGTGAAATTTAACCGCACGGGTTCGCCAAACCCTGCCCAAGTAATGGCTTCATCGGGCAAATTCTGACTCAAACCTGCAATATTCATCATCGTCATAATTGATTCACCTTAAATTCGACTCGTGCCAAATCGACACGGACGGTTTGCAATAGGTCTTCTGTACTGTCTGTTTCGGCTCCGATGTATTCCCACACCACCAAAGTCAGGCGCGGAATCCATCGCATCGCTTCAAATCGATAGCGGTGTTCTGTGGCGAAGCGCGTAAAGACGTGCATCTCGATCGTGTTGAGCACAATGCGCCGTTTCGAGGCATCGAGTACGGCCGTGGGGGAGCCGCCTACACCCGGAAAAACTAGCGCATCATCTAAAGCCACCCCTCCTACCTCTTGATAGAAGTAGCCTGCAACGTGCCAAGTGGGAGGAGCCGCGATGTAGCTTGCCCCTACTGCCAAAATCCTGCCGGGAATGGTTACGGGGATTTCAATAATGTCGATCATCGCTGACCGAGTTTTACGGGCTTCAGGATTACCAACGTGCAACTGGGAATAGACAAGCCGCCAGGAGCCAGCATTGCTTAGATTGAGATTAAGCACAGCTCCTCATCCCAGCTATCAGCCACTTCAAGCGGGTCGGCATAGGTCTCAGCGAGGTAATCCAAAAAGGAATCGACATACACTTCACCCCGCATGAACGCGGCTGTAATGTATGTCCGTTCGACCATCGCATCAACCTCTTCTTGCCACTCCGTTTCACTCTGCCCTGGATACCAGAGCGCGGGCGTTGCGAGTAGCAGTTCTTTCATTAGTTACCGCTTTCGACTAGGGGGAGGCGTTCCGGCTCGAACCAGATGCGCCCGTAAGAACCGCCGACTTCATCTTTCTTGGAGTTGGCAACGGTGCCAAACTTGGCGCGAACCGATGCCATTGTCGGAGTCGTTATGTCGCTAATCGGAGCCGAAAACGTGCTCTGGGTATTGCTGCCACGAGTGCCACGAGCGTATCGAGTGTAGGCCCGATTACTCGCTTTTGCTCTCACGACTTGAGGCGAAGCATCGGAAATCATTGCGTAAATCCGATTCGGGTGAAAGCCTTTGGGTGCAGTCGGATCAGAGCCTGCGTCAGCCAGTCCTAATGCCGCTTCACCGCCAAAAAAGATGATGCCAGCTTTAGAGCCTTGAATTGTAAAGTCAGTGCTAGGGGCGGAGGTGCAACCGTACTTGATGGCGCTCTTAGGGCGTCGCTGAGTAGCTGCGCCTTCTTCTCGCTGAGGGGCAACGTAAGCAGCGCGGCGTTTCGCCTCGTCTAGCTGCCGTTGTAATTGTAAAACCGTCTTGCGGGTGCTCATAGAAATAAAAGGATTGTGGATGAGTTAGCTCGATAGTTCTAGTGATGCCCTCGCAGCAAGCGTTTTGCATCATTTTTCGCACCCGGAACCCTAAGGGTTCCAGTCACTTTTTGGCAATTTTGGGAAAAGCGACTAGTTTGCCTTGACTAACGGGTTGTGGCGGAAGCCAGTCCGATCGACGAGCTGCACATCGTTGGGCAGTCCATGTATTTTTAGCTCTGCATAGCGAAACCGAACTGTGGCGATCGGGCGCTCTCTTGCCTCCCGTCTGACCTTTCCGTAAATCCGACTGGAAGCCGGGATAGTGCGGAAGGTCTTTTTCTTCGTCGTGCCCTCTAAATGTTTCTCCCAGTTTGGAGTGTCGCTTTGAACATCTAAAATCTGTTCAATAACTTTTTTCGCCTCTGTTTCATTCCACGCGTAAAGCTGCAAATTGTAGCCTTTAGCTGGCTCTTTATACATCCACAATTCGCGTCCTTTTTTCCAGGCAAAACCGTTACCCGCACAGAACAAAGTTTTAATTTTATTAGCAGTAACTTTAGCCTTTGCTTCTGTCATTGATTCGCTCGTTTCATTCATCACTCTGAATGTGATCTCAGCCTCAACCGGACTGTAACCTTCTTCAACTTGACTTGAATCCTCCAAGAAGAACAATCGCACTTGAGGAAGGAACTTAACAGAATCTTGGAAAGTGGTGACGGGAATACCGTAGATCGGAGCCTGTAAGTCTGCTGCTTTTCTAAGAACAACATAAAAGAACAACAGTTTATTGAGTGTTTCGATCGCAGAGTCATTATCTCTTAGCGTAGAAGCGACTCTCAGACTACCTCTAGGTTGGGTGATATCATCGTCCCAACTTTCATCGCCTAAATCATTAAACTCTTCTCTAACGATGCGGTTTTGTACCTGCATCATTGTGGACTGTAAATGTTCCCAAGAACTGAAATCAACGGGTAGTGGCATAGGTTAGTTCTCAGGCTTCTTCTCGGCTGTAGGAGGGACAATCGGCGGTTGACTATCTGTTTTCTTTTTCGTTTCGTCAGTCTTCAGTTTTGCGGCTTCTGATAATTCCTTACCCTGTTTACTCTCTTCATTTTGTTTGAGCGCATCGTCTAACTCTTTCTTTTGTACTCCTATCTGATCAACAGTGTCCTTGATTGATAGCGCTTCACTTGCTACTTGATCTATTTGACTAACAACCTCTTCTGTCTTCTCTAATGCTGTAAAGAATCTGTTTTGATAGTTAGGCGTGTCATTCATCCAGCCGAATGCTTTTTCACCGATTGCACCGAACTTTCTAAGCGCGTTTCCGATTTTCGCAACCATTGAACCAACAACTTCCAAGGCACCTAAGATTGATTGTCCGATTGATTGCATTGACCATAAAAGACTAGCCGCCGCCGCGTAGATTCTGCTGTACTTTTTCCATTCCGCTTTGATTCCGTCTACTGTTGTTACTCCTAGCACAGTTTTAGCGTAAGCATCTGCTGCCTTTCCGAGTACGGAGCCAATATCTAGAGGATTGTTTTCAGCGTCTTTAATGCCAACAACTGCAAGTACATTGCTGATCATGCTGAACAATGTTTGTGTCAATCCAGAACTCAAGAAGTAAGCATTGTGCAGAGTGTTGGCATAAGTCATTAAATTAAGTGCTCGATCGAGATGCAGCCATGAACTCAGCCGGGTTAACTTTCCAGATAGACCGCCCGTCAACTGATCACCCATTTTGTTGTTAATAGTGGTCAGCAATCCTAACTCAGCCGCATTCAGCCCAACGTTTAAGCCGTTGCCATTCAGCTTGTCTAAGATTGATTGCTGTCCGGTTTCTAGCCCAGCCATACAGCCGTCCTGACATTTGGGCTTAGTGCCCACAGGTGGAGGCGGCGGATTCTTGCTCTTGGTGATATCGTCAGCCGTTTGCGGGTCGATCGTGCCAGTGGGCCCGGTCGGTCGTGGAAAGATGGGGGGGAGTAGAGGGAAAGGAAGGGTTCTCTCGTCATCCTTTTTCTTCTGTTCTGTTGGGTCTGGGTCAGTGGTAGGGATCGGTTTGGTTTTAGGGTTAATCGGCTTCAGGCGAACGGGGTCACCGCCGATTTCAACATCGGGTGACAACGGGCTACCTGAGACGGTCGGTGTGATCGTCGCTTTAGTTGCCGGGAAAATGCCCCGATCGTTCAGCCGTTGGTTAGGGTTCTGAGGCGTTGGATCGTTCGTGGGTGGAATCGGCTGAAAGGTGGGAGGAGTCGGAATAGGGTCTTGAGGAATGGGCAGTCTGGGTGTGTCTGTAGGGTTGAATGAAGGGAAGATCGGCGCTACAGGGTTCGCTTCTTGCTCTTTTTTTTCTTCCTTGAGGGGGTCGAATGGCGGTGGATCTAGTTGTGGCAAAGATGGCCAAGACGGCAGCGTGGGCGGTGTTGGTGGTTTACCGGGATGCCGGAAGTCGTTTGGGTCAAGAATCGTTGGTGGATAAGGTTGCGCTATGTCATCTAGATATTTAGGGAGCGGGGGAAAAAACGGCTGATTGGTTTCTGGAACAATATTTTCGGGTGATTCTGGGTTGGGGTCCTTTACGGTTGGGTCGAGTCCGAGGTTTTCAAGCGTCCAGGGTTCACAGTTAAAACTTCCTTGCGCTACCTTGAAGGTCGCGAAAGAATCGGCATACGTCCAAAAAGAGAACTGGATTATATAATCGTCAGTCCCCTCTCGGAGATAGGTGAAGTTGCCACTTCTAGCTGACATTTTCGGGTTTTGTGACGTGCCCTGATTGTATTTAGGGAGTGCTGTGATGCTGTAAGACAGCATTCCGTAAGTTACGTACCGCCTGTTGTTGGGAGACCAAACCCTGATTTTTGTTGCATTGGGAAACCACGCTTTAGATTCAGCGCTGGGCTTGTCGCTGGGGTTTGGGTAATTAGTTCTCTCCCCATTTTTTGAGGTGTCCTTGAAGGGGTTAAGCCAGTCAGGAATGCCGCTATCTTTAATGCTTTGGTTTAATGGCCCGAGGATTCCTGATTGGCCAGCAAATTGCTTGGCAAGGTCAAGCGCTTTGTTAACCAGGGTTGGATTGGTGGCTTGACCTCCCGGCGTATACTCGCCCCCATTCTGAAGTTTATTGCCCGTGTCGTAAAGTCTAGAGGCCGCATCCGCTATTGCACGCGGCACCCCAGCTTTTTCTAGCAGTTGTTGCACATCTTGCCGCAGCCGCTCGTCATATTGATTAATTTGATCGGATGCTTGCCCCCCGACCAATCCCGGTATATAAGAAACGGGATTAGCGAGGCCCTTTAAACTCCTGGCCACACGATCGGAGAGGGGTCCGGTAATCGGGTTCGCGGTGATGGGGTTACGGTTCCCCACCTGCGCGCCTGGACTCTCCCCAGTCAGTCGGTTGAGTCCCCGCTCTAAGAAGTTTGGCGTTCGCGGTGCGGTTGGATTGGCACCGCCACCGCCCGGTGAGATTTTCTGCCCCGGCACTAGAGAGCGATCGACGTTGGGATTATTCTGAAGCGGTCGCGGGGTGTTGAAGCCCTGATCAATCCGCCGCTCGGCACGCATCCAACTATCGTTAATTTCCTTGGGTGCGACTTTAGGCGGTGGCGGTGGATATTTGGGGCGAAAATAGCCATCACTTTGCTGTGCGGCTGGCTTGAAATCGTAGATTTTCTGAAACTTCGCCCGCGCCGCTAGTTGATCAAAATCGCTAGGGCTTGCCATTAGTTCTCTTTAAACGCTTGGGGAATGGACACACCAGAAAATTCTTTTGTGAACATCCATAGTTTTTTTGTGCGATTGCTGATGAAGTCGGGATCGATCGCAAACGAGGAGCGAACCAGCAATCGATTAGAATTGTCCGCAGCCGAAAAAATGCCTGTTTGCATCACGAATTGGGCGAGGTTTTCAGCTTCTAGGACGGCGAGAGAGGGATTAATGCGATCGAGAGTCAGTCCACTCCAGGCGTGGAGCTGTTCAAGGGTGACGATCGAGCTAGGAATGTCAGTAGCGATAGTGATGGCAGTCATAAAAAATTACCTAAGTTCACTCCTTCAGTAATTCCCTGATTAACAAAAGTGGTAACACGAACGACTTCACTAAAAATATCCCACTTCTAGACAAAAGTGAGACACGAGTGAAAGTCTAGGAATCTTACGGAGATAAGGACGCGGAGAAAGTGGGAATGCTGCAAGCAAGGGTAGTTCCTAGATTCGCCGCTTCCTAGAACAAAAGTGAGATATGAAAATTAATCGGTGTGGTCAAGCGGAAGCACTCACAAAAGAGATGTTTCAGAAAGTGTTGGGTGAAATCAAAAATGATTCACATCGGTTGATTTTTGCCCTGTGTTGGTACACGACCGAACGACCCTCGGCAATTTTGCAATTGCAGGTGAGTGACGTGTATGGATCTGCACGGGTGCCCCTAGAGAAAATGGTGATCGCGGCACGGACTCGCAAGGATAAGAAAACGCGTGAGGTGCCGATCGCAACGGCGCTCAGACAAGAACTGAAAGCCTATTCCGCTCCATCGGAGGGCTATTTGTTTCCCGGTCGAGCAGGGCATCTCACCTTTTCTGCCTACGACAAGGGATTGCGCCGGGTGTTTGAGAAATTAGGGCTGCGAGGATTTTCGACTTATTCCACCCGGCGAGGGAGTTTGACGACGCTTTCACGATCGGGGGCAGGAATCCGACAAATTCAAGCCCTCTCAGGTCATGCCAGTTTAGGCAACCTGCAACGGTATATCGAGGTGAGTGACTCGGAAGTGGCGGCGATCGCGGCCATGCTCTAGCGCTTGTCTCTTAGTTGCCAGCTCCCAATCAGGTTGATAATGTCGCTGGGACAAACCCCGCGATCGAGGTATTCCTGCACTAACTTAGCTCGTTTTTGAGCGATTTTGTTGGTCGTGTTGCCGCCGGGAATGGACAGGGATTGAATGACTTCGTGACCACTATTGACCACATAGCGATAATAGCGGTGCCCACGCGATGGAACCTCATAGATCTTGTGGGTGAAGCCGGAAGCTAAATCGTTAACGGAACGCGGGGGACGCTCCGTAAGCAACGGCGTAGTAGGGGTTTCGGCGCTTTCGATGAGTGAGAGTTGTTGGTAGTTCATGGTCTTTCACAGCGATTTTTTATATCTTTTTAGGATGTGAAAGTTTTCTGAGGGTGTCAAGTGTACTAGTTCAGGGTCGGTTTGCGTCTCCACTTGCCGATCGCCCCCACAATCTGACCGGGTGAATGCCCCAACTCAATCCAGTGATCGACCATTTCCCGTCGGGCTGTCGAAATCGGGCTATCGGTGCAGCCGCCGGGAATGTGAATGTTTTGCTTGATCGCGCTGCCGATGCCCCAGGCAAATTTGTAGTAGAGGGCACCGCGCGATCGGTAGGGGCGCGTTTTCATCCACACCTTACCCTCTGGGAAGACTGACGGAATTGATGGGATCATCTCGTCACGAGTTTCTAAGGGTACTGACGGAATGGATTTACAAGCTTGTAGTTTACGGACTTGTTGCGAGGCGGAATTCTTGAATTGCTGATGGAGTGAGGGCACTGAAGGAAATGTTTGATGGCAATCGGGGCACCAGGTGCCGTCGAGACCTGCGATCGCGCGGGGGTGAGTGCAGTGATTCATAGCCAATTTGCTCTGAGCGGTTGAGCGTTGGGAACGCTGAAGCAAGAGACGTTAATTGAACTGACCATGAACAACTTTAGACAACGACTAGAAGGGCTGATGGGCAAAATGGTGATCGCCATTATCGTCATGACCTGCATCAATTTTGTTTTGGTAGGAATTCGCTATCAACAGTCGAGAACTAAGCTAGACAAAGCCGTTGCAAGCTTTGAACAATCAGGATTACTGCCAGAAGTGGCTTTAGCGAGTCTGGATGGTAAAGACTCTAAGCAGCCAGAAGTGGTTAGACCCTATGCTGAATTGCTGAACCAGCTTGAGGCAAAGTGCATAGAGCCGCGAACTGAACTAATGGGAATTTCGAGGGCACTGACTAAGCACGAGAGAAAACAGCAGCAGGAAGTCACCTACCTGGAAGGCTTACAGGAACTTATGTCCGACGTTGAGTCAGGGTTCGAGAAATTCCCAGCAACTTGTATGGAGGCATACTCATATCACGTTCAGGCAAGCCAGCAGTAACGCGATCGCCCAAGCTAAATATAGAAAACCCCGCACATAATTTAAGCTGTGCGGGGTTTGTTGTTTTTAAAGAGACGTAAGTTTAGCTTTCCCACTCAAGCTATAGCGTTTTACGCCTCCACTTCACGATCGCCCTCAGAACCTTCTTCAGAGTCTTCCGTTTCGGGCTGCATTTGTTCGGCAAGTTGCTGTAAATCAGCAAGTTCGTCAAGCCGTCTGGCTTCCTCTCGCTGATACCACTCAATACACTCTCTCGCTTCCCGGATGCGTTCTTGCTTCTCTTGAATCATCCGGGTAACAATTCCCCCAATAATTCCTCCAACTGTCCCCGCCCCAGCCGCTCGAAAAATTCGCCCACTGACAGGTTCAGATTCTTCGCTAGACGTTGTAACCCCTCCTTCGCTGTCGGACTTATCCGTACCTTCAGTTCTGCGCTTTTCAGTTCCCCGTGTTGATTGTGCTTGGCTTTTGGCATTGGTCTTAGACATTGTATTCCTCCTATTGTACCCGCAATGAAAGAAGTGTGTTTGATCCACACCCTTAATTATATTGTTCCCCTGATAGTAGCACTCTTCCTATATTAGGGGTACAATCTTATTGTCTTGGAGTGGATCACAAGCGATCGTAATCGCCATTACACCAGACTCGTCTGTACAGGATTGTGCCACTCAAGCCTGTCAACCCTTCCTGAAAACCTATGAGCTTTGATGCTTGGCATTCACTCTTTATTCCCGAACATCTTATGAACCCAGAAAACACCGAACAACAGATTACCGACCTCTTCCGCCAGCTCCTCCCCGAACGGCAAAAAGTCTTGATTAAGGAGTTACCAATGCCGCCTTTGACCCCAGAAGAGATGGAAGAACAGATTCTTGAACTCTTCAAACACCTTCCCCTTGGTCGTGCCCTCAGTCTCCTTGACCTTCTAGACGAAAGGCTAGACGCGGCAAAAGCGGGCTAAAAGTTTGGACGGTTGAACTCACTAATGCTGCGGAGGCACCGTCCTTTCCTCAAAGTTTGGGCGATCGATCCACTCACTGTCCTTGAGCCGTCGATCGTCCTTTCCTCTTTCACTTAAGGAGATTAAACATGGAAACTCAACCCCGATGGGGGATTCTCTGTATCACCCCAGAATGCCGTCACCTGCTCAAACATCGCTTTATTCTCACGATCGACGCTCAAAAATGCCTCAAAGATTTGAGAAAGCACACGGTAAACGCCCAATTTGAAATGATTTGGATCGGAGGAATGCGCCATGAGTAGTGATGCTTTATGGCGTGTCTGGTGGTCAGGTTCTAGAGGCGTGATTAAATCGGTTGCGGGTGATTTTGCCCGCCACCGAGAGGCGATGGCTTGCATTTCTCAGCTATCAGCCAGATATCCCAATGCCGCTTTTAATATCGAATACATCGGGCGCAACATCGCCCATCAACACGATGGCAGAGCCACTAACCAACACTGATATGAGCTACCGACTGACGGAATGGCAAGCCCACGTTTTGACTGAAGTTGGAGGCATTTTGGCAGGGATTCTAGAGTTCGATCGCCCGATCGAGGTCGCGATCCGGTTAAAAGCGATCGCTGCTGACTTGGAGCAAGCTTACGGAGATGACCCGCCGCTCATTCCCCCTAGCAACCGCCTTGAAGTGCCGATCGGCTGGATTGATGGAGAACCGATTTATCGAGAGGAGTCAGCATGATCGACTTTAGAACCCTACCGATCAATGTCAAGCGCGAACTCGTTTACCACACGAGGATGACGACGCTTGCCGTGATTGCCCTCAGTCAGCAAACAGATTCCTCCCCTGAGTTTTGGATGGGGCAAGTTGCAACCCTGGCTTACCAGAACACTCAGGAGATGAGCGACTCGCAAGTGGAGGAGGTCATCGAGGCGATCGAGCACCAGAGATGCCGTGGATACGGTGGAACGCGAATCGAAGTCAATCCCGATCGACCAGCAACGCCTGATGAGTCTGCCTGACACACAGACGAAACGGGTTGTGACTGCATGACCCGTCGCGGTAGGTGTCCAAAGCCGATCGCGCAATCTGGGGACTTAAAACCTTAAGGGTCTACGGACTTCAGAGATTAAGGGTCTCTGGAAAAAGGGGACTTATTATCTTACAGGTCTTCCAGATTGCCCCTCCCAAACCGATTTAACAGAAGTATGGACTCGCGGTAATGCCTTACTTGCGGGTCTTCAGAGATTAAGGATCAACTAATGGGAACCAATATCACCGTCGCCGGGATTGACATCAGTCGATCCTCAATTTCAGTGTGCATTCTATCGGAAATTCCGCCCGATTTAAAACGGTTCAAGCAGGGATTTAAAAAGTTAGAGTTTGCCGCCGATCGTGAAGGCATTACTCAGTTACTTGCCCTACCGTTTGATGGGGCACTGATGGAGCCAACAGGCGCGCACTACTCCAAAATCTGGGCCCATCATCTGATTCAAGCGGGTCGAGAAGTGCGCTGGGTGGGGCATCGGGAAATTGCCAATTATCGAGAATCGTGGAAAGTCTTTAACAAGTCAGATCGCCTCGACGCGATCGCGCTTGCCTGCTACGGATTAGAGCGGTGGAATCGTCCACAGTTCTTTATTCGAGGCGTTTCGAGCCGCTTGCGAGATCTAGTTCACCAATTGGAAAGCCTGACGCGGATTCGTAATCCGATCGTGGCTCGATTGCGTCTCCAGCTTGCCCACGAGTGCCCCGAAATTGCTCAAAAACAGATCAATCGCAACTGGCTGACTCAGAATCCACCAGGAGTCTTAAGAGCCATGATCGGCAATCCATCCGCAAAATGGGAAAAAATCTTATCGACCTCGATCGGAACGGGAATTAGCAGCTTTAGCCAAGGACTTGCTCACCAGCTAATTCTGGTTGAAGAGCGAGAGTTTCTGATTGAGCAAGAAATCGCGCAAGAGATGGAGAGAGACGAGTTTCAGCCTTATTTGCAAGTCTTCGACCGTTACGCAATCGGCGATCGCACGAGCGCCGCACTTTTAGGGGTAATTTATCCCATCAGCCAATTTTTAGGAGCGGATGGAAAACCCATTATTGAGCGCATTGAAGGTAGTAAACGATATCGCTCCCTAGCCAGCTTCAAACTGGCTCTAGGAGTCGGCATGGTGCAATACCAATCAGGCGGAACTCAAGGAGAAAAAGCAGGCGGAAGAAGCGATATCCGTCGAGCATTGTGGCGATGGTGCACGATGGCCATCATCATTGATCCAAATCTAGAGCTACCTACCATTCAAAAACTCAGGCACTACTACGAAAATGGAACAGATGCGATCGTCAAAGGTGAACTTAAACATCTTGACCCTGGAAAGGGTGATCAGCGATCGATGCGAGTCATTCGTAGAATGATCACGATGTTGTTTCATGACCTCATTACTCTGTAGCTTTTATTGAGTAGATTTCACTACAGAGTAAGATAATCCTAAAGTGTCACCGGATCAGCGATCGTGAAAGCAATCTCCCTCCTTGGTTCAACTGGCTCAATTGGGACTCAAACCCTCGATATTGTTGCCCAATATCCCGATCAGTTTCGGATCGTCGGCATGGCAGCAGGACGCAACGTAGAACTGTTCGCCCAACAAATCCGTCAGTTTCATCCTGAAATTGTTGCCATTTGTGATGAAGACAAACTACCCGAATTGAGAGCGGCGATCGCTGATCTCGATCCGCAGCCCATTCTCTTAGCCGGAAGTGCCGGAGTCGTTGAGGTTGCCCAATATGGCGATGCCGAAGCCGTCGTGACTGGCATTGTGGGATGTGCGGGATTGCTGCCGACGATCGCCGCGATCAAAGCAGGCAAAGACATCGCTTTAGCAAATAAAGAAACGCTGATTGCGGGTGGCCCGGTCGTTTTGCCGTTGGTAGAAAAGCATGGCGTGAAACTCCTGCCCGCAGATTCAGAACACTCTGCGATTTTCCAGTGTTTGCAGGGAGTCCCAAAAGGCGGACTGAGAAAGATTTTATTAACGGCTTCGGGCGGCGCGTTTAGAGATTGGGCAGTCGAAAAACTAGCTGATGTCACGGTTGCCGACGCGCTCAAACATCCCAATTGGTCGATGGGTCGCAAGATCACTGTAGACTCTGCAACCCTGATGAACAAAGGCTTAGAAGTGATCGAGGCCCACTATTTGTTTGGCCTAGATTACGACGATATTGAGATTGTCATTCATCCCCAGAGCATCATTCACTCGTTGATCGAACTGCAAGACACATCAGTGCTGGCTCAACTGGGTTGGGCAGATATGCGGCTGCCACTGCTCTACGCGCTGTCTTACCCCGATCGTCTCCCCACCAACTGGGAGCGGTTAAACCTCGTTAAAGCAGGCAATCTCACCTTTAGAGAACCCGATCACGAAAAGTATCCTTGCATGGGACTTGCCTACGCCGCAGGTCGCGCTGGAGGCTGTTTACCTGCCGTTCTGAATGCCGCAAACGAACAAGCTGTGGCCCTATTTTTAGATGAGAAGATTCGCTTTTTAGACATTCCTCGATTGATTGAGCAGACTTGCGATCACTACCAGTCTCAAAATCAAGCAACTCCATGCCTAGACGATATTTTGGCGGCTGACGAATGGGCAAGACAGGATTTATTAACCGCTAGTCAAGAAAGCGGCGATCGAAAGTACTTTATGGTGAAATAGCGCCAAATCTTCCTTTAAAGAATCTGTCTTCTCTCAATCGAAGTTTACAAATAGGTGAATTCTCTAATATTTTGCCAAGAAAACCATAAAACCTTGACAAAGTAACGCTTTCTTTTCCCAAAACTAAATGAATCAGTGCCATACTGATTGGCTGATTGGTGATCTAAAAATCACTCTTTGGGTAGGTGTCAGATCCCTGAACCACTACCGCAATCTTCTGCCAGGTTAGCCGTGATTCTGGCAGAAGCTCGCAATCAGCCGTTTAGTTATTGTTATTGACATGAACGATCGCTTCCACACAGAAGACAGTCGAGCTCCTCGCTTTCCTCTCTGGGCCTATCTCAATCAACCACTTTTTCACCCTGCTCAACCCTTTTTTGCTCGTCCACGTCGATTCTGGCGATATCACAACATTCAGCAGCTAGAGCATTGCTGGTTGCGATCGGAGTTGCATCTGCTAGAGCATTGCTGGCGACAAGACTTAAACGCGGAAGAGCAATAAATTATAATATTAGATTTTGGATTTTGGATGGTTCTAGCTGGGTTTTCTGAAAAACTATCAGACAGCAACAAAACCTCCAAAACCCAAAATCTAAACTACATCTGCCGCCAGCGCTTGGCAAACCCCTCGATCACCTCTTGAGGAATTTGTCCTTGTAACCAGTTGAGTGCTTGATCTTGGTGAGGCAGCGATCGATAGTTTTTAGCAACACTGACTAAACTGATACCTGCTGGCACTGGCGTGGGTGCGGGGGCAGGAGTCGGCTTTGGAGTGGGTATAGGGGTTGGAGTGGGTTGAGAAGTCGATTGCAGGGCTGTCCAAGTGGCTGCTCCAACAATGCCATCGGGGGCGAGGCGTTTTGCTTGCTGGTAGCTCACAACCGCAGATTTTGTCTTAGCGCCAAATGCTCCATCGGGCGTACCTGGGTCGAAACCATTGGCTTTAAGGAATTGCTGTAACTCCAGCACCACTTGCCCTCTAGAGCCAACTCGCAGCGGAACCTTACCCTTCAACAGCTTTTGCAAATCATCAAGGGTGCCATTAAATTGGTTGAGATCGACATTGCCCTGAATGCCCTGTAGCTTCCCGGATTCTGAGTATTGATGGAATGCCCAGTTTCGCCAAGCACTCGGAAGAGAGGGAGTGCGCGTCCCAAAGTTAGCAATCCAGAGTGGGTAGTTAGAAAACTGGGTTGGGTTACCCAGCTTATCTTCCCAAAATGAAGGATAGGTGTAGACGATCGGCTTTCTTCCAGTAGCGGTTTCGATCGCTGAGATCCATTTAAGAGCGTTATTGATTACCGTTGGGGCATCTAAGCCGTCCATCACTTCTAAATCTAAAACGGGCGGCAAATCGGACGCTTCTAAACTGTTTTTGACCAACTGCAAGAAGTTATTGGCTTGCACGATCGGGTCTTTAGCAGGCCGAAAAAAGTGATAGGCACCCCGGACAACGCCAAAAGTTTTCATGTTCGTCCAGTTGCGAGTGAAGGACGGGTCGGTGCTGCTTGCGCCCTCAGTTGCCTTTGCAAACGCGTAGAGAATGCCTTGATTTGCAACCGTTGCCCAATCAACATCGCCTTGATAAGTAGAGACATCAATCCCTTCTAAAGCCATAGTCCGTTCCTCCAAAATGCTGGTTATCTGACTGATTCAGTGGTGAGCTTTAAGATTCGTGAAGCGTTTTGCTGATCCAATCACTCACTAGTTTATTTCCTGCCAGGTTGAGATGAATGTGATCATGGTAAACATCTTTCGGCTTTTTGACTCCCGCACTAAAAACCGTTAAGAAATCGATGTATTGAATCGATTCTGTTTGAGTCAGGTCTAACAAACGCTGACGGGCAACAAGTTCGTAGTCTCTTGGAGCATGTTCAAGTTCTCTTAACAGCGGGGTCATGACGAGCAAGAATCGAGCGTTGTTTTGATCAGAGAGTTGATGAATTTGACGAATCGCCTCTAAGTTGATGCCGACTCGATCGCCACTTTCTGCCTGTACTGCCTGCAACGCTTCTGACATTGGCGGAGCCGGGAGAAGGTAGCGGCTAACCACTTCTGCAAGGGCGAATGGCGGTTTACGATCGGGATAGTTACGATCGTGCCCCACAGGAAGCGAAGTTGGAGCCGTCGCAAATAAATCATCGGTATTGATCACCAGCACAAGTACCTGCGCCTGAAAAAGTCCAAATCGCTGAAGATACGCCAACTCGTTACGAGGACTCCAGGAGTTAGCAGAGGCGTTGAGAACTTCGACAGAACCCGATTTGAATGCTTTTAATTGCGCGGTCAGCACTTCGGAGAGGGTGTTTTTTTGATCAGTCCACCAGCCACCGTTGACGATCGAGTCTCCAATCATTAAAACCCGCAGCGTTGAGTCGGGACGAGTTGCAGAGATAACGCCGCTTCGCATTGAGTGTTGGTTAATTTGAATGCGATTGCCGAAACGACGGACATTTTGATTAGGCGTTAACAGGTAGCCGATTTGACGATCGCTCTCATATAGTAAGGGATTGCCAAACCCAAACGCTAACTGTAGAAAAACCTCTAAAAAAATCAATACGACGATGAGAATCCCCCCGATCAGCAGCACAAGTTTCATCAGCATCGATGTCTATAAAATTGCCTTTCTATCTTGGCGTGTGAGGTGAGATTGAGCGATCGTATTCTTAAAGTCTCAGGAAAGGACGACATTACGGACACTTATCAAAAACAAAAGCTAAAATAATGCTTTAGAAATCGTAACAAACTGCTTTTTCTTGACTACCGTAGAGGCGGATCTACAACTTTCTACACCACACTCAAAAGGATTTCCCACCATGTCAGACTTAAATCGCGGCATCATGAAATTCGAGGGTGCAGATAGCGCTGCTGCTCTCACCGCATCTGCGATCGTCATTCTAGGAAGCATTGCAGTATTGATTTTGTGGGCACTTAAGTCAGCTTATGTTTTCTAGCGTTTGACGATCGATCGACTGCAAAAGAGGAAGGATTCGCTGACAAACTCTCCCTCTTTTGCAATCTGATCCAAAGGATGTTAGCTGGCTGCATTCAGTTCGATTAACCTAGCTCAACACTAACTGCATCGAAACGAGCATCTCCGGGATGACAAGACAAGACCTCTAACCAATTGGCTCACCGCTTACTCCATCCTTGAGCAAAATGACTCCATCACCCAATTCTGTGGCAATCTGATTTTTTCTTGGATTCTGCCAGAACACGCTTAACAGTTCAGTCTCAGGTTCGTAAAACACCTTTATTTGAGCCATTCGGTTTGACCCTCCTTCATCGCATCGGTCTGATATGCCGTAATAAGAAAACCATCTCCATTTAAGCGCCTTGCTACGGCAACCACCCACCTTATGGTGAAGCTCAACGGCAGTCTGTGACTTCTCCATCATTGCTAAAAAGTTTCGCCTGTCCATTGCAGCGCATTTAATGGTTAGGTGTACTGTCACAACCGATATTTTCAAGAACGATTCTCCGGCTCTTCGTAGGGTCCGAGAAATCTCTCTCCATTGAAATGAATCATGTGATCCGGTTGGTCGGCTACCCAAACTTCTGTTTCCCAAGAAATCTCAGCAAGATATCGAGTCATTTGCTTGCGGCTTGGGAAAGCAGTCACAAAGACCAACCCCTTACTACTTGACTGAAAAAGTCGCTTCAATTCATTATGGCGCTTTAAATTAACTGGACCGTGGCTAGTTACGGCTTCTACCAACACCAGCCAGTCCTGCCCTTTATAATGCACTACAAGATCCGGCATCTTACCGTGGGGGTCTAGTTGAACCCCAATTTCTCGAAACTTCTGAGTTTCGTTAACGATAAATTTATCTCCAGCATCGCCCACATATAGTACCGTGCCTCCTGGCGTAAATCGGGGGCAAAATTTCTCTAAGATGTCTTTTATCAATATGTTCTGTCCACCCGATGAAAGCTGGATTGCCTGACCATTAGGCAAATTAACAGGAATCATCGATATATTTCGCTCTCTATCCTGCAACAGGTTTTTGACTGAAACAACGTAATTCTCACGAGCCTCTTCCCATTGTTCAGAGCCATACGATTGAAGAAGGGAGAGTGCTTGTTGATGAAGTTGATAACACCACTTGGGGCTATTAATGGGTCGATCGGGGCGATCAGGGTTCTCAATCACTAACCCTATCTGCACGAACTGGTGCATTGTTTGTCGTCGTACTGTTTCGCGTGTATTGGGTGCGTATTGTTTACCGTAGTAATCACGAAACCAATCCATCATTTCGGTAATTCCGCGCCTTGGGGCTGTCGCCTGACTCCAAGGAGTTTCAGGTAGAACGTTTGCCAATGCCAGTAAGCAAAGTGCTGAACGTTCATTCTGCTGCTCCCTCGGAGCAGAAACATCCTTGAGAATCACAAGGGACTCTTCAATGCGTTTACTAGCCTGAATTGCATTGGTTACTTCGCTCATAATTGACAGAGCTTTATGGACAAGCTCATCAAGTCGTTCTTGATTGGATATAGAGTCATCGACTTGGCTTCCCAAAGAAATTAAATCATCTTTACGAGGGTATTTGATTCTACGCAAATCTGTTGCGTTGATTTGTGTGTGACCGCTGAACTGACGGAAGTAGTTGTCGAATAGCGTTGAATTCAGAAATGCAGCTAAACCCCGTGCAAGATCAGGATTCATACCTTCACCTTTGGCATGATAGTAGTTGAGATGATTCTCTATGCCTAGTAATGGTTCCTTCATAGGAGAACACACAGCAGCCACAACGCGACGTTTCTCTTCTTTAGCAGAAAAACGCCTTGTTAAAACATACCAACCTCTCTGAATCAGCCATTTCTGTGTTTCCTGGTTTGGTTCAATTGCGATCGCCTTCCGAGGATTCTTGGGTGGAAACGAAATTTCCCCTGCCTTCATTGATTCTGGGTAAATCAACGGGATGCTCTTCTCATCCAAACAACTCCTCAAAGCTGACTTGAGGCGAAAGTCTACAACTGGGCCGGTTGACACTTCTAAACTGAGCTCATCTAAGGTGCAGGGCAACTTATCCATCTGCACTCTCAACGCATCTTCAAGAGAGTTTGTAATAATATGGATAAATTGCTCAGAGTCGCTGGTTTCAATAACTTCGCTATAAGGAACAAGTCTCTTTTCTGAAAATTCACCTAAGGCATTTCCAGAATTATTAGTGACTTCTATAAAATCAGGTTTAAGCTTTGTTTTAGTAGCCTGAAAAATAATGTTTTCTTGTAGCACGTTATCTTCTGCAAAAGCTGCTGAACGACTCTCGAATACATGAATTTTCCCAAGCCCCATCTCTGCCAGAAGAGCTTTACGAAAAGGACGAAAATACGTGCCGTTACAAAAGCTTCTTGGCGTAATAGCTACGATCTCTCCACCCTCAGCAACCTGTAACATCGCAAGCCAGACAAATGCACTGTAAAGATTGACAGTTTCGACTCCAAGACTTAAAAGAATCTTCTTTTCAATTGATTGACTGCTGATCTTCTTGTAAGGAGGATTTAGAATCGCATGAGTAAAACTAATAGGAGATCGAGTAAAGAGGGGTAGATTTACTTCGGCAGCAGCTTCTATAAAGCTCTCTTCGCATAAACAATAGTTTGCTTTAATTCCTTTGTTTTCTAAAGCTATACAGCACTCCGCAAGGCTTTGCTTTAAAGATGGTAGGAAAATTGGCTCAACTTCATATGCTGTTATAAAGCAGCTTTCAACCTTATCAGAACTGATTAATAGTCGCTCTACAAAAGCGGTGGTTAATGATCCAACCCCCGCTCCAGGATCTAGTAATCTGACATGACCTGCCAGATTGCTAAATTGTCCTGCCATAAAACGAGCGATTGGAGCAGGAGTCAAAAACTGACCCAACTCACTGCGCTGCTTCAGGCTTAACTTTGAGGCAAAATGAATCCTAGTAATATCTGTGGAGTCTGTAAGGAAGGTGGTCATACTGTCGATTTGGTGCCAGCTATGAGGACATACCACAGAACCGTCGCATAGTACTTCTGTACTTGTTTACCTTTGACGGTTGATTGCTTGACCACGGATTGCTTCTAGAGAGGCGATCGCTTCACCAAATTCTTGCCATCCGCAGCACAAACCCTGGCAACTCTGGATCGCCACTCACGGTTTCGGGATTCTCCAAAACTTCGGGTTAGTTACTTCTGGATTTGCTTGACCTTGCCTTGCTTTGCCAACGCCTCATAAACTAACGCAGCAGCATCAGCACGAGTTGCGTTGCGGTTGGGGGTCAGCTTGTTATCGTCCGGGTAGCTAGGCACTAACCCAGCCTCGATCGCGGTGGCAATTTTATCAACTGCCCACTTCGGCACCTCTTGAGCATCCGCATATTTGCCGACAATTTGGGCAGGATTTGCTGGGGCGGGTAGATTTAAGCCAGTCACCAGAGCCACCTGAAGCTGAGAGAGCGGAATCGGTTGATTGGGCCGAAACACCCCACCGGGGTAGCCATTCATAAATCCGGTTTGCACGGCGGTCTCGATCGAGCCACTGGCCCAATGAGTAGATGCAATATCCTGAAACTGCAATGCGGGACGAGTTTTAGCTTGGTCAAACGCTTTGCTAACAATGTCTGCAAACTCGGCTCGTGTGACGGGTTTATCAGGTCGAAACGTTCCACCCGGAAACCCTCCTAAAACGCCGCGCTGGGTCAATTCTGCAATGTAGGGAGCCGCCCAATAAGCCGTCGGAACGTCTGAGAATGCAGTCACTTGTGGAGGGGGACTTGAGTAGACTTGAGTAGGCGGAGTCGGGATTGGCACCGGAACCGGGACAACGTTAGGAACATTGTCGGGTGTAATTAGTTCGGGAGATGGAGATGGGATTGCGGCAATGGGAGGATTCACGCCTGGAGCATTGGTCACACCCGGTCTGGGCACCGAGGCAGACGGGGAAATTAGCCCTCCAGACGTTGAAGAAAGGTTAAATTTAGGGTCTGATCGTCCGATCGCCCAAAAGAGAATTGCGCCAATGCTGCCAAACGCCACCAAGATGGCGATCAATTCATCGGTATCAAGCTTTCTTCGAGAAGGGGGCGGTTCAGGGGGAGAAGTCATGTCGAGTTACACCAGTTAAAGAATTCTTTGTCCAAATCCTAAAGCAAATTCTTCAAGAGCGATAGAGCGATCGCAAATCTCTGAGAGATCTTGCAACGGTTTTTGGGGTTCAGCATCTAGAGAGAGGGCACGATATGTCATGCCCCTACACCATCCTGCGCTTTCACGCGGATCGGTCACTTAAACTAAGTTGGTGTAAAAGAAATCACGGTTAGCTTGCCATATAGCTCCCACACTGGTAAAGAAAGCCCATAGAATGTTAAATGTGTTTGTATTTTTTAACCTATTATTGATTGGGTTCTGGCCCCTCGTGTTGAATGACTTCCATCACGCCTCATTCATCGATTCGTTATTCTCAAAAAACCCTCGATCGAGCAGAGCGAGCCGTTCGGTGTGCGCCCTTCCGGTTAAAGTTCTATGCCACAATGCTCACCAAAAGTGTCTCACTTCTAGCAGTTGCGGGCATCTTGGGCATACGGCACCAATATAGCAAGCGTGCTGTGACTGAGATAATAGCCGAAGGTGAACTGCTGTGGCTGATCCAAGTCGGGCTGCTCCGACGAGAAGTCGATGGTCAAGGTCTGACTGACAGCTTTCGTCTCACGCCCCTGGGTCATCAACTAGTCGCCAGGTGGTACAACTCAGGACGCACTGACCTGCAACCTAGTTGGAGCGATCGCTTCCACAATGCTTTGAGTCGCTGGTTTCGATTGCCCTTCTAAAAAGAGTCTCCTTACCCGGAGTTTAGACATTATGCTGCTTTGCCCCCCCAGTATTAGAGGTGTTTCATGAAAGCCATCATGGTGGTGGGAACCACATCCCACGCTGGAAAATCGCTGGTTACGGCAGCCCTGTGTCGCATCTTGGCTCGGCGGGGTTGGCGAGTGGCTCCGTTTAAGGGGCAAAACATGGCGCTCAACTCCTACGTCACGGCAAATGGGGGCGAGATTGGTTATGCTCAGGCAGTTCAGGCATGGGCAGCGGGTGTGGTGCCGTGGGTTGAGATGAATCCGATCTTGCTGAAGCCGCAGGGAGACATGACCTCTCAAGTCGTGCTGAAGGGCAGAGTCATCGGCAAAATCGGAGCCGCCGAGTATTATGAGAAATTTTTTGACCAGGGATGGCAAGCGATCGAAGAGTCGCTGCGTCGTCTGGGCGAAGAATTTGATCTTCTAATTTGTGAAGGGGCAGGCAGTCCGGCTGAGATCAATCTCAAGCATCGTGATCTGACCAACATGCGAGTCGCTAAACACCTGAATGCGCCGACTCTGCTAGTGGTAGACATCGATCGCGGTGGAGCCTTTGCCCATGTGGTTGGCACCCTTGAGCTGCTCGATCCCGATGAGCGGGCGTTGATTAAAGGGGTGATTATCAACAAGTTTCGCGGACAGCGATCGCTGCTGCAATCGGGCATTGACTGGCTAGAAAAACGGACGGGAATTCCGGTGGTGGGGGTGATTCCCTGGCTAGATACTGCGTTTCCGGCTGAAGACTCGCTGAGTTTGTTCGATCGCCAAGAGACATCGAGTGGTGAATTGACGATCGGGGTGGTGCGTCTGCCGCGCATCTCCAACTTTACTGATTTTGACCCGCTCGAAGCAGAGCCTAGCGTTTCGGTCAAATATATTCACCCAAAACAATCGCTGGGTCATCCTGATGCGGTGATTATTCCCGGCTCGAAGACAACGATCGCTGATCTCGTCGCGCTCCACAAATCTGGCATGGCAGAAGAGCTGCAAAAATATGCGGCGGCGGGTGGCACCATTTTGGGCATTTGTGGCGGCTATCAAATGTTGGGCAAAATTTTGGCAGACCCCGAAGGCATCGAAGGTCAAGAAGGTCGCTATCGCGGGTTAGGGCTGCTGCCGATCAGAACCGTGATTGCGGGGCAAAAAGTTGCCCGCCAGCGCAACGTCACGTCTAACTTTCCTCAAGAGGGGCTGCCTGTCTCAGGTTACGAGATTCACCAGGGGCGCACACGCCTGATCGAACCCGAAGGCACTCAGTTTTTATTTGATGACCAAAATCTGGGGTTGATCGATGAGACTCATTCGATTTGGGGCACTTATCTGCATGGCATTTTTGACAATGGCCCTTGGCGACGTGCCTGGTTAAATCGCCTGCGTCAGCAGCGTGGCTTGGGGTCTTTGCCGACAGGCGTTCCTAACTATCGTGAACAGCGAGAACTGTTGCTCGATCAGTTAGCCGATGCAGTCGAGCCACACCTCGATTTAAAGCCTGTGTTGCCTTAAGATCGCAAACTATAATCTTGGTTACTTGCAGGGTGATGCCATGCCCGTACGTAAATCTGCTTAGAATTTTGTCATGAGTGTTAGCGTCCGATTTTTGCCCGATGATGTGACGATCGCCGCCGAGCCAGGAGAGCCGTTGCTCAAAGTGGCTGAACGGGCAGGCGTTTTCATTCCGACGGGTTGCCTGATGGGGTCTTGTCACGCCTGCGAAGTCGAAGTCAACGGCGAGGAAAGCATTTGTAGCTGCATTAGTGCTGTACCACCAGGACAACCGCATTTGACGATCAATCTCTACTCTGATCCCACTTGGTAGAGGCTATAGAATTTCAACCCTCTGCCTTTGTGTTGAGCGCATAGTCTCGAAACCGCTCCAAGTCTGCCTGAAGCGTTGACTCGACGACTCGACCTAGAAACAAATTATCCATCAACTGACCGAGAAAGCCGGGGATCGCATAAGAGACGGTCATTTTGACAACGCTGCTAGAGCCGCGATCGTAAAACCGAATCGCCCCTCGGTTGGGCAGTCCATCCACCGATTCCCACTGAATAATCTGGTTGGGAATTTGTTTGAGAATGCGTGACTGCCAGCTAAACTCTAGCCCGCCCGTCGCCAACTTCCAGCGAGACAGCTCTGGGTTGTCTGGGAGAATTGTCACAGAATCGATCCATTTCATCCAGCGTGGCATTTGCTGCAAATCTGACCACAGACTCCAAACAAACTCGATCGGGGCATCAACTTCAACCTGAACCGTGTGCTCTAGCCAATCAGACATAAGGGAATGAGAAATGAAGGGTTAATATTTAAACAATCCGGTGCCCTGAACTTTATAGCCCGTAGGTTCAAGAATGGCTTGAGCGGCTTGTTTACCAGAGATTGTCGCACCTTCCATGCTGTCAATGTAGTCCTGTTGGGTATAACTTCCCGCTAGGAAGAAATTCTGAACCGCCGTTTTCTGGCGCGGACGATAAACATCCATTCCAGGATTTTCACGGTAGAGCGACTGGGCAAGCTTGACGACGCTAAACCAGGTCATGTTGAGTTCTCGCGATGACGGGAAAAGATCCTGGATTTGTTTGAGCGCGTGTTGAGCAATTTCTTCGTTACTCATTTTGATAAACGGGTCGCCTGGCGTTAGAACCACCTGCATCAAAGAGCCTTGTCCCTCACGGTAATAATCTTTGGGACTGGAAAGTGCCAGATCTGCAAAACAGGAAAAATCAGCATCGGCGCTATAGAGTAGATTATCAATGCCAGCCGCGTGATCAACTTGCTTTCGAGCTTCTGGGTCGTTGAGTTCTGTCACCCAGCCGTCAAAACGCAACTGAACGGTGGTCACTGGCACGGCTTCTAGCTTGTAGATGTTGTCAAATTCTGGAATGCTGCGCCATTCTTGAGGCAATAGGCGTTGAATTCCGGGCACGTCACAGGCAGCGAGGTAGATGTCAGCCGTGACCGTTTCTTCAGTCTCGCCGCTTGCTACCTGCAAACCTGTGACTTTCAGCGTGCCGTTCTCGTCTTCAAAAAGAATCTTGCGAGTTTGACGACGGGTGTGAATTTTGCCGCCTTTGGCTTTGATGTAATCGACGATCGGTTTGTTCAAATATTCACCGGGTGAGCCTGCCAATAGATTCAGCCGCGACGCTTCGGTTTTAGAGGCAAACATCATGAAGATGGTCAGCATACATCGGGCAGAAATTTCTTCGGTGTCGATGAAACCCAACGCGAGGGCGATCGGGTTCCACATCCGCTTGAGGCTGTTTTGGGAGCCGCCATGACTGCGAAACCAGTCGGCAAAGCTGATGCCATCGAGGTCACGAATTAGCTTCATCGCAAAATCAGTGTTGATTAAGCCAGGCACGATCGGGCTAGTGCCCAGAGCGATCGCGTTTTGCAATTTGTCTTGCAGCGTCAGTTGCCCAGTGGTGAAAAATGCTTTTAACCCGTGAAAGGGCGCACCTAACAGAAACCGAAAATCAAGTTCTTTAATCATGCCGCCGCGATTGACAAAGGTGTGAACGTGTTCTTTGGGCAGCAAATTGTCAAACGCGCCAACTTTTTTTGCCAGGGCAAACAGGTTGTAGTAGTTGTTAAAAAAGACGTGCAGCCCCATCTCGATGTGATTGCCATCGGCATCGACCCAACTGCCCGCCTTGCCGCCAATAAACGGACGCGACTCAAACATTTCAACCTCATGTCCGGCATCGACTAGCTCAACTGCTGCCGCTAAACCTGCCAGACCTGCCCCCACGATCGCAACTCGCATTCCGCATTCTCACTGAGACTTCTTTACAGATTGTAATAGGAATGGGGAATGAGAGGAATTTTGAGTTGCGAATATAATTTGAAAGGCATTCAGTTTGAGAGGATGTTTCAAATATCTAAGCTCCGATCGTGCCGTCGTTAACCTGTCGCCCTGCTTTATGCTCAAGTCTGCTTCTCTGATCAAACAAGCCACGTGCGGATTTGTTCTTCTTGGTGCGATCGCGGGTTGCACGCCCTTACCCTCGTCTTCCTCTTTGGGTCAAGAATCGCCTCGTCCGGTCAAACCTTTACCTGCGGAGACGTTGATTCGATCAGCAGGGACACCGAGTTATCGCCTGAGTCCTAACCCTACAGGGGCTAAATCGTCACCTACAAAAGTTAAGCTATCTGCTGCTGAGATGGCGAGTCAACTTCAGCAGGCAGAAGACAAAGCGATTAGTGCTGAAAACTTGGCCCAGTCTGCCCAGTCTAAAGAAGATTGGAACCTGGTGATCAATCAATGGAACCGGGCGATCGCGCTGCTGCCTCCTCTATCATCGGCAGGTGCTCAAAAAGCTAATGTGCAGCAAAAACGCGCTGACTATCAAAGCAAGTTAGCCAATGCCCAGCAAAAAGCCAAAACCAATCCTCGTCAGCTTGTGACGGGTGGCAGTCAGCCCATCGGAAAGGGCATCCCGTTGATTATTGCACCCGATTCGCCTGATCCAAAAACGGCTTCTCCGTCGCCTACTGCGTCCCCCGCTTCGCCATCTCTGTCGGCGTCTCCACCCTCCAAGAATTAAAGTCCTCCTAACCGTTCATGTCTTTGCGCTGTCAATCGATCGCTCAACTGCTTCTAAACTATCTTATTTCCTCGATCGCCCCTGCATGATTGGCTCAAGTGCGATCGCAAATAAGATCTTTCTTCTATCAAGCAATCTAAACCTGTTGAAAAATTGCTTCAACGGCTTGCTTTAAATCTGGCAGGTAGCTTTCTACCACATTCCAGACAATATCAAGGTCAATGTCTAAATAAGGTCAATGTCTAAATAAGGTCAATGTCTAAATAAGGTCAATGTCTAAATATTGATGGGCTAGAACGTTGCGAAAATCGCCAATCGTTCTCCAGCCAATTTCGGGACGTGTAGCTTTCCAAGCATCTGGTAGTCGCTGGGTTGATTCACATAACGTTTGCAGATTTCGGATCACCGCATCCTGAGTTTTTAGATCTGCAAAAAATGCTGTTTTGCCCTCAACAGTGTAAGCTTCAATGCGGTTAATGTGGTCCCTAATGTGTACTAGATAAACACGGCTATCTTGCATAGCGGTTGAGCTTCGCTTAAGATGCGATCGCGGATGAAATAGTGCAAAGATCTTTCGGTCCCAACATCAACTTTATGCCCTAATAATGCCTCTAAGAGGTCATCATTTTTGCACCTTCATTGCTTGTGAATCACTTTGAAGAGCCTAGACATCCCATTCCTGGCTGGGTGGGGACTCTAGAATTATTCATGATGAGGTAGGTTTACGATGACAACCAATCGAATTAGCGCAGCGTTGACGCAGGTCGATCGAGATGCGGTGATGACGGCAATTTTGACCATTAGATCGAAGCTGCCGTTTTTGGTTGATTTGACGGCGGAGGAGCCAAAAGTTTTGCCGAAGATGGGAGTATAAGAGCCAAGCGTTTGTGAGCAAGGCGCTTCTTTTGCATCAAACTCACAAATTTTTTCAACAGCTTTCTGGTTCCCTCTCCTTGGGGAGAGGGCTAGGGTGAGGGCTATCTTTCCAAACGTTTGAGAGAAGTTGCACCTCGCGTAAACTCCGTTAACTCTCGTAAGCCTCCATGGGTAAGCAAGAACAGACGAGGTTACGATCGCCATAGGCATTGTCAATGCGTCCGGTAGCTGCCCAAAATTTGTTCTCTCGCGTCCAGGGCGTTGGGTAGGCGGCACGTTGGCGAGAATAGGGGCGACTCCACTGATCAGCCGTCAAGTCGGCGGCAGTGTGAGGAGCATTTTTGAGCAGATTATTGTGACGATCGATCCCACCTTCCTCGATCTCTCGAATCTCTTCGCGAATCGCAATCATGGCATCACAGAAGCGATCGAGTTCTGCTTTCGATTCGCTTTCGGTCGGCTCAACCATCACCGTGCCTGCCACAGGCCAAGACACCGTAGGCGGATGAAACCCATAGTCAATCAACCGCTTGGCGATGTCATCGACTTCAATCTCGGCAGTCTTTTTGAACTGGCGCAAATCGAGAATACACTCGTGGGCAACCAACCCATTTTTGCCTTTGTAAAGCACGGGATAATGAGTTTCTAGCCGTTTTGCGATGTAGTTGGCATTGAGAATCGCTACTTCAGTGGCTTTGGTTAAGCCAGCGCCCCCCATTAAAGCAATATACATCCACGAAATCGGCAGAATGCTAGAACTCCCCCAGGGAGAGGCGGACACGGCTCCGATCGAGCTTGAAGTTTGAGAGTTTGGACTGATGACTGAATGACCGGGGAGAAAGGGAACGAGATGAGCCGCAACCCCGATCGGCCCCATCCCTGGGCCGCCGCCGCCGTGGGGAATGCAGAAGGTTTTGTGCAAGTTTAGATGACAGACATCTGCGCCAAAATCACCGGGGCGGCAGAGTCCGACTTGGGCATTGAGGTTTGCACCATCTAGATAAACTTGTCCGCCGTGGTGATGGACGATCGTGCAAATCTCCTGAATGCCTTCTTCAAAAACACCGTGAGTTGAGGGATAAGTCACCATCAGCGCCGCTAAGTGGTTTTGATGCTTTTCTGCTTTAGACTTCAGGTCTGCGAGGTCGATATTCCCGTCGTTGTCACAGGCAACGGGCACGACTTGCATCCCTGCCATCACCGCACTGGCAGGATTTGTGCCGTGGGCAGATTGAGGAATCAGACAAACATTGCGATGCCCTTCACCTCGCTGTTGGTGATATTGCCGAATCACCAACAGCCCAGTATATTCTCCTTGAGAGCCTGCGTTCGGCTGCAATGAGATGCCAGCAAATCCGGTGATTTCTGCCAGCCACGTTTCTAGCTGTTGAAACAGAACTTGATAACCCTGGGTTTGCTCACCGGGCGCAAAAGGGTGAATTTGCCCAAACTCAGCCCAAGTCACAGGCACCATTTCAGACGTGCCGTTTAGCTTCATTGTGCATGAGCCGAGCGGAATCATCGCGGTCGTCAGCGACAGATCTTTAGCCTGGAGACGATACATATATCGCAGCAATTCTGTCTCGGAGTGGTAACGGTTAAAGACCGGGTGAGTCAGGTAGGGAGTGGTGCGGGAGAGGGCGGCAGGAAAGGCAACCGATGCAGGGCGAAGCGATTCTAGGGCAGAGGCGGAGTCACCAGAGAAGACTTCGAGGAGGTCAAGGAGATCTTGTTTAGAAGTGGTTTCGTCGATCGTCACCCCGATCGCGCCGTCTCCAATTTTGCGGAGGTTGATTTGATGGGCGATTGCGCGGTCTAAAATTTGGGATTGCCGATCGCCGACTTCAAGCCGCAGTGTGTCAAAAAATGGTGCTGACCCCAGCGAATAGCCGAGTTTTTGCAATCCGGCTGCCAGGGTTGCTGTCATTGTGTGAACTCGTTCGGCAATCAGTTTCAGCCCTTGAGAACCGTGATAAACCGCATACATTCCGGCAATCACCGCTAATAGAACTTGGGCGGTGCAGATATTGCTCGTGGCTTTGTCTCGACGAATGTGTTGTTCACGAGTTTGCAGCGCTAGTCGCAATGCAGAATGACCGTTGACATCTTTAGAAACGCCCACCAACCGTCCGGGAATCTGACGTTTGTATGCCTCTTTAGTCGCAAAGTAAGCAGCGTGAGGCCCGCCATAGCCAAGGGGAACGCCAAATCGTTGAGTGTTGCCGATCGCGATGTCTGCGCCAAACTCTCCGGGTGGTTTTAACAGGGTGAGACTGAGCAGATCGGCGGCAACCGTGACCAGAGAATCGGCAGCGTGGGCACGATCGATAAATTCCTGATAGTCATAAATTGCGCCGTCGCTGGCAGGGTATTGCAGTAGCGCCCCAAACACTGAAGTTTCAAACTTAAAGGTGCGGTGATCTCCCACAATCACCTCAATGCCTAACGGGAGCGCTCGTGTGCGAATCACGTCGATCGTTTGAGGATGACACGCCTCTGACACCCAAAAGGCTTTTGCCCCTGTTTTGCACAGCCCATAGCTCATCGACATGGCCTCAGCCGCCGCCGTTCCCTCATCTAACAGCGAGGCGTTGGCGATTTCTAGCCCCGTCAGGTCAATCACCATCGTCTGAAAATTGAGCAGCGCTTCTAATCGACCCTGAGCGATTTCGGGCTGATAGGGTGTGTATTGGGTATACCAACCAGGATTTTCAAGAATGTTGCGCTGAATCACGGGCGGCGTGATGCAATTGTGGTATCCCATGCCGATTAACGATCGAAAGATTTGATTTTTCTGAGCGATCGCTTTCAGGTCTGCCAGCAGCGCATATTCAGTGCGGCTGGCACTCAATTGCAAAGGACGTTGAATCCGAATGCCTGCCGGGACTGCTTGGTCAATCAACGCACTCAAAGAGGACAGCCCTAGCGTTTGCAGCATTTGCTGAATGTCAAAATCGCTGGGCCCAATATGGCGATCGACAAAGCGATCGGGGTGAGCAAATTCGTCAGCTTGAGCAGCGATCGTCAAACCGTTGCAAACAGGACTAAACCCGTTAGTTGAATCGATTTCAGCCACGGTTGTCTCGTGATCATAAAGACTCAGTTCAGCCGTCGATTGCGCTTGAGTAATAGGCTCTGACATAGGGGAGTTTAAGATTAGGTTAGAGAGTAAGCTGCCTGTAAATATTCTGCAACAATTAACCTAATAGCGCCGCTAACAGTTGTAAAAGAACGATGAAGTTTAGACGACTCACTTATTAACTTGGCAACAAATGCTCTGGCATCCGAACCGCCCTCACCCTAACCCTCTCCCCAAGGACAGGGAATAAGATTCTGGCTGGGGAGAAGGGTTGGCGAAGGCTTCGCCCCACTGCCGTGAGGAGGGCTGTCCAGATTCATGCAGGAGGTCTATTGTAGGTCGCTACGGATAGATTCCTTCGCAAAAATTGTCTCTATGATAGTGGTTAATGCGATCGTGCCTGCGGTCAAATCTACTGCTTGCACAAGCCCAGAAGCAATCAATTCTTTAGCGCGGGCATCCGTTGGATCTGCGCGTAGTCCGGCGGCTAATAAATCTGCGGTGCGACCACTGTCTGCGATCGTGATCACCAGTCGTCCCGCTCGAACACTCTGTCGGGCATCTTCCCAAGTGACTTCACCACCATTGATCAAGACGGTGACTGAGGGCGCACCCGCAGCGAGTTGAGTCGCGACATCAGCAATCCAAGCAGACTCGTCGCCCCATTTTGAACCCGGCACCCGTAAAAAATGCGAATGATTCTGAGTGATCTTCTAGGTAGCCAGTTGTTTACTTTACGATCGGACTACCCGCAACAATCCGCAGTCGCTGCGTCACCATTGTGGTGCCACCATGCCGCACCAAGACCGCAGAGATCCAGCGATTTTCAGGAGTCTTGGAAGCACGACCCACCTTAAAGATGCCTCCAGAGGTGAGCAACTCTAAATCTGTGGTAGTGGGGTTTAAGTAGCCACTCGGTTTGATCGATTCTTCTAACGCTGACCCCAACAGCAGGTCACTGCCTAACGGATCTTGCACGATCGCGTCAAAACTAAAGTCTTGTCCGACTCGTACCTGTTGAGGCAAACTCACCTTTACGTCAGGCGGATTCTCCCCCGACGTGACTTTGCTCGTCTCTGCAAGAACGTCTTGCTGAACGATCGTTTGACCTTCAAATCGCTGCCGAGACTGCAATGTCGAATCGAGCTTGAGTGATTGCCCGTTCACCATTTGCGTTCCTGAAATATAAGTCACTGTCTCAGCCCGAATGCCGCGCCCATCGGGTTGCCAAGATTTTAGCTCAGTGCGATAAGTCAGATTAGGATATTGTTTCCAAAGCTGAGTCAATGCCTGTTCGAGCGATCGCCGATTTAGCCCATCTGAGTGAGCAAAGTTAGGACTGTAGAACTGAAGCACCCCCGGCAAATTTTTGCTATTTGCTGCTGCATCAATTTGGGTCAAGGCTTGTTTTAAGGGGACGGGAGCGGTTTCTGGCGTGGCTGCAATGGCGCGATCGTGTAAACTGCTACTCCCTAAAATTGTCAGCCCTAATGTCAGCAAAAACAGCGATCTCAACGGCTTTTGCCTGAAATTTTGAGGCACAGACGCAAGGGTCGATCGAACGGGCAAAAAATGGCGCATAGAGAATCGCTCAAACTATTAGGGCAAAAGACAGCCACTTAAGATATTAATCAATTTACAGGGTTATTGTGAGTGACCACACGACAGAATTAGCGTAGAATCACTCTGTCATTGCCAAAACTCTCTGTGAAAAGTGCATCTGACTCTATTTTAGAAAAGCCCGTGCTGTCTCCCTCAAAAACGATTCGCTTATTAATTGCTGCCAGTGGCACGGGTGGTCATGTTTTCCCGGCGATCGCCACGGCTGAACAACTTCGCGACTATCAGATCGAGTGGTTGGGCGTGCCCGATCGCTTAGAAACGCAGCTTGTGGGCGATTACGCTCAAGGGAGCTATCCCCTCCACACGATTTCTGTGGCTGGGTTTCAACAAAAATTAGGACTCGGTAGCCTCAAAGTTTTGCTGCGGTTGATTGGCTCGATTCGGCAAGTCAGAAGGCTGCTCAAGCAAGGCAAATTTGATGGCGTGTTCACCACTGGGGGATATATTGCGGCTCCAGCAATTCTGGCTGCCCGATCGCTCGGCTTGCCCGTGATTCTTCACGAGTCAAACGCGCTACCCGGAAAAGTGACTCGTTGGTTTGCGCCCTGGTGTAGTGTTGTGGCGATCGGGTTTCAGGCTGCATCAGACTATTTGCCACGAGGTAAAACGATTTGTGTGGGAACTCCGGTGCGATCGCAGTTTCGATCTGCCTTAGACGACACTGCTCTAGAAGATTTATCAATTCCAAAAGACGTGCCATTAATTGTGGTAGTGGGCGGCAGTCAAGGAGCCGTTGCCCTCAACAAACTAGTGCGGAAAGCTGCCCCTGCCTGGTTTGACGCGGGCGCTTGGGTAGTTCATCTAACGGGTGACAGCGATCCAGATGCCCAACGCCTTCAACACTCTCAATATGTGGTCTTGCCGTTCTATGACAATATGGCGGCGCTATTTCAACGGGCAAATTTAGCGATTAGCCGATCGGGGGCTGGCACCTTGACTGAGTTAGCGATCACGCACACCCCATCGATTCTGATTCCTTACCCATTTGCGGCTGAAGATCATCAAGCGTTTAACGCGGCTGTTTTTGCTGAAGCAGGAGCCGCCGAAGTTTATCGACAAGCCGATCTCACATCAGAAGTTTTAGAAGCGCAGGTATTGATGATGTTAAAGTCGCCCGATCGACTTCAACAAATGGCAAAGCAGGCGGCATCTTTAGCCGTCGTCAACAGTGCAGAACAGTTAGCGCAACTAATTCGGAGAGGGTTAGGGTGAGGGTAAATCCGGGTCTTATTTAATCCACGATCGTTAATCAGCGATGAATCCAGCCGTTGATGGTGAATCGACTATCTTGGAACGATCGAGACGGACAATTCACAGGCAAAACTTCGTGCATATAGCGACTTTGGAAAAAGACAATGCTGTTATTTCTAGGTTCAATGGTTTTGAAAGACTCTGCATTAGTGTAATATCCATTCTCGATCTTGCTATCGTAAATCACTAATTCTCCGCCCAAAAAAGACTTAGGTTCTCGATAGAAATAATAAACATAGGTGAGTTCTCTAGTCGCCGTGCCAGAGCTGCCATTATCGTTATGAACTTTGTAGTAATTACCCTCGTTGTGAGCCGTTAACTGAGCCTCAATGTGAGAGGACTCAAATGTAGGCAACTCTAGCTTATTAAAAATAGTTGAGAGACTAGAGTAGATGCGATCGCTCATCAATTCTGCAAAGTCAGGAAACGAGTAAAGAACGCTCGATCGTCGATAATTTGTTTCATCAGTTGAAGTGCTGGTCGGTACAAACTCCGCCTCTTCTGCAAACACATAGTTTAGTAATCTTTTTTTGTCTTCTCTCGTCAAGAAGTCGTCGATTTGTAAATAATTAGACACTAAAATATCTGAATTCATAGTTGATTAACCTAAATAAGCTTGTCTCACTCGATCGTCCTCTAATAGCTCAGAGGCTTTGTTGGATAATGTCATACAACCTGCTTCTAAAACATATCCACGATCGGCGATTTGCAAGGCTAGATTTGCGTTTTGCTCGACTAAAAGAATGGTGACTCCAGTTTCTCGCAGATTTTGAATAATCGAGAAAATCTCGCGCACGATCGTCGGTGCTAATCCCAAACTCGGTTCGTCTAACAGCAATAATTTAGGACGACTCATCAAAGCACGAGCGATCGCTAACATCTGCTGTTCGCCGCCGCTCAGAGTGCCTGCTAGTTGATTTTTACGCTCTGCTAACTTGGGAAATAGCAGAAATTGTTGTTCAATGTCGGACTTGATGCTGAGACGCGACGATCGTGTATAAGCGCCCAATTCTAAATTATCAAGCACGGTCTGACGAGCCAAAACTCTTCGCCCCTCTGGGCTATGGGCAATTCCCAGTTTCACAACTTCATGAGGGCGACGACGAGTAATCTCTTCGCCGTTGTAGAGAATTTGTCCCTGACGAATGTTAATGATCCGAGAAATTGCCTGTAGAGTCGTGCTTTTACCCGCCCCGTTTGAGCCGATTAGCGTCACCACTTCGCCAGGGTAAATCATCAGGTCGATCGCCTGTAGGGCTTGAATGCCACCATAATTAACGCTGAGTCCTTGAATTTCGAGTAGAGGATTTTGCATCGCTTTTAGTCGATTTTACTCTGTGCCCAAGTAAGCTTCAATCACCGCACGATCGGCTTTCACATGTGCGGGATTGCCGATCGCGATCAGTTGACCAAAGTTTAGAACCGCAATGCGATCGCACAATCCCATCACGAGCGGCACATGATGTTCGATTAGCAAAATTGTCAGATTAAATTGGTCACGAATTTGACGAATAAAGTGACTCAACTGCTGCTTTTCGTTAAGATTCATCCCAGCCGCAGGTTCATCGAGTAAGAGAACCTGCGGTTCAAGCGCCAGGGCGCGGGCGATTTCTAGCCGACGCTGATCGCCATAGGGGAAGTTAGCGGCTTTTTCGTCAGCGCGATCGCTTAAGCCGACCAATTCTAATAGCTCAAAGGCTCGCGATCGGGTTTTTTGTTCTTCACGAGGCGCAGGAGGCAAGCCCAATACGCCCGCAAATACGCCGCTCTTGGTGTGAATATGTTGAGCAATCATCACATTTTCTAACGCTGAAAGATCAGCAAACAGGCGAATATTTTGAAAGGTTCTGGCAATCCCTTTTTTAGCAATTTGATGCGGACGTAGGTTAGAAATTTCTTCACCTCGATAAAGCATTTGTCCACTAGAGGATTGAGTTAGTCCGATCACCAGGTTAAACAGAGTCGTTTTTCCGGCACCATTAGGGCCAATTAGCCCAAAAATCTCGCCTTCATTGACGGTGAAAGAGACGTGGTTAACCGCTACCAGTCCGCCAAAGCGACGGGTCAATCCTTTGGCTTCTAAAACGGGACGATCGAGATCTTTTCGATGAGAGTCAGCCAAATGCAATTCAGTCATTCAGAAAACTTGCCCTCTTGAATGGGATTGGGAGTGTTTTCACAGACGTTAGAGCCATAGTCGGTTTGGTTAGAACACCCAGGAGAAGGGAGCCAGAACTCTCTTGTTCCCTTCTCCTGGGGGCTACCGTGTACACACAAGTTTCTCGATTCGTCATTGCCGAGATCTTCGCCCCCTAAATCCCCAAAAGTGGGGGACTTTAAATGGGAGGTTTGGACTTAAAGTCCCCCAGAATGGGGGATTTAGGGGGCTGAAAGGACTGGAACGCAGCGACAATTTGTGTGTACACAGTAGCTCCTTGGGGAGAGGGCTAGGGTGAGGGCGGAGTATTTTTACAGGAAGTCTAATCATCTACAGCGACCATCACATCGCTGGATTTGATCATGGCATAAACTTGCCGCTCTTCTTTCAGTTGCAACACCTCGGCTGAAGCACGAGTAATCACAGACACGGCTTCAACATTAGGGGCAATTTCGAGCAAAATCTCAGCATTTACACTGCCTAACCTCACCTGTCTAACGATCGCCGGGAAAACATTACGGGCACTCACTTGCATCGCCCGAATGTTTATACCATAGCGGGGCGACTGTTTGGGGGGAGGGGTTAACGACATGACAGGCATTTCTCGCTCTAAAGTTCTGACCAACTCCCGTAGAACATCCGTTTTCGATCGCTGCGTCTGTTCACAGTGTCTTTCAAGAAGCTGTCGCTCGGCTTCGGGTAACTGAAACGTGATCCAACCTTGATCTTTACGAGGCATGACGAAATACCAATTTAGTTGGTAATATTTTGACAGAGGGTTGGTATTTCTTCAAATAATAGGAACTTCGTTAAAAACATTTTACGTATGCGTGTAAAGACTTGGCGAGTTGGACTCTTGAGCTTCTGGATGACAGTACTGCTGATTGCCTGCACTCAACTCGCGCCGCCTGCCCCACAGCTAAGTCAGCAGACAACGGTTCAATCCGCTGCTCAAACCTCGACGCTTTTGGTCGCAGCCGCCGCCAGCCTTCAGAAAGCGCTCCAAGAAATTACACCACTTTACACCCAAGCAAACTCCAACCAGACAATCAACTATAACTTTGCAGCCTCCGGTGCATTGCAACAACAAATTGAACAGGGTGCCCCAGTCGATGTGTTTATTTCGGCGGCCGAAAAACAAATGAAAGCCCTACAGGAAAAAGGGTCGTTCGCATCGGGAACTCAGAGGGATTTGTTGACCAATCAGTTGGTTCTGATTACCCCCAAGCAAGCCGCTGTGTCTTTAACTGACTTTCAGCAACTTGTTAAGCCAGAAATTAAGCGAATCTCTATTGGAGAACCCCGATCGGTTCCAGCAGGGCAATACTCAACCGAGGTTTTGAAGAATTTAGGAATCTTGGAGCAGGTGCAATCTAAATTTGTGTTTGGTAGTAATGTGAAATCTGTTCTAACTGCTGTGGAAACGGGTGATGTGGATGCAGGCATTGTTTACATCACCGATGCTAAAAGTTCAGACCAGATCACGATCGCTGCAACGGCTGATCAAAAGCTGCATTCTCCCATTCTTTACCCGATCGCAGTCTTAAAGTCGAGCAAATCGATCGATAGCTCCAAACGATATGCTGAATTCTTACAAAGTGACCCTGCAAAAGCGGTCTTTGAAAAATATGGATTTGGGATTGCAAAGCCTTGACCTGAATTGAGCATGTTGATCCCCGACTTGTCTCCGCTCTGGATTTCTCTCAAAGTATCGCTGTTGGCAACTGCCATCACGTTTGGGTTGGGAACAATTGTTGCTTACAGGATGTATCTTTATCGAGGAAAAGCGCGATCGCTGATTGAGGGAATTCTGATCGCGCCTTTGATTTTGCCGCCGACGGTTGTAGGCTTCGTGCTGCTAACTTTGCTGGGCAAAAATGGTGTTTTGGGGCAAATCCTCACCTTCTGGGATCTGAGCCTGGTATTCACTTGGTATGCAGCAGTTTTAGCCGCCATGATTGTGTCCTTTCCCTTGATGTATCGCGCAGCATTGGGAGCCTTTGAGCAGATTGACCCGTTACTATTAGATGCTGGCAGACTAGAGGGTGCATCGGAAGGAGGAGTCTTTTGGTATATTGCTCTGCCTTTGGCGATGCCTGGAATCTTGGCAGGCACAGTTCTTACCTTTGCTCGTGCATTAGGAGAGTTTGGCGCAACGTTAATGCTTGCAGGAAATATCCCCAGGCAAACACAAACGATGCCAATGGCGATTTATTTTGCAGTTGAGGCAGGGGCGATTCAGGAAGGATGGTTTTGGACGATTATCGTGATCTGCATTTCCTTGATCGGAATTGTTTCAATGAATTCTTGGAAAGTCTAAATGCACTTTGCAGACTGCCTCAACCCATCGCTTAAGCAAGCCTTCGCAATGCACCAGGGTCTTCTGAATCAATTACTTCTTTCAATCCAAATCATTGCTAAGTAGGAGGGTGAAGTTAAATATAAGATAGGAAGACCCTCTAATTAACCCCTCCTTATGCCTGCTCCCCTCCGGATCATTTTGACTTCAGAAGAGGATCGCACGTTAGCTGAA
>NZ_MPPI01000047.1 GCF_001895925.1 Phormidesmis priestleyi ULC007 | reverse complement strand
CCCTTGTTCAGGGGTCATTTCGCGGGTTCTCAGAACGACTTCTATTAGATTGTCCAATTGAATGGCGAGGTTGGCACTGAGTATGAATACTCATCGCAAAGGTGGGATGCTCCCAGGAATCAGCCACAATATTGATATTGCCACCATTTCCTGTAGAGCCAGTATCAATAAAGTTCGAAACAAAGCTTCGGTCTCTAACCTGAATCTCACCTATAGCATCCAGAATAATATCTCCGGCTTGACTTTCCTGATTTCCTAGTGCTTCACGAATCCCAGCAAATAGATAACTATTGCGAGATATTCCTAAGTTGTGGGCATAAATGGAGATATTGCCACCATTTGCAGCCTGAACATCAATGAAAGCTTGATTGGTAACGGATACATCCGATCTTGCTATTCCATCCGGAAATCGCAAACTCCAGTTTTCATTCAGACCAATAATTCCTGGCTTTGCCAATCCCCCCAACTCAACTCGTCCTCCCCACGCATTCAACTGTCCACCATCGATCGTGACATTTCCCCCCAACAGCAAAAGCGACTCCCCATTTGGAACCTGCAATCCCAAAGTGTCGCTATCAGGCGAAATCGGCTGATTAGCCTGCACCACAATATTCCCAGCCGGAATCTGATTGAACAGAAATGCCGAAGGATCGATCGTCAGTAAGGCTGAAGGTATCTCTGGTTGTGTCGCACTGAATATCCCCCGATCGCCAAATTTCACCCCATTTGCCGTCGTCGCCACAAACGACCCTTGTACGTTCAAACTCGCATTGGCACCAAAGATCATGCCATTGGGATTAATCAAAAACAAGTTTGGACTACCCTGCCCAAATGTGCCGAGCGTGCCCAGAATTGTCGAAGCATTGCTACCTGTCACCCGTGCCAGAATATTTTGGATTGTCGCATCTGGATTAAAGAAATAGGCACCGCGCCCCGCACTGACATTGAACTCGCGAAAACTGTGGAATAAGTTCTGTCCGCGTTGGGCACCGCCGATGATCGCATCTACTGGAAATCCATTCGCATCCAGCGGCAAAACCACCGATCGTTCATTCCCCAACGTCTCATCTGGCACAATCACACTTTGGGCAACAGCGGGAAGTATGGAAATCACGATCGCCCCACTCATGCCCAAACCGATCGCGACTGCCATCTGCCAGGGTTGAGTTTTCATGCGATCGCCCTCCTTACCTCAATCCGGTGAATTGCTGCCATCGTACCAGTAGAACAGGCGATTGTATAATAGGCTCAGATCGATATAATGTTACATTTCACCAGGCATTGATCATGGCAACCATTGAAACGGCGATCGTGCTACAACAATCACTTTTGGAAGATGCAGAAGCGATTGCCCATCAGATGAATATTTCCCGCAGCCAACTATTAGAAATGGCTATAGCAGAGTTTGTCCAGCGCTATCAAGTTCGCCAATCGCTAAACCTGGAAAAAGTTAACGAGGCCTATACTGACGCTCCTGATCCAGATGATCAGCGGCTTCTGGCGGGAATGCGCCGTCTACATCGACAAGTATTGGAGAATGACGTTTGATTCAGCAAGGAGATATTTTTTGGATTGACCTGGAAGAACCAGTTGGCTCCAGTCCTGGCTATCGCCGTCCGCACGTTGTGATTCAAAATGATCGAATGAATTATAGCCAGGTTAACACTGTGATTGTTTGTGCATTAACAACAAATCTGAGACGTGCAAAGGCTCCAGGAAACGTTTTGCTTGAACTAGGAGAGGCAGATTTGCCAGATCAAAGCGTTGTCAACGTTTCCCAGATTTTTACTGTTGATAAGTCACAACTTGAAGAGAAAATTGGTACGCTTTCGATCGAGCGCATCCGTCAAATTCTGGAAGGAATTCGGCTATTGACAGACCCCTTGGAACCTGAATAAGCGATCTATTGAATACTGCCCGATCGCCCCACTTATGCCCAAACCGATCGCGGCTGCCATCTGCCAGGGTTGAGTTTTCATGCGATCGTTCCTGCGTTCAACCTACCCCTAATTTGTCCTGCTGACAAAAATTGGTACTCTCAGCTTTCTACAAGTTTTGCCAACTCTGAAGGAATCGCCCGATTGCGTACAATGAGTAATGGCCGGCCGCAGGGTTTGAGAATGGCAGACAGACTATTCCCTTGCTTGGGGCAGTTTCTAAACTATACCCACGATCATACCCATCCCAAAATTCTTGAACTGCTGCACGATCGAGCCACACAAACAGAAGAAAATTGACTAACTGTCGATCGCCACAGTTTTCGAGCCATTTTTGCGTGATTGACATAGGATCGCTATAGTTTTTGACGTTAGGCGATTTTCTATGTCCATTAAAAAGATTTTATCGATCGGACTCCTCATCTTCGTCCCGATCTCGATCGCGGCCGAGAAATTAGAATGGGGAACCCTGACGGTTTTCGTGACTTCGGCACTGGCGATCGTGCCTCTTGCCATTTGGTTAAGCACCGCGACTGAAGAAGTTGCTGTAGTCACAGGCCCGTCGGTTGGCGGGTTGCTCAATGCTGTGTTTGGCAACGCCACCGAACTGATTATTGGTTTAGTGGCCCTCAGAGCCGGGCTGATCGACATCGTAAAAGCTAGCATTACCGGAACCATTATTAGCAACTTGCTGCTAGCGATGGGGATGTCAATGTTTTTTGGCGGACTGCGATTTAAAGAGCAAGAATTTAAGCCGATCGTGGCGCGAGTCAATGGCTCGTCAATGACGCTGGCGGTGATTGCGATTTTGCTGCCATCAATGGCGTTTTATTTTGCTGGAGAAGTCGATACCTTGCCCGTTAAAGAACTCTCAACCACCGTCGCGATCGTGTTGATTGCGGTTTATGTGATGACGCTGATTTTCTCGCTCAAAACGCACAACTATTTATATGAGGTCGGCATCTCTGAACTCGAAGCAGACAGTGACGGCACCCTACACCAGCCTAATTTGCGGCTCTGGCTCGGCGTTTTACTCGCTTCGACGGTGGCAGTTGCTTATGAGTCTGAGATTTTTGTAGGTGTGGTTGAAGAAGCGACCAAAGGGTTAGGATTAACGCCTTTGTTTACTGGAGTGATTCTCTTACCATTGGTAGGAGGTGCCGCCGAGTATGTGACGGCTGTTGGCGTTGCGGTTAAAAATAATATGGATTTATCGGTATCGGTTGCAATGGGTTCTAGTTTGCTTGTTGCATTGTTAATGGCACCGATGTTGGTGTTAGTGGGGCAAGCGATCGGACAACCGATGGATCTCAGCTTTAACCCGTTTGAGGTGGTGGCTGTCACTGTTGCAGTGGTGGTTGCCAATCTGATTAGTTTAGACGGACGATCGAACTGGTTAGAAGGCGTACTTTTGTTGGCAACCTACGTGATCTTGGGCGCGGCGTTTTATTTTCAACCTGCTTAGGATCGTGGATTAAACAATATCGGTTACTTGCTAATGCCTACGGGCACAGCAGTGCCATGCCCCTACAACGACTTGACACCCCGAACCCGATCTCGATCGCGCTCACTCGCTACAATAAAGTCATGTCCCCTTTCGATCGTTCTGTGACAAAGCTTCCCAAAATCGTTCTTGTTGATGGTCACTCGCTGGCGTTTCGGGCCTATTTTGCCTTTGCTAAAGGGCGAGACGGCGGGCTTCGCACCTCAACGGGCGTTCCGACGAGCGTGTCTTATGGGTTTCTCAAAGCGCTGTTAGAAACGGTGGAGTTAGAAAAGCCAGACTATCTTGCGATCGCGTTCGATCTGGGCGGGCCGACGTTTCGCCATGAGGCAGACGACACTTATAAAGCCGATCGCCCCGAAACACCCGAAGATTTTATGCCCGACTTAGAAAATCTTCAAGAGTTGCTCAGGGCGATGAATTTGTCGATCGTCGTCACTCCCGGCTATGAAGCAGATGATGTGATCGGCACTTTGGCACACAAAGCGCGACGGGCTGGGTTTGATGTCAAGATTTTGAGCGGCGATCGTGATTTATTTCAGCTAGTTGATGCCGAAAATCACATCAAAATTCTCTATCTCAGCACCGTTTATGGCAAAGGGGTTCAGCCTCCCAGAGAGTTTGGGGTGCAAGAAGTCAAAGACAAAATGGGCGTGTTGCCTTCGCAAGTCGTTGACTTTAAGGCGCTGTGCGGCGATCCGTCTGACAATATTCCCGGTGTGAAAGGCATTGGTGAAAAGACGGCGGTGCAACTGCTTACCACTTACGGATCGTTAGAGAAAGTTTATGAATCGATCACTGACATTAAAGGTGCGGTCAAGAAAAAACTCGAAGACGGACGCGATGCTGCCTGTCATTCGCAGTGGATGGCGCAAATTCATTTGGATGTGCCGATCGACATTGATCCGGCTGCCTGCAAGCTTCAGGGCTTTGATGAAGAACACGTCACCGCACTGCTAGAAAAGTTTGAGTTTCGATCGTTCCTCAACAAAGTTAAAAAATGGCGTTCTCAACTCACCAGCGATGGCACCGAGTTGTCTGACGAAGGTGCGAAGGCGGCAGAAACCACTCCCACCCAAAAACCAGTTCCTCGCTATGGTGAAAGTGATGATCTGTGGTTTTTTAGTGCCGAAGACACCGCCAATGCTGAAAAAATTCAGCCCGTCATTCTCGCGCCGCGGATCATCAACACGCCTCAAAAACTCAGCGAACTGGTCGCCATTCTGCAAACCTGCACCGATGCAAAAACCCCCGTTGCTTGGGACACTGAAACCACTTCTTTAGAGCCACGAGATGCAGATTTAGTTGGCATCGGCTGCTGCTGGGCACCCGAAAAAGATACGGTGGCGTATATTCCGATCGGACACTTATCCGGCAAGAATTTAGACAAAGCTCTCGTGTTAGAAACGCTGCGTCCAATTCTAGAAAGTGCTGACTATCCCAAATCATTGCAGAATGCCAAGTTCGATCGCTTAGTGCTGCGATTCCAAGGCATTCACCTCGCGGGTGTGGTCTTTGACACCATGCTGGCGAGTTATGTCATTAATCCCGAAGGCAGTCACAAACTTGGCGATCTCAGTCAAACTTATTTAGGCATTCGAGCGCTTGACTATACTGACCTTGTGACTAAAGGCAAAACCCTGCCAGAGATTGACATTGCTGCGGTCGCCGACTATTGCGGCATGGATGTTTATAGCACGTTTCATCTCGTGCCCAAGCTGCGATCGCTCCTTGAACCCATTCCTCAATTACACCGTTTATTATTAGAAATCGAACAGCCATTAGAACCCGTTTTAGCTGAGGCTGAAGCCTGTGGAGTGCGGATCGATGAACAGTATTTGAATGACTTTTCAAAAACGTTAGAACACGATTTGCAATCACTTGAGCAACGCGCCTATGAAGCTGCCCAAGAAAAATTTAGTCTCGCTTCTCCTAAACAATTGAGTGAGTTGTTATTTGATCGGCTAGGACTCGATCGCAAGAAATCTCGCAAAATTAAAACCGGATTCTCAACCGATGCGGCAACGCTAGAAAAACTACAAGGCGATCATCCTGTAGTTGATTTAATTCTCGAACATCGGACGCTCTCAAAGTTAAAATCTACCTACGTGGATGCGTTGCCAAACCTGGTACGCCCCGATACGCATCGGGTTCACACCGACTTTAACCAAGCGGCAACTTCGACGGGTCGGCTGTCATCGTCTAGCCCCAACTTGCAAAACATCCCGATTCGGACTGCATTTAGCCGTCAGATTCGCAAAGCATTTATCCCTGCTGAAGGCTGGCTGATGGTAGCGGCAGATTATTCACAAATTGAGTTGAGAATTCTGGCACATCTCAGTCAAGAACCTATTCTGATCGAGACTTATCGAAATAATCAAGACGTGCACACGCTGACGGCGAAATTATTGCTCGAAAAAGATGACATCAGTTCTGAAGAACGGCGGTTAGCCAAAATTATCAACTTCGGCGTAATCTATGGCATGGGTGCCCAACGTTTTGCTAGAGAAGCTGGGGTTAGATCATCAGTCGCCAAAGAATTTATTGAGCGGTTTAACGATCGCTACTCCCGCGTTTTTGCTTATTTGCAGCAAATGCAGCGAGAAGCGATCGCCAATGGCTATGTCGAAACGATTCGCGGTCGTCGTCGTTATTTCAACTTTGCCAGCGATTCGCTGAAGCAGTTGCGCGGCGTTGATCCAAGCTCGATCGACCTGAGCAAAGTCAAAACTCGTGACCAGTTCGACGCGCAGCTTTTAAGAGCTGCCGCCAATGCTCCAATTCAGGGTTCTAGCGCCGACATTATCAAGATTGCGATGGTGACGCTGCACGAGTTGTTAAAGCAATATGAGGCGCGACTGCTGCTGCAAGTTCATGACGAACTGGTGTTTGAAGTTGCCCCCGACGCGTGGGAAGAATTGCAGCCTCAAATCAAATCTCAAATGGAAACCGCAGTTCAGTTAAGTGTGCCGTTGCTGGTCGAAATCCGCGCAGGTCAAAATTGGATGGACACTAAATAGAGCGTTGCTAAACTGCGGGATTTCTGGTTAAAAAGCTACCAGAAATCCCCATCCCCAATTCAGGCTGCAGAATTCAACCCCACTAACCTAACGTCAGTTCGACGAGGTTCTTCACTTCGTTTTGAGCGGCTTCAGCCCCCTAAATCCCCCATTCTGAGGCACTTTGAATCGGAACTCTTGGCTCAAAGTCCCCCAATTTTGGGGGATTTAGGGGGCTTCCCGGATTCACAACCGTAGCCAATCACTTCTGTCGAACTGACGTTAACCTAGCTATTGCCAAGTCGCTACCGGGCGCAAAACTGCCGGAATCTCTTCGGTGTCTGCCGGAAACTCTAATATCGTCTCCGACAACCCCAAATAACCCGATTCCGAAAACGAAAGCAGCATTCGTTGCAGGGCAAGCCAAACCTCTGGTTCATATTCCCAATCCCTCCCCCGGCTGGCTCGTCCTGCGATCGATTTCAGCGCCCAAAAATAGCTATTTCGCACCACCGATCCACCCTTTTTAAACGGGGGAACGTCTTCGTGATGCAGCAAAACAATCTCGTCTTCAAGTCTGGCTCTCATGATTTAAATCAGAAAGACCCTGAACTAGCAGACTGCTGTCGCCTAAGCTCAAGGTCTCATACTCAATAAAGATTGCTTTAGTAGCGCTCAGAGAAACTACTCCGCCCACCGCCACGATTGTCTTCACGGGGCTTCGCTTTGTTGACTCTTAAATCACGACCCATCCATTCTGCACCGTCTAATGCTTCGATCGCAGCCGCTTCTTGAGCGTCTGTTTCCATTTCAACAAACCCAAACCCACGCATACGACCCGTTTCACGATCGGTCGGAAGCTGAACCCGCTTTACTGCGCCATATTCCGAAAAGATAGTAGAAAGATCTTCTTGCGTAACCTCGTAAGAAAGGTTACCAACATAAATCGACATCGAAGGAAATCTCCAGAACCAGAAATTGCAGAGACGTTAGATTCGGAGATGCGCTTGTTAAGGAAAACAAGGCTGTCAACCGGATTTAACACCCTTCTTGACTTTAACACAAATCACCTAATCGCAATAGTACAGATTTTCAACGAATTCGATATAAATCTGTACTCTTTGTGCCTGTGCTTTTGAGATGATTCTGATCTAGAATCCTGAGCTGGTCTAGGTTTCCAGAACAACGACTAAGTACAGAATCAAACACAGTATTACGAGGTGAAAAATCTCCGCAGTTTAGGTCGATGTAGTTGCCATACATATAATAACTTCCCCACATTTCAACCTCGACATTCTTTTTGAGGAAATGCCACTTCTTCGTGTATGTTCCATCTGAATCAATTGTGATGGTCATAATTACTGAAGATGCCATTTGCGCTCTCCATGTACCAGCCACTAGGCGTATCGGAGCAGGAGAGGGTTGAACGGAGGGCCGAGTAGAAATGGGAGTAGGAACTGAAAGAGAGAGTCGAACGGAGGGCGTAGTAGGAATGGGAGTAGGAACTGGAGGAGGAGAGTTCCAAGTTTTTGGATCAGATCGCTGCCTCGTCATGTCAGTTATGCTAGAAGCCCCGATTCCAATGACAGTGATGATAAAAGCCCCAATTCCCATCAGGAAAAAGACTGCAATCCTCGTCCACTCAGACGATCGACGAAAAAAGAAGAAGCTAATAAACGAAAGTGCGGCTACGGTTAAAGCACTGATGCCTAATGGGGATTTTGACGCTGCTGCAATAATGTCTGGGAGATTTGTGAAAAAGGCTACCATTGTGATTCCCTCGCTGATGGTGTTGTAACCGTGCCATAGCTGGTAGTTTCATAGCCAGCGATCGCGACAAGCGCAGAAAGATCATGGGCGATCGCTAGGTGCAAGATGAAAATTAATTCGCCTTAACCCATCGACAGTAGAGCTTGGAATTCTCATCTAGCAGCCATTGAGCCACTAATTTGCCTTGAACTGCTGATTCATGAGCGCGATCAATCGACGAAGTGTTTGCTGATTGAGCTTGACTATCGGGAGCAGCGATCGCAGGAGATTGAACGATGAGTTGAGACATGGTTAGACTCCGTGTGGAATAGACGACTGAAGCGGTGTTAGCCTATTTCACACTTGGGCATCGGAGATTATGCAACCTGTCTGAAGTATTACTAATCGAACGTCTAAAGTTAAATCACGCGCTCCGTGGCACACTACTAAGAGAGACTCTAGAAAAGCTTATGACTGCCCCACAAATTTCCCCTTATGGATCTTGGAAATCGCCAATCACCTCAGATTTGATTGTCGCTGGCTCGATCGGGCTAGGGCAAATCAAGCTCGATCGTCAAGACATTTATTGGAGCGAGTCACGCCCTAGTGAAGGCGGACGCAATGTAATCATGCACCGCTCACCAGAAGGAATCACCACTGAGAAAACGCCGCTCCCCTTCAACGCCCGGACTCGTGTGCATGAATATGGAGGCGGAGCGTTTTTAGCTGCCGATGGCGTAGTCTATTTCTCTAACTTCTCCGATCAGCGTCTCTATCGTCAATCTGGTGATGCCGCTCCTCTGCCTTTAACGTCGGCTGAATCGTTACGCTATGCAGATGCCGTGTTCGATCGCGCTCACAATCGCTTAATTTGCGTGAGAGAAGATCATCAAGTTGCTGATCGCGAAGCTGTTAATACGATCGTTGCTATTCCGCTGGGCGAAGCCGAAGCCGAGCAGACGATTCTCGCATCTGGACATGATTTCTACGCCTCTCCGCGCCTCAGCCCTGATGGTTTATCTCTCGCTTGGATTTCGTGGAATCACCCCAACATGCCGTGGGATGGCACTGACTTATGGGTGGCTCACGTTCAGTCAGATGGCAGTCTGAGCGACCCTCAACATATTGCAGGCGGCAAACAAGAATCAATTTTTCAGCCTGAATGGTCGCCCGATGGTGTGCTTTATTTTGTCAGCGATCGCGCAGGTTGGTGGAACTTCGATCGCTGGCATCCTCAAGGTGAAGTCGAGTCTGTCCTGACGTTAGAAGCAGAATTTGGCTTGCCCCAGTGGGTGTTTGGCATGTCTACTTATGGGTTTGCTGACAGCGATAAAATTCTCTGCACCTACACTCAAAACGGTATCAGCCACTTAGCAATTCTGGACTTAACCACTCGTGAGCTTGCACCCCTTGATTGTCCTTATACCAGCATTGCAGGGCTGCAAGTTAATCAAGGTCAAGCTGCTTTTGTGGGCGGGTCAGCGACAGAACCGTCTGCGATCGTGCAGTTGGATCTCACCGCTAAAACCTTTAAAGTCTTGCAGCGCGCCAGCGAGTTGTCGATCGATGCCAGTTATCTCTCGGCTCCTGAAGCGATCGAATTTCCGACTGAAAACGGCTTAACCGCTTACGCCCTTTACTATGCGCCTAAAAATCGTGACTACACCGCTCCAAACGGCGAACGTCCTCCACTTTTGGTCAAAAGTCACGGCGGCCCTACGGCATCTACGTCTGCCTCTTTAAACTTAGGCATTCAATATTGGACAAGTCGCGGATTTGCCGTGCTTGATGTCAACTATGGCGGTAGCACAGGCTATGGTCGCGCTTATCGGCAACGCCTCAACAACCAATGGGGCATTGTCGATGTTGACGACTGCGCCAACGGTGCCAAATATTTAACAGCGCAAGGCAAAGTTGACGGCGATCGCTTAGTCATTGCAGGCGGCAGTGCAGGCGGCTACACAACCCTTTGTGCCCTCACCTTCCGCAACACTTTTAAGGCAGGAGCGAGCTATTATGGGGTGAGCGATCTCAAAGCATTAGCAGAAGACACCCACAAGTTTGAGTCGCGCTATTTAGATAGTTTGATAGGTGCCTATCCTGCACAAAAGGACTTGTATGATCAGCGATCGCCCATCAGCGCTGTCGATCGTCTCGCCTGCCCGGTAATCTTCTTCCAGGGTGACGAAGACAAGATCGTGCCGCCCAACCAAGCCGAAATGATGGTGAATGCACTTCGTGACAAAGGGATTCCCGTCGCTTATGTGCTGTTTGAAGGAGAGCAGCACGGCTTTCGCAAGGCTGAGAACATCAAGCGGGCACTAGATGGGGAGTTTTACTTTTACTCGCGAGTGTTTAAGTTTTACCCAGCCGAACACATTGATGCGGTGACGATCGACAACCTTCCCTGAGTTTTAGGGTTGTTCACAGAGAGAATCGATATCTGTTTCAGTGGGGTTTTTGGCATGTAGTTCAACCAAAGCATCCCGCTGAAACCGCAACACGCGAGACAGTGAATTTCGCGAACTCTCAGAGGTAAAGACGGATAGGGTGATGTTACTCAGATCCGGATCTATAACCCGTTTCACTGTACAAATTTGCATCTTGTTATTGCAGTAAGCAATGATGCGATCGCCCGACTGGATATCATTTGCTTGAATTTTCAATGGAAACTCAACCTTTGTAGTGAATTACTCCAGGCAGTTGCATTTAGAGCTTCTGCTGGGAGGCTTATGTAATGGGCTAGTTGCTTTTTCTGAGCGTCACTCAATGTGTAGCTAATTTCTTCTGACGCTCAAAAACTGACACTGGATATTGCATTGAGTTAAGTAACATATTCTTTACTATACCTCAAAAAAGTGCGGATTCTACCAAACTCGATGTCTTACTGTCAAGGCAGCTTTTAATGAAAGTTGCTCTAAGCATTACAAGCACCCAAACTTAGACCCAATCAAGCCAATTTTTAAAACTAAAAACTGATGAGTTAACGCGATGTGCGACTTTCCTAAAATTGCCCAAAAGCATCCCTCACCCTAGCCCTCTCCCACAGGAGAGGGAACCAGAGACTACTTGAAAGTCCCTCTCCTGGGAGAGGGGTTTGGGGTGAGGGTTCTTAGTCGCACATCACATGAGTTGTGAATTGTTTTAACTCACAATTCCTCAGCTTTTTTAAACCTCAACTAGCTGGTTGTCTTGCCGCAAACACGCCTCAATAAAGACATCTAATTCTCCATTCATCACATCTTGAATGGCGGTGGTTTCGACCCCTGTGCGGAGATCTTTTACCATCTGATAGGGGTGAAACACATAGTTGCGAATCTGGTTGCCCCAAGCTGCTTCTACAATGTCTCCGCGAATGTCAGCGACTTCTTTGGCTTTCTGTTCTTGAGCGATGATCAACAGCTTGGCTTTGAGAATGACGAGGGCTTTTTCTTTGTTTTGAAGCTGCGATCGCTCCTCAGTACACCTCACTGCAATCCCCGTCGGCAGGTGAGTAATTCGCACAGCAGTTTCAACTTTGTTGACGTTTTGTCCGCCCTTGCCGCCAGCGCGAGAAGTCGTAATCTCCAAATCTTTATCGGGGATGTCTAACTTCACAGATGTATCGATCATCGGCATCACTTCCACCCCAGCAAAGCTGGTTTGCCGCTTGTCATTGGCGTTAAATGGCGAAATTCGCACGAGGCGATGGGTGCCCTTTTCGACCTTGAGATAACCGTAGGCATAGTTGCCGTCAATCTCTAATGTGGCGGACTTAATGCCTGCTTCGTCGCCCTCTGATTCTTCAGTAAGATGCACTTTATAGCCGTGAGATTCACCCCAGCGGGTATACATTCGCAGCAGCATCTCTGCCCAATCTTGAGCGTCAGTGCCGCCAGCCCCCGCATTAATCGTGAGAATGGCACCCTTAGCATCGTAGGTGCCTGAGAGCATTTGCTGAAGCTCCCACTGATCGAGTTCTTGCTTGAGTTGGCGAGTTTTTTGCTGGCCTTCTTCGAGCAGCGAGTCATCCATTTCTAGCTCCAGCAATTCTAGAATCGTCTGGGCATCGACGAGGTGAGTTTGCCATTGCTGAAACTGCTGAAGATGCGATTTATAGTCGTTGAGTTCTTGCAAAATCTGTTGAGCTTTTGTCTGGTCTTCCCACAGTTCGGGTTGGGCGGCGACTTGCTCTAAATCTTGAATTTTTGCGGTCAGGGCAGGAACGTCAAAGATACTCCTGAGTTTTACCCAGGCGCTCAGATAACACTTCAACGTCACGCTTTAGTTCTACAGTATCCATACGATCGATCGTTTCCTTGAACAGTATTGTTTATTTTAGCGGCAGTTCGATTAGAGTTGTGTCATTAATCAGCACTCAGCCACAAACATGGGAGATCTAGAACACCCATTTCAGTCGTTCCTCAACGCGCTTTACCTCAAATATAAGCCTTTAACCGACGGGGCGCTTGCCAGCTATATTCCTGAATTGGCGAAGGTTGATCCTGACTGCTTCAGCATTTGTGTCGTCACAGTAGACGGTCGGATCTTTGAAGTTGGAGACGCTGATCAGCTATTCACGATTCAGTCGATCTCAAAGGTGTTTGTTTATGGCATGGCGCTGGCAGAACACGGGCGCGACAAAGTGCTGGCTAAAGTGGGCGTTGAGCCTACGGGCGACCCGTTTAACTCGCTGATTCGACTGGATGAATCGTCGAAGCGACCCGATAACCCAATGGTGAATGCGGGCGCGATCGCCACCACCAGTCTGATCAAAGGCACCGGAGCCACAGAGCGTTTAAACCGAATGCTCGATATGTTTCGGCACTATATCGGGCGGGATGTCTATATCGATATGTCGGTGTTTATGTCGGAGCGATCGACGGGGCACCGTAACCGAGCCATGGCCCACTTGATGCGGCATTTTGGCATGATCGACGAGAAAATCGACGAAGCGCTCGATCTCTATTTTCAGCAATGTTCGCTGATGGTCAACTGTCGCGATCTGGCAGTGATGGCGGCAACCTTAGCCAACAAAGGCGTGAATCCGATGACGGGCGATCGCGCCATCCCGTCTCACTACATTCGAGATGTGTTGTCGGTGATGTACACCTGCGGAATGTATAACTTTGCAGGTGAATGGGCGTATAAAGTTGGAATTCCTGCCAAGAGTGGGGTTTCGGGCGGCATTATCGCAGTGGTTCCTAATCAAGTCGGCATCGCGGTTTTTTCGCCGCCGTTGGATGCACACGGCAGTAGCGTCCGTGGACTTAAAGTCTGCGAAGACTTGGCGCGTGAGTTTGAGTTGCACATGTTTGACTTGCCGATGGGCTGCTCTCACTTTCGGCAGACATTGGCAAACGAACCGTAACAAATCTATTTTTTGTGTCAGCCAACACGCTATAGTCACGGCAGAGGCGTTTGCCTCGCAGTTTTTTACTGGGCAATCGTCTAGGAGAGAGTAATGGTCAGAAGACAACCCGCCGCTAATTCCCGCAAGACAACTCCTCGCAAGCCGCCCCAGACTCCTGTCGTAGATGCGGAATTGCTGCCTGAAGACGCGAAGACAGTCATCAAGCCAGATGATCTGGAGTTGAAAGATGAGTGGGCGAGCGCACCCGTTGATGTTGAAGTTTCTGAAGTCATTGCATCTGAGCCAGCCCCTTCGACCCCAGCAGAGCCTGAGCTTGAAACCACTGTCGTCCCTGCGTTAGAAGCAAATCTGATGGCGCTCAAAGAGTCTTTAGAGCAGTCAAATCAAAAAGAGCAGCTTCTGCAAAAAAGCGTTGAAGACCTGCGATCGCAGCTTGATGAGCAAAAAATGCTGGTGCAAAATCTGCAAACCAATCTAGACAAGGCAAATAAAATTCAGTCAGAGCTAGATAAAACTCAAAAAGAAGCGCTGAAATTAGCCGAATCGAATCAAGCACTGATTGACGAAAATAAAGCCCTCAAGCAAGAACAGCAAACGCTGAAAGTAGAACTCGCAACCAAAGCAAAATCTGCACAGCTAACGGTTCAGCCTAGCCCTGCACAGCCTGCCGCTGAGAGCAGACAAGACAGTCTTCGCAGACATCAGGCAGCGACCCTTGCCCGTCCGGTTTTCCCCAATGATCCGATGCAAAACAGTTTCTCAGATCAAGATATTGGCTGGTTTGATTAGGATCGTGAATTAGATCATGTCGGTCACTTGCAAGGTTAATGGGCACTGCCGTGCTATGGCCATACGCAAATTCTGATCTTAATTTAACGTCAGTTCGCTGAGTTCTTTCGCTTCGTTCTTCAGCGCTTCAACCCCCTAAATCCCCCAGTTCTGGGAGACTTTAAGCCCAGAATTTAGGTTCAAAGTTCCCAATCTTGGGGGATTTGGGGGGCAACCCGGATTGGCAACCGCAGCGAAAAGCTTCATCGAATTCACGTTAATTTAATTCACAATTTTCAGTGAGTTAGCTGCAAAAATAAGTAGTGGTGCAGAACAAACGACAGAGGGTGAAAACGGTGGTGAGAACGCTAGCGATCGACATTGGCGGAAGTGGGATTAAAACCCTGGTGCTAGATGAATCAGGGCAGCCTCAGACCGAACGTTCTCGCACCGAAACGCCTCAACCTGCAAAGCCTGATCTCGTCGTTAACGCGATCGTGTCTCTGGCAAATCAGCAAGGCGAGTTCGATCGCGTTTCGGCAGGGTTTCCGGGTGTGGTGCGGGCAGGAGTCACCGAAACGGCAGTCAATCTTGACCCCGATTGGGTTGGGTTTGATCTGGCAAAGGCGTTAAGCGATCGCTTAAAAAAGCCTGTCCGGGTGGTAAACGATGCTGATATGCAAGGTATGGGCGCGATTGCAGGGCACGGCGTTGAGCTGGTGATCACGCTGGGCACGGGCTTTGGGTCTGCCTTATTTCTCAACGGCAAACTTGTGCCCAATTTAGAAATGGGACACCACGAGTTTCGCAATAAGGAAACCTATGAGCAGCAATTAGGACGAGCCGCTTTAGACCGCGTCGGTCAAAAAAAGTGGAGCCGACGATTAGGACAATCGATCGAGTCTCTGAGAAAACTCTTCAACTACGATCGGCTCTATATCGGGGGCGGCAACACCAACAAAATCACGATCGAGTTGCCGCCCAATGTCAAAATTGTTCCCAATATATCGGGGTTGTTAGGCGGAATTGTACTCTGGCGAGATTAGTTAAAATCGATTGCGATCGTGCTTTTCGTCAAAGTTGATGATCGGGCCTTTGGGCACAATTCGATTGGGGTTAATCTCTATCATACTCATGTGATACCCGCGTTTGATGTGATCTAAATTGCAGGTTTCTTGAATGCCTGGATATTGATAAACATCTTTCAGATAGTTCCAGAGGTTGGGGTAATCTACAATCCGACGAAGATTGCATTTGAAATGCCCATAATACACGGAGTCAAATCGGAGTAGTGTTACAAACAGACAAACCTCCGCTTCGGTGAGTTGATTACTACAGAGATAGCGCTGTGAACTTAAAACAGATTCCCAGCGATCGAGGTTCTCAAACAGTTCGGTAACCGCTTCCTCATACGCTGCTTGAGTGGTGGCGAATCCGGCTCCATACACGCCAGCGTTAATCGGCACATAAATCGCATCGATCGTCTCGTCAATCTTTGTCCGCAATTCCTGTGGGTAAAAGTCTGTCTGGGATTTAGCAAGACTGTCAAACTCTACATCAAACATCCGAATGATTTCGCGAGACTCATTGTTAACGATCGTGCCTTTCTCTTTGTCCCACAGCACCGGAACGGTAATTCGCCCGGTGAATTTTGGGTCGGCTTTGAGATAGATTTCTTGCAGATATTCAGCGTGGTTCACCGCGTCAGGAATTGCGCCCGGTTCCTCAGAAAACGCCCAACCTTTGTCGCTCATTATGGGATCGACGATCGACAGCCCGATCGCTTCTTGCAATCCTTTCAGACTTCGCATAATCAGCGTCCGATGCGCCCAAGGACACCCCAAACAAATATAGAGGTGATAGCGCCCCGCCTCTGCCTTAAAGCCACTCGAACCATCGGCGGTGACGCGATCGCGAAACGTAGTCGGGATTGACTTAAACTTGCCGCTGCGATCGTGCTCAGTCCGTTCAGTTGCCCACTTACCATCCACCATCATTCCTGCTGCCATTTTGACCTCCAAGAGTTTTGAATAATAAGTTACACGTTCTAAATTTTGGGCTTAAGCGTCTGTTATTCAAAACTCATATAGCAATCCTAAGTAAATTGTGGGATGGGCATCTTGCCCGTATAGGCTGGAAACTTGTCCCACTCTCACAACTGAAATAGGATTGCTATAAAAGATCTATGCGGCAAAGCCATCGCGATCGTGCTTCTCTTCAAAGTTAATGATTGGGCCTTTGGGCACAATGCGATTAGGGTTGATCTGTGTCTGACTCATATAATAGTGTCGCTTGATATGATCGAGATTGCAGGTTTCTTTAATGGGTGGATGCTGGTATAAATCTTTGAGATAATTCCAGAGATTGGGATAGTCAACAATGCGTTTGAGATTGCATTTGAAGTGACCGTGATAAACCGAGTCGAATCGCAATAGTGTTGTAAACAGACAAATATCAGCTTCGGTGAGTTGATCACCACAGAGATAGCGCTGTGAACTCAAAACAGATTCCCAGCGATCGAGATTTTCAAACAGGTCTGTAACGGCTTCCTCATACGCTGCTTGAGTGGTAGCGAACCCCGATCGGTAGACACCGTTATTAATCGGCATATAAATTGCATCGATCGTCTGATCAATCGTTTCGCGCAAATCTGCTGGATAGAGATCAAGCTCTGACTGAGCGATCGCGTCAAACTCGACATCAAACATCCGAATAATTTCGCGAGACTCATTATTGACGATCGTCTGTTTTTCTTTATCCCACAGCACCGGAACGGTAATTCGCCCGGTATATTTTGGATCGGCTTTGAGATAAATCTCTTGCAGATATTCAGCGTGATTTACCGAGTCAGGAATCGCCCCCGGTGCTTCCGAAAATATCCAGCCTTTGTCGCTGAGAACGGCATCGACGATCGACAGCCCGATCGCCTCATCTAGTCCCTTAAGTTGGCGCATAATTAGGGTTCGGTGCGCCCAAGGGCACGCCAGCGAGATATAGAGGTGATAGCGTCCTGCTTCAGCTTTAAAGCCGCTTGACCCGTCGGCGGTGACGCGATCGCGAAAGTGAGTCGGCATTCGATTAAACTGACCTTTTTCGTCTCGCTCTGTCCAATCGGTTGTCCATTTGCCTTCGACCATCATTCCCAGTGCCATTGTGATCTCCTTGAAAGAATTTTAAGGTTTGAATTTGTGAGTTTTGAGTGTATGCGTTCTTGATGTAAAACTCATCACTCAAAACTCATAGTTTTTGTTTAAGGATCGTGAATTAAATAACTCCGAAAACTTTGTGGGTCAGGCATCTTGCCTGACTTAAACAGCCGAGACGGCTGTCCCCCATTATTTAATCCAGAATCCTAAGGATCGTGGATTGAATAATATTGGTTCTTTGCAGAGGCAAGGGGCACTGCCGTGCCATGCCCGGACGCAGATTTGGGTATTGATTTAATTCACGATCCTAAACAAGGTCAAATACCAGAACTTCGGCGAGTTCTTTACCTGTTAGATCGAGTAAGGTTTCTTGACTAACGGCGGCTGCGTCACCTGGCGCTAAAAGTTGACCGTTGAGCATCACAGAGCCACGCGCAACCTGAACCCAGATCTGACGATCGTCCTTAACTGAGAAATTCACCTGCTCACCTTCACCTAACACCGTGGCGTAAAGGTTGAGATCTTGATGCACTTTAACCGAGCCATCGCGACCATCTTGAGACGCAATCAGGCAAAGCTTTCCGCGCTTTTCTGCGTCTGAATATGCCTTTTGTTCGTATCCAGGCTTTAACCCTTGCGTCTCAGGCAAAATCCAGATTTGCAGCAGATGAGTGGCTTCTCGATCGAAGTGATTATATTCGCTGTGACTCACCCCAGTTCCCGCCGTCATGCGCTGCACCTCTCCTGGACGCATCACCGATCGATTGCCCAGGCTGTCCTGATGCTCTAACGCACCTTCTAACACATAGGTAATGATCTCCATATCTCGGTGAGAATGGGTGCCAAACCCGCGCTTTGCTGCAATCTGATCTTCGTTGATCACTCGCAAACTGCGAAAGCCCATAAACTTGGGGTCATAGTAGTCAGCGAAGGAAAAGGTGTGATAAGAGTCTAGCCAGCCATGATTGGCGTGTCCGCGATCGTTCGCCTTACGAATCGTAATCATAATTTCCTCTGAGCAACCCCTCGTAGAAAAACTTGTTTGAGTGAAGAATGTTCTAACTCGTACTTTATGAATCTAAGATAACACATCGATTGTTTACATGCAAACAATCTGCGATCGCGGTAAGCTCATACCGATTTCAACAATAATTGCGACGGCTTGAACGATCGCGAGAGGGCACGACGTGTCATGCCCCTACTGCGAATCTGTCATCACAAATCAAATCAATATGACCTTGATCTATCAATACCCTTAATGATTGCTAGATGAAAGCTTACTCTCTAGACCTGCGTCAGAAAGTTGTGGATGCCTATGAACAACAAGAAGGATCGCAGCGGGAATTAGCCAAACGGTTCAAGGTCAGTCCTAATTTTGTGCGACTGTTGCTCAAACAGCATCAAACAGAAGAGACGATTGAGCCAAAGCCTCATACCGGTGGATTTGACAGCAAGTTGGCGAATCATCTCGACCGGGTTCAGCAGTTGGTGGAACAAGATAATGAGGCAACGCTAGAAGAATTGTGTGTTCAACTCGAACAACAAGTTAAGATTCGGGTCAGTCCAAGTACGCTTTGCCGTACCTTACAACAGTTGAATTTGACTCGAAAAAAACCGTTGCAGGCCAGTCAAGCTGAAACAGACCGAGTTCAGTTGTTGCGACGGGAGTATCGGGAAGAGATTTGAGACATCTGTCCAGAAGACTTGGTTTTCATTGATGAGACCGGTGTGAATTTAATGATGGTGCGGTTATCTGCGCCCGGTGAGCTTGGTCGTTGGGCTGCTCCAGATTGGCGTTCTGAAACTACGCCTCAAAATTAAACTGAAGTAACGATAATTTCTCTACGCAGATTGCATGAACCCGAAGCGAGTCATCTCGATTTGCTGACTGCATTTTTGCCTGCTGCGATCGTGCAACAAACATACACGGATGCCGTCGATCGGCGCTATCTCTGGCATGAGTTTGGCGATTTGAATCTCATTCGTATCAACAGCGTTCATGCAATCCATCTCGTGTAAAGCGAGGCGCATTTTGTGGGATTGGGTTTTGTTGCATCCGATCGACCAACAACTCTAGAAACTGCTTCTTCGTCTCCGCATCGGAAATGGGCGGAGAGATAATTTGAGGTGCTTGAATCAATAATTCAACCTCCGATCCTTCGGGCAAGTCGCAAGCTGTTTGTAGGATAAATGCTCCGTTACGATAAATCGCCTTCAGTGCATAAGACATTGGGGAACTCTAACGTGGAAAGGGGTTTCATTCTCAAACATAGCCGATTCACTCGGCACCCACTGACCGTCTTAAAACTGTTGCTAATGCGATCGCGGCTCTCTCGGATGGCTATCTTTCTGCGCTAGAGATTGTACAGTTGTTTACTGCGTCGTTCTTTTTTGGTAGCTGGTTTTGAAGCCTGCAAAAGCTTGAGCAACCATCTAACAAGACACGAGTTCTTTTCCTAGCAACAGGCGATCGCTCCAAACACTTGTTGAACAGAGTGTTATTATTTGAACAAGATGACCCAATAGATATTAAGCAATGACTGTGGTAAAGCAGGCTAATTCCAAACGTAAAGTGCTGCTATACCCTGGCGAAGACGGCTATTTTGTTGTTGAAGTACCAAGTTTGCCAGGTTGTATCAGTCAGGGAAAAACTCGCGACGAAGCTCTAGCGAATATTGAAGAAGCAATTACTCTCTATATTGAGGTTCTGCACGATCGGGGTGAGTCTATTCCAGACGATCAGGTCGAGGTTGTGCTGGTATGAGAAAGCTGCCTGTTATCTCAGGCGCAGAATGTGTTAGAACACTTGAGCAAATAGGCTTTGTCGTCGATCAACAGCGTGGAAGCCACATCATTTTAGTTCGTGAAGAACCTAGAGCAACTGTCTCGATACCAGATCACAAAGAGCTAGACCGAGGGACTTTGCGTGCGAGCGTTCGGCAAATAGGCTTGACCGTTGACGAGTTCGCTGACTTGCTATGATATGGACACTTTAAGATACAGCGTTCTAAAACCGATCGCTACTCAAAAACTCCACACATCATCCCTCGATCGAGGTGCCATAATCCTGATCTTTGTTCTTGAAGGTGCGTCTAAATACCCACTGCATCAGATCGGGAAACAGCCGATTAGAAGCGATCGATAAATTGGCAGAGCCGACGATCGTCTCAGCGCGTTTGTGTTTTACAGCATCCCAAATTGCTTTGGCAACATCATCGGGCTTTTCAACTACTGGCACGCTGAGAACTTGCTCAAGCTGTTGACGACGCGCCGCTACATCGTCCTCAGTTTTGCCTCTAAAAATTGCCCGCTCCATCAAATCACTTCTAATCAGATTGGGATAGATGCCACACACGCTAATTCCTTTGGGCGCAAGCTCTGATTGCAGCGATTGGGTCAAGCCAGTAACGGCATATTTGCTAGTATTGTAAGCCACCAAATAAGGCACAGGAACTTTGCCGCCAATCGAACTGAGGTTAACGATCGTGCCACTCTTTCGCTCGATAAAATGTGGCAACAATTCATGAATGGTGTGAATATAACCCCAGAGATTGGTGTCGATCGTTTGATGCCAATCTTCTAATGAGAAGCTATCGACCGGGCCAGACGCATAAATTCCGGCGTTGTTGATCAGCACCTCGATCGAGCCATATTCTGCCAATCCTTGCTGCACTAAATTTTTGACCTGTTGCGGATCTCTAACGTCTGTAGGAATGGCGATCGCTGAATAGCTGAGGCTTTTAAGTTCTTGGACAAAAGCTTCTAGACGATCGGGTTGACGCGCGGCTAGGACAAGATTGTAACCATTACGAGCAAACAAAAGCGCGGTTGCTCTGCCGATGCCTTGAGAGGCACCTGTGATCAAAACGGTGGGAGCCATCAGTTTTGCCGTTTGAGAGGGACTGTCTTTTAGTGTGCGCGATCGAGTTTGAAAGTCGTCTGACTTTTGTTGGATATTCGCGGCATACTTCGCCGACTTGGCAAAGGTGTTGAAAAGTAGCTCTCCTCAGATCTTGCACCAGTCTCAACGATTTCCCAATCACCCACCCTGAATTAAAATTCGGGCTGATCGCCAAAGTCCTCTGAAGAGGACTGAGAAGAGGTTTCAACCCATTTCAATGGGTTTGAGCGATCAGCCAGGAACTTCAGTTCTGGGCGGTTGTTGCGAGAGGTGCAAGATCTAAGTCTCACCTAAATGTTCATTTTGAAGGAGTCTATTTGTCAAACTCACTAAAACATCAGTCTTTAGAATCGCAAATAGATTAGTTCTAGAGATGGATAGCGAGGAACAATGAACTCCCTAGTATGAAAGCTGTAAAAGAACAAGTGAGTTTAAAGAAATCGTAACTGAATGATTACACGAAAACTATCGATGATTTTCAAGCGATAGCTATAAGCCTCTAGAGAGGTGTATAGTAACGAAGCGTTTGTTAAAATTTGTAAAGGTTTCAAGATCAGAGTTACTGAATCTTGCTCATATCCGTTTGCCGTTTTGTGGAGTAACTGCGTGACTCAATTTAGCCAAACTTTTGCGCCATCAGCGCACATCTCTAACACCACTGTCAAACGAGGTGAAGGAATCTTATCCCGCAATCGAGGAGTTTTGGTTGCTTTTGGCATTATCGGAACTTGGGCTATCAGCTTAATTGTCTTGTTGTTGATCGATATCTCTCAGCTTGCGATCGGGTGGCGAATCGCGGCAACCATTTGGCAAACATTCTTATACACTGGACTTTTTATCACTGCACACGATGCCATGCACGGAGCAATTGCTCCTAGCAATCCAAAACTCAATCAAAGGATTGGATCGTTTGCGTTGCTTGTGTATGCGCTGTTTGATTATAAAAAGATGATGAGAACTCATTGGTTACATCATCAACAGCCTGCAAGTGAAGTTGATCCAGACTTTCACAATGGCAAGTTTAAAAACTTTTTCGCTTGGTATGGCTACTTCATGTTTCGCTACTGGAGTTGGGTGCGTTTGTTTGGGTTGATGGCAATTTACAACATCATTAGCCTTGTTCTAAAGGTGCCAGAAGTGAATTTAAACTGGTTTTGGGTTGCACCTGCGATCGCTAGTTCTCTGCAACTGTTTTTCTTTGGCACTTACCTACCTCACCGCGAACCTGAAGGTGGCTATGTCAATGAAAATCGTGCCCAGAGCAGCAATTGGTCTGTGTTTTGGTCATTTGTCACCTGTTATCACTTTGGCTATCACGAAGAGCACCACGAGCAGCCAAACGTGCCTTGGTGGAGGTTGCCTGAGCTTCATCAGCGCAAACTAAATGCGGACTAGCGTCAAGCAACCTTTTGCAGTGTTTACGGATAAGTTAAACCTTCACTAACTCAGGAGATTTAGCTCGATCCCAAACTGACTGACCTGTCACCAGTTCAGCCACATCCATGCCGTTGCCGATCACGCCCGGAACGCTGGGATATCCTGCACTTGCCCCCACAAAAAACAGGTTGGGCAACTCAGTCATATAGCCCAAGCGATTGAGTCCGACTTGAGAGGGCACCAGCTTGGCACCATAAATGTTTCCTTGAGGTTGTCCCAGATAATATTCGCTGGTGGTGGGTGTGCCATAAACCTTCATGCGAGTGTAGCGATCGACATCAGGAATCAAATCTCGCACACTAGTCATAACGTTCTGATAGATCTGCCGCTTTTTAGCTTTGTAAGCTTTAGGATCAGACTCATGCAATTGCTTAAAGGATTTATAAGAACACACGGTGGCAATTTCTAAGACGTGGTGCCCTTCTGGAGCCATTCCTGGCTGATCAGATTTGGTGGTTGGGCAAGATATAAAAACCCACGGGTGGTCTAAGTTATCGCGTAGCTGTTGCTGATATTCTTGATTGAGATCTCCGGTTGGATAGTACCAGATATTCCAGTTTCCGATTCCATAGCTTTTGGGATCGAAACGCTGATCTAAACCCAAATAAATATTGAATGCACTCGCTGAATATTCGTAATGGGTTAGACGATGCTGTTCCAATTCGCTTAACGATTGAGAACCGTGCATCAACTGAACAGTCAATTTGGGATCTAAATCACTAATATAAGCCTTGCTTGCAAGATAAATTTGATTGTCCGACGTGACACTTTGAATCTTACCATCGCTGACCTCGATATGCTCAACAGGCGTTGATAACTGAACAATGCCGCCATTGTCAGTAATGGCATCGACGATCGTATCAACAAAGTGCTTAAAGTGATGTTTGGGATAGTAAGCCCCCTCAGAATAGTCCCACACCAGTGAGGTATGAGTCATCAATGCAATCTCGTTAGGCGGCAGGGCATAGTCACCACTTTGACCCGCCAACACAGCCTGAACTTTGGGCGACAGTCCAACTCGATCGTAAAGATCTTGCAGCGTCCAACCGCGTTTGACAAACAGGTTCCAATATTTTGGCAGCTTGAACCAATCTGACCATTTTTGATCATACCAACGCACATCTCGCACCAGGTCGTGCATTTCTTGATGCAAGTGCTTGATCTCATCACAATAGCGACGAATCGGCTGCGCGTCTTCTGGAAACGTCGAGATCAACCGATCGCGAAATGTTTCCCACCCTAACGGAATTTTGAAGTCTGCTTCTGGCGTAATCACTCGATCGATGCAGTCAGGATCGAGGGAATTAAAGGACACTTCGCGATCGATATACTTTAGGAATCGCCCGATCGTTCCATTGGCGTTGCACTGCGAAATGTAGTGCACATCAGCACAAAAGCGATAGTCACCATAGTCAAATGTATGACAACAGCCGCCCGGCAAATAGTGTTTTTCGAGCACAGCAACTCGATATCCCTGACGAGATAAACAGGCGGCGGCAGAGAGTCCGCCGAGTCCTGCACCTAAAATCACATAGTCAAAACTTTTCATCGCAAGCCTCCAAACATTTGTAGATTCAGAAGAGAAGCAGATGAGAAAGAAGCGATCGCCTAATCACTGTTTAGCTATAGGTTGGAGCTTTCAAATTTAGTAAAGCCGCAGAGTGAATAGATCGACCCACAGAATGATTAATATCTGGCATTTCTGACCAGCAAGTACGGCAAAACCAATACAGCGATCCGTGTCGAACGTGTCGCAGCATTGAATTAGAACAACAAGGGCATGTAGTCATCGTTTTTAAATTTCCAACTTATTAACGAACGGTTGTTATTAGCGATCCAGCTTGTGTAACCGTTTCGTTATCCTTGACGATAGAATTGAAATATGAGGAAGTTGTGAGGAAGTTTTCAATCGGTAATCTTTCGCAATATTTAAATATGTTTTGCAACATCGCATCAAATTGCAATCTTCATCGTCGCAAAACCACCGAAAGATTATTGGCTGGCATTTCATAGGTTTTTAAGAGCGCCAAATTTTGCGCCTGAGCGATCGCGATCACCGCATCAAGATCTCGAATTCCCCATTCTGGGTTCTGTGCCTGCAAACTCTGATCAAACGCCGCATTGCTGGGTGCCGTGTGTCTGCCATTCTGCTTAAACGGGCCATACAGATACAAAACTCCACCCACCGGAAGCAGTCTTCTGGCTCCGCTCATCAACCCCAAACAAGCTGTCCAGGGGGCAATATGAATCATGTTGATATTGACGATCGCCGTAATCGAGTTTTGCTGATCGGGCACGATCGTCCAAATGGGATCACGAGCATCTAGGGCGATCGCGGCGTCTAAATTTTCGGCGGGGCAGTGGTTTCGCCAGGCTGCGATGCTGTCTCGTGCGATCGGGTTAGGGTCAGACGGCAACCACCGACGAGGCGCGAGTCGAGGCGCAAAAAAAACCGCATGCTCTCCGGTGCCGCTGGAAATTTCTAACACGGTGCCTGTCGGCGGCAACACTTGCAAAAGCACGTCAAGAATCGGCTCTCGATTGCGTTGAGTCGCGGGGGCGAACTGGCGATCGTCGGGCGGCTCGTTCATTAAGATCACATTAGGGCTAATGTCAAGGAGTAGCGAGAACGAATTTAGGCTAAACCTAGAGGCGTTCTGACTACTCCTATGAAGGCAAAACATCGGTATGGGAATCGAGGGCAGCGACGGGTGAATGTGCCTGCGCCAGGGCCGTTTCGACTATTTGCCTGGACGTGGGAAAGAGGGTAAGTCAACGGCAGCCAAAGACTTCAGCTTTCTAGACGATCGCAGCGGATAGACGATCGGAGAAGGCCCGTTTGTTAAAAGAGGCACCTCATCCTCTGGCACATTCTGCAAATCAAGATCATTGGCTGTTCTTGATCGCAAGGTGATAAAGGGCGATGAAGGTTGCACTGAGTTGGGTGTCGGATCGATCGCTTCAGGCTCAAATAAGTCAAGCTCTGGCGCTGGATCGGCAAACTCCTCGATCGCATGAATCTCGTTCAGAATCTCTTGATCATCTCGCAGCGAGTCTTCAAGCTCACAGGCGAACGACTCAACCGGATCGCCAAGGGCTTGCAGAGCGGTGTCAAATTTTTGTTCTAAATCTGATTCGATCTCAAGCGAGGTTGGGTCTACGATCGCCCATTCGTTCTCTGCTGAAGTCTCTTCTGCGATCGCAGACATCTCGTCGGGTGTAAATAGCTGAATTTCGGGTAGAGACGCGTCTGATGACTCCTGCGATCGTTGAATCGTGTAGCTCACCATTGGCGGATCGACTTTGGAAGGGACGATTACAGAAGTCTCAAATGGCTCATCGACGATCGCTTCTGTAGAAGTGCTGTCAAAATCTTGGCTTGGGAAGATCAGATCTTCAGACTCCTCAAGCTCAGGATCTTCATCCCAAGGAGACGGAATGTATGAATGCGGGTCTGGCAGAGGGTCGAGTTCTGAAAATTCGGGTTGCGCTGACCAGGGCTGAACGGGTTGAGCTTTAGGCGCTAACAAATCAGAGGCATAGTTGATCACATCCTGCCTGATGACACCTGTACCCGTCTCTAGCAGCAAGTCATCTAAACTATCAGCTTTAGCAGGAACCTCCAGACACTTCTCTAAAGCTGCTTTAAACTGCATGGTGTAGCGCTGTTGACGCAGAAGCCGCGATCGCAGGTCTTTGCAAGCGTTTTCGGTTTGATGAACGAGTTGCGTCTGGTCACTATATCGCTGTTGAGTGTGGGCACAGTCGCGCTCTAGCAGAGCAACTTGTTCTTGACTGGCTTCTAGCTGATGGGTCAGCGTTTCAACCAAGATTTGCTGACGTTGGGCTGTTTGTTGAGCCTGTTCTAACTCTCGAAACAGCTTCACGACCTGTTCTTGAGTGGTGGTCAATTCTTGAGTCTGTTGAGCGATGTGAGCGGTTTGCTCGTACGATCGCTGTTTAATCTGCCGCGATTGTGACTCCCAGTTTCGTCGCTCTAGCCGCAGCATGTTGCGAGTTTGTTGCAGCGCTTTCGTTAAGTTTGCAATCTGCGCGTGAAATTCTTGGTCTTGCTTTTCTAACACGCCAATTAGATCGTCTTTTTGGTGGCGAAGCTCTTGATTTTGCTGGTCTAATTTGCAGACGCGATCGCTCAGAATTTGCAGTGAGTTATCGGGGTCAGAGGTGACAGGCTCCGCATGAGGAATTTCATCAACGGGCAGCGCATTGGGGAAATCGACCGTTGTCCACTCTTCTGCAAGAGAGTCTGGCTCGGCTGGTTCAGACGCAGACTGGGGAATGGACTCAAACAAGCTGGGATTATTGTTTGAATTTTCAGCTTCATTCATCGCGATTTATTTACCCTAGAAGAAAGGAACCTGACGATCGTGTTTTGGCGTTTTTTGACGGAGCGTTTAGAACTCAAGTCAAAGTTTAAGTTCTCTAGACTTAGTTATACCGACAGTTGCTTAAAATTGAACCAACGATTTGAGATTTCTGTCGTGCGATCGGAGCTTGAAGAAACATTGATTCTAGAGAATGTTACTAACAAATCAACCTTATAAAACAACTTTTTACCACATAAAATTGATTCCCTAAACTTGGAAGCTAAAAAAATTCTATTTTTAACGTCAGATTGACGAGTTTTTTCACTTCGTTGTGGGCGGCTTATGCCCCCTAAATCCCCCATTCTGGGGGACTTTGAACCGGAAAGTTTGGCTTGAAGTTCCCCAATTTGGGGGATTTAGGGGCGCGGTGGGCTGTAATGAAGTCGTCGAATTTGCGTATTTTCAAAGCTTTCTCAAGGCTGTTCGCAACACGTCTTGATGCATCAACGCCCGATCGACCAGCGAATGAATTTGATCGGTTGAAAGCGCTTCGCCATTGGCATAAAGCTCTAGCCAGGTTTGACTGATTTGGTGCGAGTCTGGCGGCAGATCGGTCAGTTCCCATCCGGGTATCTCTAGCTCATCCATCAGGTGGGTGACTTTGGGGTCATAGCTCAACGCAAAACACCGACACCCTTCAGCCGCCGCCATAATCAGCCCATGAAATCGCATCGCGATCGCCATCTCTACGCCTCGAAACACCCCTTTTAGTTCCTGCGGGTTTTCTAACATTAGAATTTTGCTAAACCCTGGAAGTTGTGGCTGAATAGTTTGAGCGATCGCCAAATCTTGACTCGCCTGAAATGGCAACAGCAATAAACAGGTCTGAGTCGCTTTTTGGAAATCGATTAGGGCACGAGTCAGAACAGTCAACCGATCGGGCGTTAAAAGCGGATGCGATCGGAGATTCACGGCAACTCTGGGCGCAGGCAAATCCCACAATCCCGGTACGGCTTCCGACTCCATTGCCCAAACGGGATCGGGAGCCAGCACCGACGGAATTCTCCACTGATGCAATAAAGCCGCCGAGCCACGATCGCGCACACTCACCCCAACACAATTCTTAAGCGCTTGTTGAGTCAGCCAGCAAGTCACTGATCGATTCAAGGGCCCGATGCCTTGCGCCCAGGCGATCGTCTTCAACCCCATCACTTGGGCAAGTTTCATCAAGCCCCCATAATAAAAAGCGCTATAGGGACTCGTCGCATCCTGCATTAAGCTGCCGCCACCCCAGATAAAAATATCCGACTGACGCAATGCTTGAACAACGGATGTTAGGGACTTACGATCGCAGCTTGTCACCTTGTAGCGATCGCGGGTCTGCTGAGGATTGCCTGACAAAACGATCGGCTCTATTTGGGGGGGCAACATTTGCAGCAAAGAAGCCAGCAGGGCCTCATCGCCGCCGTTACCCATGCCATAGTAGCCACACAACACTGCTCGAAGCTTGTTCATTTCAGATTTTAGGTTGCAGCCAATTCTATAGCGGCAAGTCAATTTAGACTAGAGCTTGCGATCCGCGATCGCTGCAAATTCAACGTTCATTGGACAAATGATTTTTATGCACGCTCTCTCGATTCCCACTTGGGTGATTCATGTTTCTAGTGTGATTGAATGGGTCGCGGCAATTTGGCTGATTTGGCGCTATGCCGAGGTGAGCGGAAATCTGGCGTGGCGATCGCTCTCGTTGGGAATGTTGCCTGCGTTAGTGAGCGCGATGTGTGCCTGCACCTGGCATTTCTTCGACAATCCCGCCTCGCTGAGTTGGGTCGTGACGGTGCAAGCTGCGATGACACTGGTCGGAAATTTCACATTAGCGATCGCGGGCTGGTGGATTTGGCGATCGTCCAAAATTCCGACACGCGAGTCGGGGCAACCAGAAACGATCGATCCTGATTAAGGATGATCGTAGGGGTAGCGCCCCCGTGCCTACCCATTGCGCGAAGAGGGCAACCACGGGGGGATTGTCACCCCAATTGTTCATTCGTTCAGCACCGCCGCAATCGGTTTGTTTGACGGCGATCGACCCCATCTAATCTTACGCTGCTGTTTGGATTAGCTCTACTTTACGCGATCGCAACAATTGCACAAACGTGTCGCTAACGTTGCCCATCACCCGCCGCAGATAACCTTTGCATCACAACTGAACGACTCTCAGCGGTCGGTGTGCATGGGCGTTGTTAGCTGGCTGGTAGTGAGCAATGCCCACCCTACGATCATTGCCCGGATTCATCCACCCACCCACAATCACCACACCGACACACTCGCCCCGTTGCTGCCAGGAGCGGCAGTTCGCAGTCTGGACAACGCTGGGTAAATATCGGGTGAGTATTAGGGATCGGGTTGGGTATCGGCTGTCCATCGTAGCGGGATGTGTCGTTTTAGATCATGCGGGGACTTCAAGACTGTAACGAGCTGTCTATTTGATTTTTATACTTTTTAAGCGGTCTACAAACTCCTTTGCTTTTTCCAAAGTTTCATATTCTTCGGGATACCTCTCTACTAATAGTTCTGGCAACTTTTCACAGTCACGATTCGAGTCCGGTTTTATATCCTCAGACAAGAAGTGACGATTCGGGTCCAGTACATCGTCAGGCAAGAGGACATTGCACAGGAATGAATGGAATAGCTGTTTGGGGGTTAGTCCTTTGACTGATGATAGATCGACACACCAAAGTATTACCTCGCTGAGGTCGGCATCGGTGAGGTCGGCACCACTGAGGTCGGCACCACTGAGGTCGCGGGGGTGGATGGAGCTGATTTGGGCATCGGCGCGGGGATGCGCGCGGTAGGCACCGCTGAGTTGGACACCCCTGAGTTTGGCAAACATTTGGTCGGCACTCCTGAAGTAGGCACCGCTGAGTAAGACATCGGTGAGGTCGGCGGCACGGGGGAGGTAGGCATTGCTGAGGTTAGCACCCCTGAGGTCGGCACCCCTGAGGTCGGCACCGTGGAGGTAGGCATTGCTGAGGTTAGCACCCCTGAGGTCGGCACTGCTGAGGTCGGCATCGGTGAGGTTAGCACCACCGAGGTGGGCACCCCTGAGGTCGGCACCGCTGAGGTCGGCATTGCTGAGGTCGGCATTGCTGAGGTCGGCACCGGTGAGGTTAGCACCGCTGAGATTAGCAAACCAGAGGTCGGCATTGCTGAGGTCGGCACCGCTGAGGTCGGCACGGCTGAGGTGGACAAGGCTGAGGTTAGCACCGCTGAGATTAGCCCTGTGGAAATCGGCTTTTTCCAAATCAGAAGATGATAGATCTAAGTCTAGCGCCGTTAAAAGTGCAGTATCGCCCAGAAATGAAGAACACTTGATTTACGTGGCATATCCTCGTCAAACAGGCGTAGTAGTGATAGTGTTCTTGCTTTGACAACCTGTAATGCCGCTTGCGGATCAATAGATGGAATTATTGATGTTTCAGATTGCGCTGGTTCTGTATCAGATGCTGTATCACTTGCGTGTTCAGTTTGTGCTTGATGATGATTTTTTTTAGGCAACATGGTCTTCAGTTTTTTGTCTACCAGCAACGCTGAGATCTCAGCTAGGTAGTCTTGTAGAGCCTGATGATGCTGTTGTTCAGTCTCCCGCTTTTGATCGGCTTCCTGCTGTGCCTTCTCCCGATTTTGTTCAGCTTCTGCCTTCTCTGCTTTAGTTTTCTCCTGATTAGATTGAAATAAAAACCCTAATCCTGCCAACGTTGCGGGTGCAAGCAACAAAGTCATCCAGTCCCAAAGACTTTTCCCAGGGGTCAGCTTGTCGGTGGTAGTTATCGTTGTCTTATGCGTTGTCTCACCTCCCTGAGTAATATCCTCTTGCACAGTCAAAACGTTTTGATCCTGACTTCCCCCAAATTCTGACCAGTCCACGCGATAAAGGCTGATCATCACAAAAAACACGCTGCCAGCAACAAGGATTTTTATCAGTACTGGTCTACGTCTTTTCAGTTGCTCAATAAGAGTCGATTGATGTGCAATCTGCTGTGGGGCATTGTTTTCCATAATTGTTTTCCATAATTATCCTCCCAGTACCGATCAAAAAACAAAGCCCTCCGAGGGGATTCTGAGAGGGCATTTTTTCGTTAGGCAGGAATTTCCAGACCGTAGCGATGTGAGATCGCCTCAATTTTCCTGATTTCTTCGTTCACGATCGCCAGCTCCGAGGCAATCCGATATATCCCAATATGATTCACCCACCAACTTACGCCACATCTCAAAAACCATGTCCAGCGTGATAGTGAGAGCTAACGGCTCAAATCAGCGGCGGCAGATAAACTCAAACTCAGCACCAGCGAATTTTTCCGTCCGGTGCATTTGAATTGTGTACGCCCAGCATGGGCGTGATCTGATGGGGTGAAAGTCCCCTGTGGTGGAACCAGCGTCCAAATGAACCCAAAAGTTCCGAGTGACGATAACCACTAGCTTAAGGCAAGGGCGTTCTCGCGAGGGAAGGTCTGGAGGAAGCCAGCGGCAAACCGACGAGCCGACGAACAGAAACGTCATAGAAGGCTGAGACCTCTGGGTGAGTTGGCACAACACAACGAAACCCTTGGTTCAAGGGGTGCAGTAAATGACGCGGTTGCGGCGGGAGAGATCACGGTCTTATCTGGGGAGATCTGTACGGCTGCGGTCTGTCAACCAAGGGAGTCTGATTGAGGTCTCGCGGGAAACGGCGAGGGAGCCACAGAACCCTAAAGTTGATGAGACAGCCCCTTTGGAAGTAATTTCAAGGGTTAATCGTACAGAAGTCAGCCGAGTCCATAGTAGTTCGTTTGAGAACGAAGGGACGAACATGAACGACCTAAGGAGGAGCGATGAACAACTCAGACCTATCGATGAACCCGGACGGGGGAGATACGGTTTGGCGTGCTGACAGAGAGCCAGCCTTAGACAACTTGATGGCGCGAATCTTAGAGCGCAACAATGTTCAAACAGCCTGGAAACGGGTGAAGTCGAACAAAGGTGCTCCCGGCAGTGACGGGATGACTTTAGAAGACTTTCCTGCCCATGCCCGCGAACATTGGCAAGAGATTCGCCAATCCCTGCTTGATGGCAGCTACCAATCGCGCCCAGTGCGACGGGTGTCGATTCCGAAGCCGAGAGGCAAAGGAGAGCGTAAGTTGGGGGTTCCTTGTGTCATTGACCGAGTGATCCAACAAGCCATCTTGCAGGTGCTTACGCCAATCTTTGACCCAGACTTCTCTGAGTCAAGCTATGGCAGTCGACCGCGCCGTTCGGCTCATGGAGCGATCCAACAGGTGAAAACGATGGTCAAAGCAGGGCATCGCATTGCGGTTGACTTAGATTTAGAGAAATTCTTTGATACGGTCAATCACGATGTCTTGATGTCCCGCGTCGCTCGGAAAGTTTCTGACAAGGTGCTTTTGGGGTTAATCGGTCGTTACCTGCGAGCAGGCGTGTTGGTTGGAAGTACTGTTGAACCGACTGCATGGGGGACTCCACAAGGGTCTCCCCTTTCACCTTTGTTGTCCAATATTCTTCTAGATGACTTGGACAAGGAGCTAGAAGCGTGAGGGCATCGTTTTGTTCGCTATGTCGATGACCTCGTAATCTTGGTCAAAAGCAGACGAGCAGGGCGACGAGTGATGGTAAAGATTAGCCGTTACTTAACCCAAGCGCTGAAGCTCAACGTCAATCGAGAAAAGAGCCGAGTGGTCAAGATTGAAGAGTTGAACTATCTCGGTTTTACCTTCCGAGGGATTCGCATCTTCGTCTCTGAGCAAGCTCTGCAAGACTTCAAGCATCGGTTGCGGGGCTTCACGTCGCGCAGTTGGGGAGTCTCAATGGCAGAGCGCTTCGAGCGATTGAACCGATACGTGCAAGGGTGGATGAACTACTTCGGCATCTCTCAGCATTACACCCCAATAGAAGAGCTAGATGGGTGGTTAAGGCGACGAATTCGCATGTGCTACTGGAAACAGTGGCGCAGACCGAGAACGCGCATTGCCAACCTGCTCAGGTTGGGGACAAGTAAGCGTCATGCGATTTTGACCGGCATCAGTCGCAAAGGCTACTGGCGTTTGTCAAAGACACTCGCAACGCAAACGGGAATGACCAATGAGTGGTTAGAACAACAGGGATTGTTATCGATTCGCCAACTCTGGATGAGAGTGCAGGGTTACGCTTAGGTTATCAGTGTTTTGTCTGCGCGTCTTCATGAACCGCCCATTGCGAACCCGCATGATGGGTGGTGTGGGAGGGGAGAGTTAAATGCTCTCCTCGACCCGATTAGACGGGGAGACGAGCACTATTGATTTACCAGTCCTTGCAGTTCGTTAATATCCATGTGGATTCCTTGACGCTTCAGATATTGGCTCAAGTTGATCTGGATGAATAAATCTTTGAGTTCTTCGGCAATCTCTGGGGGCGGATTGCCAGATAATGCGTTTGCGATCAGCCGTTCTGCGGCTCGTAATTCACCGCATTCGATCGCGAGAGATGCTGCGCTGCGGTAGAGTACAGAACGAGTGGGTTCGGCATCAAGAGTGCTAGCGATTAAGGCGACGGCTTGCGTTTCTTGTTCAAAGGCTTGGCGCGTTAATTGTGCAGCCTGTTCTGGAGCGCCTCTTAAACGGGCGACTGCTGCGGCTTCGGCTAAATCCATTGCTTGTTGGTGGAGCACTTGAATCTGGCTCATTGGAGTAGGGTTCCTTCGGGGTTATGTTTCGCACTCATGATGGAAATTGGGCGGCTGAACTCTACCACAATGATATACGCTGGCAATCCCTGTGCATCAGATGCGCGAGTTTGTTCAGTTTTCTGCTTGACTCTGGCATTGATTTGACTGCGATTACCTTTACGAATTCCAGAGACTTCTAGACGTGCCATTCGCTGAAATGGCAGCGTGGCGGTTGAATCTTGACTTCCTAACCAGTAGTCAAATCCAGTTCCTTTGCGAGAACGTTCAATGACCGTGAAATTTGTTAATTGAAGAATTAACAGAAATGCGACTCCATAAGCAGCTTGCTCGGTCGTGTATTCTTCGTCATTCCAACATCGCCGTGTTTGTTCTGTGACTGGCTGCCAATCCAATTTGAATGTGGTAGAAAATTCTCCTTCGACTTCGAGTGCTGCTCCCGGTTTATGAGCTTCCTCGGTTAGACAAATCGCACCTGCTTCTGCGATCGCCGCCCCAAAAGCGGGTGTAATGGCGGGAAGTCCTCGGTCAAGGCTCTGTAAGTTTAAGACTTGAATCTGGCTCAAAACGGCGTTGTCCTATGGAAACTAGAGGCTCAATTTTACTTTCAATCACTACGGTTTGAGTCGTTGCCTTCGGCACAGCGAAGCTGCCCGCCACAATTTTGCCATGATTGCCTGCTTCGATTCCTAATTAGCTCTGTAGCTCTGCCAAAAAGCTAATCGGGAATCAAAGCAGCAACCGTGACTATTTCACACGTACTGCGACTGCGACATAACCGTTACTGATAACCCCTTCCATTGAGCCAATATTGAAACAATCAACGACTTTGCCTGTGTGTAAGATATCCCAAGATTTTGGGACATGAACTCAGCGCCCTTTGGAATAATCCACTCTCTCAGGCTTGCATTATTAATCGTAGCAAGTTGGGTATTAATATCAGCACTGATAGCTCCTCTATCAACAAAAAGGGGTATGAGAGAATCGACGATAAGTTGATACCATTTATCGGCGGAGCGAATTGAGATAGTATTAGCCCTGATTTTGAATCTGTCGCCCACTAAAGCCACGCTAAAGGGTTGTGAGAAGGTTCCACTTACAGATGTCCAGGGTGTGTGCTTGCATTTGCCAGCAATACACCCAATACGCTCACGATGGCATCTGCCAGTTACCATTCACGGTCAGTCCACCATTCTGAAAGGACACACGCAGACCGCTGATGTCAACCCTGTTGAACTCGGTATCTTTTTGCCGACCAGCATAGCCTGCAAGCATTTGATTGACAGATCCCTCAAAGTAAAAAGTTGGAACTCTGAGAGTCAACCAGCGACCCTTTAATTCTAGCTCCGGTTGGAAGTTAGATATATTAACAGCGACTATACTCTAATCGGCTAAGAGCTGGACTTTTTTGAAGGATTGAAACTTCCAACTCATCAGGCTTTTTAGCTTGTCGTGTTTGTCAATAGGAGCCGTCTCTATCACCGTTGAAATT
>NZ_MPPI01000045.1 GCF_001895925.1 Phormidesmis priestleyi ULC007 | reverse complement strand
CCCTCCCATTACTGGTTGAACATTCCAAGGCGGACATCTGCCTGAACACTGACAGGGAAGGGCTTTTGAAGTCCTTCCAACTCCCCCGAACGACTTCGAGTCGCACGTCTAACTAGTATTTCTGCCGTTTGGACTCCTGCCAATCGGCATAACACCCTTTATAGGAGAATTATGCCGTGTGGAAGCCGGATAACTCCTACTTTTTAAGGTTCTATACGGAATCTTCACAGGATAACTCCTCTATTTGGGTAGTTATACCGAGGACTTTCAAATTTTCCTTTCTAGAACTGGGAAAACTCTGCTTCCCTACCTCTTAAAATGAACACGCCATTATGCTGGGTCGATCGGACTCCTGCTATCCCACGATCGAAACCCTTGAAATAACCATTAGACCTTCTAGCATTCCAAAAAGCAAAAAACTCCTGTAGAATACATCGCAGTGATGGAGTTGTGCCCCGGAAATCTGATCTGGACAATCAGACTCCGAGGACTTCCATCCCTAGTTACACCAACTAACTCAGGAGGCGTTCATGATTGTACACCGTCAGCTTTGCTATGGGATCTTGAAAGGCTGGAATCAAGATCCTGCATACATTCTTTACCCACACGGAATATCTGAGAAATCAGTGTTTTTGTCCTCTTTGAATTAACCGAGAGGACAAAAATATGGGAGTTAGGACGATCGTGCCTAGCTCGATTTCGTTCACTGTTGAGTTACGTTGCTCAATTGAAAAACGTTATCGAGTTAATGTTACTTTGGATTTGCAAGAGCGTTACATCTTCCTCTCGTCTGGCATTCTCGTGAATGTGAGCGACAGCATTGAAGATTTCGTTTCACAACTGAGTGAGATTGCGTCCAATCAACTGGCATTGTTCAAATGGGATGGCATGAGTGATTTGACGACTGAATATCAAATTGTTCGAGTGTTGCCCGGTTATCAAGTTGAACGTTCTTTAGTGAAATTCAACATTGTTCTGGGTGATGGTTCACTCATTCAAGTGGAGGAGTTACACAACAAAACTACGATTCAACTGTAGGAAGTTAGGGAGTCGGCATAGATCCGGTGAAGTTCTCTACCTCACAGCAGGTTCACAACCCAGTACTTCATGTTCACGCGGCTCCCTAACATCAAACTATGAACGTCGATCGCTACTTAGAAATAAAGTGTGCCCACACTCCGCCATCCGGGCCAGCCACTTCATCGACATAGCTATAAGGATATAGACGCTTACGACCCTCAGTGTTAGAGTAACCAGACATCGCATCGCCCCAAGGGTCATTCACAATGTAGCCCTGGGAGGTAAACCCGATCGCCGTGATAATGTGTCCCCCGTGCGTAAACAGCCCGCATAAAACGACAGGACGACCATTGGTCAGTTCTTCTTTAACTTCTTGCCAGGTGCGGTTGACGCTAAAGCTGGGCTTAAAGCCATAGGACTGAACCAGTTGCGAAAGGACATTGTGATTCGTTTGAGCACCTTCTCCGCCTTTGTTGAGACACCACTGCAAGAGTTCATCTTCTAGCTGACCGCCGTTTTTAGCGCGAATGCCGTAATAGTAAAAGACCATCGCGATCGAGGTAACATTACACGTTGCCCAGTAATAGCGCGGATTATCTCGCTGAGAGAAGTAAGGCACATTAATCTCAACCGTCGGCGGAATCGGATTAAACGGTTTACCGCCGCGTTTCATCTGCACAAAACTCGGAAAAACAAAGCCCGTATTGCCAAATCCTGGCAACTCTTCGGTGAGCGAAACCTTGATATGTCCGCCTTGAATCGCATAACTAGACACGCCATACAATGTTCCAGCCGTGAAACTTGTTCGCTCTGAAGCTTGTAGCTGCGAAGAATCAATGGGACGCTTTTTGAAAATCGTAGGCGTGAGCGCTGTCACCGTCAAAGCATCTGAGTCATAAGGAATCGATTTGCCGTTGCGCTTAACTTGAGCAAATTTCCAATAGACAAATCCGGTGTCGCCAAAACCTGCGATCGGTTCAGCCAACTTGACGCGAAAATGTCCGTTCACACACGCATAGCCTGTGATGGCGTAGGTTTGTCCCGCCACTGCATTAATCTTCTGATTGGCGGCGAGGGTTGAAGAATCTCCTAACTTTGCTTTGAGAATCGTCGTGGTGTTGATCACCAACTGAGCCGTCACCGAGACATTAGGAACGTCTTCAAGGTTAAAGCGAAAGATTTGAGTGCCTTTGCTGAGTTGAACGTGACTATCGTAGAAATAGCCAAAATTGCCGATCGGAGCAATCGTTTCGCCCAACTCTAGCTTGACGTGACCATCGATCGAGCCATAGCGATTAACGCTAAATGTCTGTCCGGCTTTGACCAAAACTTTCTGCTGATCGGTGAGTGTCGATGAATCAGCCGGAGCCGCTTTAAAGAACGTATCTTGTAAAACTTTGAGCGTTAAAGATTGCCCGATCGTCAGCGGGTCACTGCTCACCGTAATATAAAAAACCCGATTTTCAATCATTTTACCCGCGCTATCAACACCTTTCAAACGCAGCCATCGCGATCCTGCCGTAGAAAATCCATTGGGCATTGTCACCTGCCAGGTTCCGTTACTGGTTGTGACATTGAGCGGAAATTTATCTTCGGCAGACAGCGTAACCTGAGCGATGCGCGTTGCGTCATAAGTGCCTTTCAGCGTCACAGGTTTGTTGATCAAAACCTCTTTAGGGCCTGAATAAGTTGGAGGAGCCGTGACCCCTGGTGATGAGAGGGTGCTAGTCGCGGTTGGATCGGTCATAGGAGTCGCCCCGAATAGAGTGAACAGTGCCGCAAAAATATCTTTGAAAAACGGCTTGAGTATGCAGTTTCGCGAGACTATTGCTCGACGATCGAGCCAGGAATTCTAACAATTTAGCTCAATTGTTCAAGCCTGACTCATCTAAGAGAGAATGCTCTCGCTCTAAATCAAACTTAAGAACTTCATGAAGTTGCTTCACTAAAAAACGTCTCAACTCCAGAAAGAAATTAGAAGGGAGCATCTGCAAAATGTTAAGAAAGGATTTAGCGATTATCTTAAAAGTCAAGCGGGTAGAGGAACACAGGCGCACGATCGCCCAACACCCAACGTTTCCCTTTCATCCGTCCACTATCGTAGTCTAAAGGGGCAACGCCGACTAAAGTCGCAATCTGTTGATTCGTGAGTTGTCCCAATTCATCAAATCTCATGACCCACCTTAATCGCTTTTCCCGAAAGGTAGACTAGGAGCAAAATGAACACGGCTGAACTATTGATTCGATGCCTAGAAAATGAGGGCGTAAAATACATTTTTGGGCTACCCGGTGAAGAAAATCTTCACGTTTTGGAATCCCTTGAGAATTCCTCTATTCAATTCATCACCACTCGTCATGAGCAGGGCGCAGCCTTCATGGCAGATGTCTATGGGCGCTTGACCGGATGTGCGGGAGTGTGTCTCTCGACGCTCGGCCCAGGGGCGACTAATTTGATGACTGGGGTGGCAGACGCAAACCTCGATCGGGCCCCACTCGTCGCGATCACCGGGCAAGTTGGCACCGATCGCATGCACATCGAGTCTCATCAATATCTCGATCTGGTGGCGATGTTTGCCCCCGTCACTAAATGGAATGCTCAGATCGTTCGCCCTAGCAACACCTCAGAGATTGTGCGGAGGGCATTCAAAATTGCTCAGACCGAAAACCCCGGTGCTGTTCACATTGATTTGCCTGAAAATATTGCCGCGATGCTCGTTGAAGGCAAACCATTAACGACGGGCGCGATCGAAAAAACCTACGCTTCGTTTCACAGTATTGAGAAAGCCGCGATCGCGATTGCCGAAGCAAAAAATCCGTTAATTCTGGTGGGGAATGGGGCGATTCGCGATCGTGCCAGTGAGATGGTGACTAAGTTTGCGACTCAACTCAATATTCCGGTTGCTAACACTTTTATGGGCAAAGGCGTGATTCCTTACACTCATCCTTTAGCGCTATGGGCAGTTGGTTTACAGCAACGTGACTATATTAGCTGTGGCTTTGATCAGGCTGATTTGGTGATCGCGATCGGCTATGACTTGATTGAATATTCGCCCAAAAAGTGGAACCCTAACGCCGATATTCCGATCGTGCATATCAGTGTCACCCCGGCTCAGATTGACAGCAGCTATATTCCGATCGCCGAAGTGGTGGGAAATATCTCAGATGCGCTGCAAGAGATTTTAAATCGTGTCGATCGTGCAGGCAAACCCGAACCGTATGCGTTAGAGCTTCGGGCTGAAATTCGGGCTGACTATGCTCAATATGCTGGTGATGATGGCTTCCCAATCAAGCCGCAAAAGCTGATTTATGATCTGCGGCAAGTCATGGGGCCTGACGATATCGTGATTTCAGACGTGGGAGCGCACAAGATGTGGATGGCGCGTCACTATCACTGTCATCGTCCCAACACTTGCATTATTTCTAATGGGTTTGCGGCAATGGGCATTGCAATTCCGGGTGCGATCGCTGCCAAGCTGGTGCATCCCCAACATAAAGTAGTTGCGGTCACGGGCGACGGTGGTTTTATGATGAACTGTCAAGAATTAGAAACTGCGCTCAGAATCGGAACGGCATTCGTCACGATTATCTTTAACGACGGCGGCTATGGGCTGATCGAATGGAAACAAGAAAACCATTTTGGACATTCTTCATTCATTAAATTTGGCAATCCTGATTTTGTAAAATTTGCCGAAAGTATGGGTTTGAAAGGATATCGAATCGAGTCCTGTGCTGACTTAATTCCGACCTTAAAAGAAGCGCTGGCTCAGGATGTCCCGGCGGTGATTGACTGCCCGATCGACTATCGAGAAAATCTCCGATTTACTCAACGCGCTGGCGATTTAACTTGTAAAATTTAGCCTTTAGGATCGTGGATTAAATAACCTGTCAACCTTGTCATCAACCCTCTTGATTCGTCCTGGCTGAGATCTTCGCCCCCTAAATCCCCCATTCTGGGGGACTTTGAAACCGGGAATCTTGGCTCAAAGTCCCCATCAACGGGGGATTTAGGGGGCAGAAGCCGCTGAGAACGAAGCCATCAACGAAATTATGTACACTCTAGTTGAGTACGAGAAGTTGCCCCTTAAAAAATCCACGTTCCTTAATGACTCACTGGCATCAATTTCTCTAAATCTAAGTCAGCGGCAACTTGAGCGAGTTTTGTCAGATCGGTTGGATCAGATAAAAAAGGAATCAGTCCTAAAACAGGAACATGGGTCAGCGACTCGATCAAGTCCGCAGGTGCCCAGTCTTCAATCTCCTGCTCAGAGCAAGGCTTGACACAATTGAGAACAATGCCCTTGAGATGAACGCGGCACGATCGGGCTAAAGCAACATTGGCAACTGCTTGCCCGATCGCGCCCAACTTCACAGGCACTACTAACACCGTTGCGATCCGCCAATCCCAGGCTAAATCTGCCACAGTGGTTTCTCTGGTGATTGGTGAACCCAACCCGCCCAACGATTCCACTAAAACCCAGTCTCGTTTTTGGCGCAGTGCCTCAAAACTCTGCCAAACCTTTTCTAGTTTGACGCGCTTCCCTTCTTTTTCAGCCGCTAAGGGAGGCGCGATCGGCGCTTCAAAATAGAGTGGGTTTAACTCCTCTAAGGTTTGATCCAACGAGAAAAGACGACTGTAGAGTTCACGATCGCCCGTTCCAGTCTGAAGCGGTTTCATCACGCCGAGCGATCGGGGTTTGCAATAAGCCTGCCAATAGGCCACGAGCGCACTCGTTAGAACGGTCTTTCCAACGTCGGTGTCAGTTCCGGTAATCAATAATGCGTTCAAACAAAGCTACTCAAAACTTCTCCTACTTTACCGAATATTGACATCAAACTGAAAGTCGGTGTCTTGACTGGCAATCACATCAATCTGATAATCACCGCTTCTAGACAGTTGACCCTGCCAGTTGACGACCCCAGAAGAATCTTCTACTAATCTCCCGTTCGGATAGCGAATTGCCAGAGTTGCCGCACCTGAATTGAGTTGCACACTCAAGGTCTGACCTTGTTGGGCACTCACCAAATAGCGCCGAATCACCGATGGAGTCGTTTGACCGTTGACCTGCGTCCCCGTTTGCCCTGCTGGAAAGCTAACTCGCTCAGTTTGAACGGTAGGAGTGACACTAGGCGAAGGAGTTGGGGTTGGCGTTGGCGGAACGGGAGCGGGCGCTGCTTGTAGATTGACATCAAGCTTATAGTCTGTTTTGGAAATTCCTTGTACGGTTCTGAGTTGAATCGTGTAATCGCCCGTGAATGGCAGTTCGCCATCCCAGCGAGAGACGCGACTCGCCCGATCGTCCACTGGGTCTCTTTGATTGGGTGCCAACACACTCAGCAATACTCCCTCACTAGATAGCGCCGCACTCAGCGTCTGTCCCTGTTGCCCTGGCACCACAAAGTTTAGAGTTTCATTGGCTTTCAACGTGCCATTCCTAGATGCATTTTCGCCCGGTGCTAGATTAAGACGCTGTTTATAAGTGACAGGCTCACTGCTGGGGCTAGGAGACGGCGACGGACGAACGCTCGGCGTAGTAGTTGGGCTAGGAGACACGACGATCGTCTGACTCGGCGTGGGCGTGGGCGTAGACGGATTCATCAGAGCACGCACCAAAGTCCAAGAACCCAGACCCGTTAGCAACACTAACCCGGTGCCGATCGCGCCCACTGCCCAAGGGTCATCCCACAGAGAGCTACGAGTCGGAATCGTCGGATCCGAGCGAGTGAGATTAGTCGGCGTGGTGGTCGGATCGATATCTGCACGTCGCCCCACCGCCATAGTATCCATGCTTGAAGGCGGTGGCTGCTGGGGCTGAGTGGCAATGGGTGGGGGCGTTTGCGGCACTGGCGTGACATTGGGCGGAAACTGAAGCGCCTGAAGAACGTCTTGAGAAGATTGATAGCGATCGGTCGTGCGGTAGCTCAACATCCGATTGATCACCATCCCAAACCCTGGAGTGACGGTGACTAATCGCTGCCAGCGCCAAGTCATCGTGGTTTCATCAAACAATTCTTGTGGCTCTCGCCCGGTGAGCAACACTACGGCAGTCACCGCCAACGCATAGAGATCACTGTTGGGATAGGCGCGCCCCGTCTGCATTTGCTCAGTCGGCGCATAGCCCAACTTGCCGACGGTCGTTGATTGTCTAACCGTATCGGGAGACTGAATCCGAGTTGCCAGTTCTTTGACTACGCCAAAATCGATTAAGACGGGGAGGCGATCGCTCTGCCGCAGCATAATATTATCGGGCGCAATGTCACGATGAATAATGCCCTTACCGTGAATGTAGGACAGCACTGGCAACACCTGCTGCAAAATCTGAATCACCTCGGCTTCTGAGAAGACATAGCCCTGAGTTTTGCGTTCGTCGAGGAGGGTGCGATAGGTTTTGCCCTCGACATAATCTTGCACAAGAAAAAATCGCTGGTCTTGCTCAAACGTTGCCCTAAACTGCGGAATTTGCGGATGCTGAATCTGATAGAGAATCTGAGCTTCTCGCTGAAACAGTTCTTTAGATTTGTCTAGCGCATAGGCGTTGTCTTGCGGCGGAAGCAATTCTTTGAGGGCGCACAGTTCGTTAAATCGTCCCTGATCTTCTGCTAAATAAGTCCGACCGAATCCTCCTTGTCCTAAGATGCTCAAGACGCGATAACGGTTCTGCAAAATAGCTCCGGTAGGAATAGCGGTTTGCATAGTAGATTCAATCACTCACGTTTCAATAATGTTAGACAGGTAGAGGGCATCTTGAGTTTCAGACCCGGTTGACTCAATGACTTGACCCGATGATTCCAGTCTAAAGTTTACCGTCCAAATCAAAACACGCTGCACTCCCCTTCATATTCTGGCAGTGCAGGGTCGGGAGTAGCTACAGCTTGTAGGGCACAGGCTACGGATTGCGACTAATAATGTAGAGGCTCTAGCGACTCAACTTAGATTTAACGAATTCTTGAACTTTTCTGCCGTCGGTTTTGCCCTTCAACTGCTGCATGGCGGCACCCATGACTTTGCCCATATCTTTTGCAGAGGTTGCCCCAACTTGAGCAATAATGTCGTCAATCGCCTGAGAAACTTCAGCGTCAGAGAGCTGCTGCGGCAAAAATTCTTCTACGATCGCCAACTCTTGCGCTTCTTGCTGGGCCAGATCACTGCGTCCAGCGTTTTGGTATTGCTCGATCGAGTCTCGACGCTGCTTTGCAACTTGCACCAATACTTCGGTTTCCTGTGCTTCTGTTAGATCAGTTTGCCCCAACGGACGAACGCTCACCTCTTTCTCTAGCAGCCCTTTCTTAATACTTCGCAACGTTTCTAGCCGCACTTTATCTTTAGACTTCATTGCCGCTTGAATGCCTCCAGTGATCGTGTCTTTCAGGCTCATACGAGATATTTCCTTTTTCTTGGGGATCTCAAGATAACTCAAACGAAGTTAGCAGAGTAGCCGATTTTTTGGGCGCTAACGATCGATAGGTGATCTTTAACGATCGGCAAACTGGCTAATTGTTGGCTTCTAAATACCTGATTCTTAGAAGCGTATTCGTTGACTAAAATCAATTTGTTTTCTCTTAAAGTCCTCGCCAAGATTTTTCTTTGAAGCATCACAAATCTTGGTCGCAGTTGATGACTGGGTTTAACGATCGTAGAAGATATTAAATTCAGTTTGGCTCATTAATTGTGAAACTGATTAGCCGCTCTGCTAATGACTCTATTCATCTGTCAGATGATGATTGCTGCGACTAGAACGATGGCTCCACAAAAGACTCAGTCTTTGTCAAAAGTTATTTCAAGTTTTATTGCCATTAATAAAAACTGTAGATTGTCAAGATTCAGGAGGACGTTTCTAAGCCTCAATGATAAGATTGCGATGAACGCGCGTTCGAGGGCTTAGTGTGATCCGTTCTGCAACGTTAACTGCTCCTGCTGCTTTTCCAGCAGTTCCTGACAATAATCGTCTCCGACTACTTTCTGGCTCGGCGAATGTTGCCCTTTCGCAAGAAGTTGCCCGCTACCTGGGAATGGATTTGGGACCCATGGTGCGAAAACGGTTTGCGGATGGGGAGCTTTATATTCAGCTTCAAGAATCGATTCGAGGCTGCGATGTCTACTTGATTCAGCCGACTTGTCGCCCAGTCAACGACCATCTGATGGAATTAATGATCATGGTCGATGCCTGTCGGCGGGCTTCGGCGCGGCAGATTACGGCAGTGATTCCTTATTATGGCTATGCGAGAGCCGATCGTAAAACCGCAGGTCGTGAATCGATTACGGCAAAATTGGCGGCTAACCTGATCACCCAGGCGGGTGCAAGTCGCATTCTGGCGATGGATCTGCACGCTGCTCAAATTCAGGGTTATTTTGATATTCCGCTCGATCATGTCTACGGTTCACCCATCTTGATCAACTATCTAGCCAATAAACAGCTTCCTGACATTGTGGTGGTGTCGCCCGATGTGGGTGGGGTTGCCCGTGCCAGAGCCTTTGCCAAAAAACTAAATGACGCGCCTCTGGCAATTATTGATAAGCGTCGTCAGGCACACAACGTTGCAGAAGTGATGAATGTGATTGGAGACGTGCGCGGCAAAACTGCCGTGTTAGTCGATGACATGATCGACACGGCGGGCACGATTACGGAGGCTGCTAAAATTTTGCGCCAGCAAGGAGCGCGGCAAGTCTACGCCTGTGCAACTCATGCGGTGTTTTCTCCGCCTGCGATCGAGCGGCTCTCAAGCGGTTGCCTTGAAGAAGTCATCGTGACAAACACGATCCCGGTTGCCGAAGCAGACCGCTTTCCCCAACTCACCGTTCTCTCGGTGGCCAATCTATTAGGCGAAACCATTTGGCGGATTCATGAAGATACGTCAGTCAGCAGCATGTTTCGCTAAACCTCACGAGTGAGCATTTTATCAGGGGTCAGTTGTCTCTAGGTTGGCAACTGACCCTTGATTGTCTTGACGGGATCATCAATTTTTAGCCGCTCCCTTTCTGCACGGACATGGCACTGCCGTGTCCTCCTGCAAATCTGTCGCGTCAATCAAATGGGACTCACTCAGCCATCTGATTGATTGTCCTACGTAAAGGCCGGATTAGCAGAAGCGTCTGCTATGGCTTTATCCTGCGTAAAATCAAGGAGTTCTCACAAAATTGCAGTTTTAATCTATCTGGAGGCTGATGCCGTTCATATATGAAAATATCTAATCATTCAGATCAGTTTTCTCGCTGATTAAGAAAAGATATGATTCGTGCGGTTTCGCTAATTTTCTGATCTAGCTTCTACTGAACGCAAAAATATCTTGCCCGCTATGCTCCGAGTTGTTCTTGTTTATCCTCAAATCCCGCCCAATACGGGCAACATCGCTCGTACCTGCGCGGCTACTGGCACCGAATTGCATCTCGTCGGGCCATTAGGGTTTGAGATTAGCGATCGCTATCTTAAACGCGCTGGGCTAGACTATTGGCCCTATGTCAACCTGCATTACCATCCCTCTCTGCAAGACTTTCAGACATTTCACCAACAGCAAGGTGGGCGATGGGTGGGCTTCAGCACTTCAGGAAGCTGTAGCTATATTCAGTTTCAGTATGCTGACGGAGATTGGCTATTATTTGGCAGCGAGACTCAGGGGCTTCCGCCTGATGTGTTATCTCTGTGTTCTACCGTGGTTCGCATTCCCATGAATCAGCCTAACGTCCGCAGCTTAAATCTCTCTGTCAGTGCCGCTGTTGGTTTGTTTGAAGCCCGCCGCCAGTTAGGCTATTTAGAGTAGGAAAAGAGGGCTGATGGGCTTCTCGATGAGGAGGGTGAAAAAAGGGCTTAAGCCTTTACTCTAAAAGACTTATAGCTTCCTTAAAGGCAGCAGCACTGCATATATATAGCAGCACTGCATCTATATATATGTATCTATTTATTGGCAAAGCCGTGTTGGAGAAATGACACCTGTTCGCCTTGAAAGATAGTTCGCTCAGAAAGCGCTTCCTTAACATAACCGTAGGTCTTTAGATAAGTTATCTAGAATACTGAATTGCAACGGTTCAATAAGAAATTTGTATATGAATATAAAAACCTTCTAAATAGGGCTGTAACTTAGCCTTTGACCTTAAATGGTTTACCTGCTTGACGACTCGTAACCCTACAGGAAAGCACTCTAGAGAGATTGCGTGAGCTTATGCCAGGTTCGTCTTTCCCACTCAAAGTTGGTCTCGCCTACATGATTCTACGGTTGATGGTTGAGCCACCTTTGCCCTAACTTCAGGTCATTGCATGCTGATAAATGCTGACTTGATGAGGAATTTGTGATTGGTTTAGGCATTTTTGAGCAGATTCTCATGCGTCTCGACTAAACATGAATTTTTGGCGAGTCATCTCTGCTCTGATGTTGCAATCTTCGCAGAGTAGGTTAAACTCCTGTTTGGATTTGTCCATGTCGGACGACTGCCAGTTCCCTGTCACGATAAGTTGACATTGGCTAAGAGAATCTGTTATCGGTTTAAGGCAACTCGATCGTTTAATTTTGTTGAATGATGTGAACTTGTCTAAATCGAAAAAGCAGGGTAATCTTGCCTAAGTGTATTTACCGAATGTGATCTCGATCGCTTTTCGGAGCAGCAATGATCACTGACAAATGGTGAATTCAATGGCTCAAGGACAGTTAAACGCTGGTCATTTAGGAGGTCGTTTTTTGAAACGAGCATTCCCGCAACAAGAATCAAATCCTGTTCCGTTCTCTGTCACCGACGATGGTGCCTTGACCGAACAGCCTAAGCAAACGCTCCCTGATGCAAACCGCCGGGTTCGCACTTCCGCCGCTATGATTGGGCTTGCTGCCATCTCAATGGGTGCTTATAGCCTACTCGCTCCGCAGCAAGGTGATGCCGCAGTCGCCGCCGAGCCTGTAGCCACAGAGCCTATTCTTCCAACCGTTTCTAACTCACCCGATGTTGCAGTGATTTCCACTGCACCCGAAGTTCCCACTGCAACGACTGTCTCGACCATTCCAACCGTTGAGCATACGGTTCAAGAGGGTCAGACGCTCTGGAAGATCGCCAAGTTTTACAAGGTTGACATCAATCGGCTTGCGATCGCAAACAAACTGCGCTCTAACGCTGTGCTATACGTGGGGCAGGTTTTGGAAGTTCCTGGAGAGGGGCAATCTGCTCAATTTCCTGCCAGCCAAGAAATCGCTAAATCAGAATCGAGTGGTGAGGTCGCGATTTCGCCAGCCGAGCCTGTTGCCATCGTCGCTTCCAGTGAGCCAAAGGCTTATGCTCCCCAAGAGGCTCAACAATTGCTCAAGTCTCGTCAAGATGTTGCAGTGGCAAACCTGAAGCAACAACGGGATCGCTTGAAGCTAAGTCTGGCGGAGTTGAAGTCTGAGGAGTCTAAGAACGCATCAAAGCCCGCTCAAGCCGACCTTCAGAAGCCTGAAGCAGTCGGGTTAGTGAGCTATCAGGTCAGCCCAGGAGATACTCTGACCGCGATCGCTCAAACTCACGGCATCTCCTACTCAGAGCTAGCTAAAATCAACCAACTGACGAACCCCAATCTGCTTGAGGTCAACCAGTCTATCAAGGTTCCTCAAGCCCAATCTGCCTTGGCTCCCCAATCTGCGGCCCCGGTGCAGGCAGCATCTCTGCCTCTTGAGAAAAAGGCTGCTTCAGCGTCGCTACCGACGGTGCCCAGCCTGACGATCGCGAATAGCCCAGCGCCTGTGGCTCTACCCACTAATCAAGCTGACATTCCCTTAGGAATTGGCGGGGATGCTTCTCAGTTTGCGCTAAACCCTGCTCGATCGCGGGGGCGGTCTTCTTTCACGGGTAGCCAAGCACCTGTGAACGATCGTCAAGATGATAGTCAGCAATACGTGAGCAGCCTGGTTTCTGAAATTGTCAAACTGCGTGAGAAATACCAGTCGAAACCAGTCAGTTTTCGGGCTAGACATCAAACGCCCGCTCGTGCTCAGGCTCCGGTTCCTGCTTCGCTGTCTTTGAGAAACGCACGTCGCGTCAACCCAGAGTTTAAGCCAAGCCGCAACTTAGAAAGTCTACAGGCAGAGCTTCGGAGCTTGCAAAGCGCTCGCAAAACTGCATCTGGCTCTCAAACTAAGCTGGATGCCCTTGTTGCAGATGCCCCTAAGCCCAAGCCTCAACTTGTCGCAATAGCTCCCGCCGGGTCAGAAACCTATGCCCCTCTAGTGCGCTCCTCGGTGGGCAAAATGGTTTCGCCTGGTCTGCCCCCTTTGGGCAAACCAGACGCATATTTGCCAAGCAATAATGGCAAGTTTAATGGCTATATCTGGCCTGCAAAAGGAATGCTGACATCAGGTTACGGCTGGCGCTGGGGACGAATGCACAAAGGAATCGATATCGCGGCTCCGGTTGGAACACCTGTTGTTTCTGCAGCCCCTGGTAAAGTCATCACTGCAGGATGGAATGATGGCGGCTACGGCAACCTGGTTGAAGTGCAACATGCTGACGGAAGTGTGACCCTTTATGGTCACAACAGCCGCATTCTGGTAAAGGTAGGTCAAGCCGTTGCTCAAGGTCAGCAGATCGCTGAGATGGGGAGCACAGGCTATAGCACGGGTCCTCACTCTCACTTTGAAGTTCACCTCCCAGGCCGGGGTGCCGTCAACCCAGTTGCTCATCTGCCGCAGTTCCGAGGATAATTTCCTCTGTTTGTTATCTTTTGTGAGGAGCTTTATGGCTCCTCATTTTTGTCCGCTAGAAATCAATGTAGATTTCTAGCCTGCATTTGTGGTACTCTATTAAATACGATAAAAAGTTTGGCTCAGTAGCTCAGTGGTTAGAGCAGGGGACTCATAAGCCCAAGGTCGCAGGTTCAAATCCCGCTTGAGCCATTTTCTAGATAAAATAGAATATCCCGTAACGCCCATTTAGTAGGGGTTACGGGAATTTTGCTGTTTTGAGACACCCTGTAACACCCTTCAATACCCTCTACTTTTTAGTCACATTTTAGGCAAATGATTGAAGGAAGATTGGCACAGGCTAACGGGCGGCTGAAAGCATCAAACGTAGGTGTCAGCATCAAGGCAAGAGGAAATCGGCTTCACCTCAGAGCAACTTTTCCCCCTAAACCAGACTCAGATAGAGAAGCCGTCTCAGCAACGTCTGATGCTGAGGAGCGATCGCCCCTTGCTCCCTATCTCATCTCAGGAGAAATCTCTAGAGCCTGCTCGCAGCGTTTAAGGTGCCATCGGTAGGTCGGTCTAGCAGCTTGTGGACGGGCGATGTTTCTCCAGTAAATATTTTCTTTCAGGAGTCCTTCACGACGAAGTTTCCAGAGAGGCTCGTCACCGAATCCCAATGCTTTACAAACTACGCCCGTTGGCACCCAATCAGAGGTTCTACTCATTTGCACCTCCCCATAGATCCAGTTGCACGTATTTTCTAGCCTCTACGATCTGCTTCCATTCACGTTCTAGAAAGATAGTCAGGTTCACGAATTCCCCTAGAGATAGGGAATAGCGCGATCGTTGCCACTTCTTAAACAGTTCATTGTCCCAGTACGCTAGTTGAAACTACCCACTTTAGTGGGAGACTTTAGTTGCTGCTCAGTTCCCGACGGCTTGAGCGGGGTGACATGGTAGGTTTGAGAAAAACCATCATGACAGAACAGCGACGAGGCAGTCATACCGTAACTCGGTTAACGGTAGATCTGGTGTGGGTGACAAAGAATCGATATCCGGTGCTCAAAGGGGAGATCCAGAAACGGTGCCGAGAACTGATTATGCAGATTTGTGATGCGGAAGACGTGAAGATCCTGAAAGGGGTCGTGAGCAAGGATCATGTGCATATGCATATAGAGTATCCCCCCTCTAAGAGTATTAGTGATCTAATCCGGCGGATTAAAGGGCGAAGGTCACGGTTATTGCAACAAGAGTATCCAGAGTTGCAGAAGCGATGTTGGGGGAAGCACTTTTGGGCAATTGGGTATGGGGCATCAAGTACGGGAAATTTAATGGAGGAACTGGTACAGGAGTATCTTAGAGCATCATCGGCACCCGTCCAATCAGGATCACGACACTTTCTTACTCGAATGAGTTAACTTGGGCTTTCAGCCCTTGAGGAACCTATGCACTGAAAGTGCATAGTGGTTCATTTCAATACCAGTTTTACCGCCCTCAATTTGGCGAAGCTCGACGTGCAGCACCAGCACCAGGGTCAAGACCCATTGGTGTTCTCGATGGCAAGCGTCAAACGCCGGGCCCTCAATCACCATCTACTCGAACGATTTATTGTCAACTAGACTTGGAGCCGAGTGTGATTAAATCTCATCCCAACTACTCAACCCTTTGTGATTACGGCACTATCGCCGCCTAAAACTGTCCGGAGTGTTGCTACGAAAAGAATACATTTTTGAGGTGTGCTGCGATCGCCGTCAACTTCAAACCTTTCAAGTTTTTTTGAACGATTGGCAAACGTACAGTTCAGATAAGAATAAATATCCGATTACCTTATTCGCATTTCGATCTGCTGCTTTAATCTGGCGGCAATCCACAGAGAACGGGATTTCTAAACTTCAGCCTTACTTAAAATGTACAGTAGACCACAAGCGCTTATCTGCTAAGGGAGCCGAACCTAGAGCGGAGGAAATTGCGAAGGTTCGCAAAAACTCGCAAATTATAAGGCGAAACAGCAAGGTGGAGAAGAGCTAACGGAGGATCAGCAGACAGATCTCAAGAAAACGAGAAGTCAACGAGCAGGTCTCAATTATCCCTACCCACGTCCCTCTAATGTGGAATTTGTCTGCACGCTGAAGCTGCCTAGCTAGGACAAATAGCTCATTCTTGAAGTATGCGTTGAAGCTATCTAAGAGTACAGACTATACGAGTCAAATAAGCCATTCGTTCTCCGTTCAAAATTCTCGAATACCCTGGTATCAATAATGGTGGATAGAAAGGCGCACTTCCTTCGCATGCAGAGAATTTGAGAGGCGATTTACCTCCTTCAAGGTTTAGCTGATAGGTGTAGAGACCCGGTCTTTGCTGTTTATTCTTTAACAAGAGCCTTAAAGAACTAGTTTTTTATCAGTGAGAATAGCCTCAAAATCTTGGGAAATAGCCCGAAGCATCCGAGAGGTAACCCTTCCGAATTATTCCCTGACAAGAGCTATAGAAAACTGACAAATAGCTCTGAAAGATACACTTGAACTGCATTCTTGAACCGTATGGGCGATACTGGATTTGAACCAGTGACCCCTTCCGTGTGAAGGAAGTGCGCTACCACTGTGCTAATCGCCCGGATGTGTGAGCTATTAAACTTTTCTAAAAAAGCTATTTCTACACTTTCATTACTATATCACTTCTAATCGCGTGTTCTGCAAAAGACTCTCAGCGCTCTTCATGAGAGAGTCTCAAACTAATTAGTTGACACTTCATCTCAATTCTTTTATAGTACCTGTGTACTAACTGGGTGAATCTGAACGCAATCGGGGACATATAATCGCAGCCCTTCACGCATCAGTATAAAGGAGAAGCCAATGACCAGTGTAGAAACCAGACAGGTAAAAGCTAAAAAAGAAACGACGATCGCCCAACCAGATTCTCCTGAAGTGGAATCACCCGTTCGCTCTGCTCCAACTCGATCGCTGGCGCTAGATGGTGGAAATTATGATCTAAAGTTTTGGGATGGGACTGGGGTTCCGAAGGCAATTCGCTCCATTCGATTTCAGGTTCCGCAGGGTCGAGATCCGGTGCGCTACTCCGATAGTTCTCCTCTGATTGAGTTGCCCGACGGCAGCCGCTATCACTTTGGCACACAGGCCTATAAATATCGCAGACAGCAGCAAACTGTGGTTGAAAATAAGGTTGACTTGGCACGGCTGCATCTTTATGCCTGTCTAGAAGCAGACAGAGCCGCCGAAGATCTTTGCCAGTTTCACCTGCAACTCCATGTCTCAACCCCCGAACCTGCTAAAAGTCAGGAGTCTCTGCGATCGCAACTGATGGGCGTACACGAGTTTAAGCGCAACGGCATTCCCTTTCGGGTGACGGTCGATCAAGTTGAGATTGAGCGAGAAGGCTTGGGTTCGTACCGCTACGCGCAGCGGCTAGGGCTGATTGCAGAGAGTGGCTATACGATCGTCGTGGATATTGGCGGTGGCACCTGGATCACTCGCTTGATGGATGCCGAAGGTGACGTGATTGACGAAAACGTCATGGATCGCGGCGGAGCTTATGAACTGGCGACCGCAATCAGTTTTGATAAGCGATTATCAAATCTTTTGGGAACGACGGCTGACCCCGCGATCGTCATGGATGGGTTTAAAACTGGACACAATTACGCGGATACGGGGTTGTCTTGGTCGTTGTGGCTCGATGACTATCTCGACCCGTGGTTTAAAGGCATCTTTCAGACTATCAAAGCTCAATACACGCCATATATGGCGCGGGTGACGCGGTTTTTGGTGACGGGTGGTAGCTCTCATCTGATTACGGAGCGGTTGGCAGGTCGCAAGCTATTTGCGGTCATGCCCGAACCTCAGTTTGCAAATGTTCGCGGTCTATTTCCCATTAATGAAGGATTGCAGCTATGTATGACAACAAAGTGAGACTCAGCGAAGACGTGTTAGAAAAGGCAGAAATGATTGCCTCAGAGTGGGGCTTGAAGAATGCGAGAGCCGCGATCGAAGCCGTTTTTCGCAAGTATGCCGATGATTATTTATACGGTCGAACCAACTTTGGAGGCGGAGGAGAGACGATCGTGCCCTTTAGACAGGTGAATTCGTCGAATGAGTGTGACGCGCTAGATGAATTAGACGAATTGTTGGGAATTTAGCCAGGTTTCAGGGAACAGCTTGATCCCTGAAACCCTCCATCACTTTAAAAGTTAGCTGAAATCTTGCAGCATTCTTAGTCAGCCCGCTGACCCGCCCTGAACTGAAGTTCGGGCTGAGGGTAGCAAGTCCGTTTCAACGGACTAAAAGCGAGTCCCCGCCAGTTCTTCAGTTCAGGGCGGCACAATGCTATGAACCACGGGTTCTCATCGTCCAGATGCCACAGGTGAAAGATCTCAGTTAAGCTTCCTGGGGCAGTTCGTCCCACAAAGAGGTGGTTTGGTGCAGACTAAGATGATTTCCGTTACCTAGAATTAGGTGGTCTAGTAACGGAATTCCTAGAAACTGGGCACCTGCAAGGAGTTGGCGAGTCAGGGAAATGTCTTCAGGGCTGGGTTCGACATTGCCAGATGGGTGGTTGTGGGCAACGATCACACGAGTTGCCCCTTGACGAATCACTTCTCTAAAAATGTCGCGAGGATGGGCGAGGGTCTCTGTGGCAGTGCCGATCGTAATGATCTGCGTCCCAATTAAACGGTGTTTGGTGTCGAGCAGCAGCACTGCAAAGCGCTCTTGGGGTTGCCACATGAGATCGTTGCTCAACGCCGCCGCCGCCACTGCGGGGTCATCAATTATGGTTTTTTCGGGCGGTCGAGATTGATAGACGCGTTTGCCAAGCTCGATCGCGGCTAAAATCGTGGTTGCTTTCGCTGGGCCAACCCCCGAAATTTTGGTCAATTCTTGAATGCTGACTTCTCGCAAAACGCCGAGTGGGTCGCGCTGGTGCTGGCTCAATTCCTGCAACATAAATTGCCCTAGCCCGACCGCCGAAAGCTTTCCGGCTCCCTGCCCGGTGCCCAATAAGATGGCAATGAGTTCTGCTGTAGAGAGAATTTTGGAACCTTGCGCCATCAACCGTTCGCGGGGTCGTTCGCTCATAGGCAGATCGGCGATTCTCAGACTGTAGGTCATGATTGGACTCAGGGCGTTGATTCGGTGGAATACATTGAGTAATCCCTGAGTGGAGGGAAAAGCGACAAAAACAATTGCAAACGCTACTTACGCATTGCATTCGCTCCAGAATCGAGTAGATTCTCTTATAGGTTGATTTAAGGGAAGTGTGAGATGTTGAATCGATTGAATGGCGCGATCGCGACTGTGCTTGTGATTGCTGCTTGGGTTGCGGGGGGGCAGTCAGCGTGGGCAGTTCGCAGTCAAAACTATACGCCTGACCAGTTTGTGTCGGTGCTGTTTGGGTTCGGGTATCCCGTCACGCCAGGGACTCCGTTAATCGATGTCAGAGTTCAGCAAGCGATTCGAGATTTTCAGACGCAATATCGGTTGCCTGTTGATGGCACTCTAAATGCCCCAACGCAAGATAAGGCAGCGAGTTTGGTGAGCGACTTGCAGACAAATCTCAACCGCGCTATGCAGCCTAGCCCGCAGCTACCTGGCAGCCAGTTTTATGGAGCGCAAACTAAAAATGCGGTGGCGTTATTTCAGCGCCAAAATAAGTTGCCTGAAACGGGGATTGCCACACTGGAAACCTATCAAAGACTGCAAGATATTATCAGCGATGCGATTCCGCTGCCGGGGCAACCCACGACTCCGATTGCTCCAACGGCTCCGCCCGTAAGTTCGGTTCCGATCGGAACGCTCTATAACGAAACTGATTTTCGAGCCGTGCTTTTGGGGTTAGGCTATGACGTGAACCCGGCTAAACCGCTTAACGATGCGCCTGCTGTTCGGGCGATTCGAGACTTTCAGCAGCGATATGGTTTGTCAGAAACTGGGAGAGCCGATCAACCGACTCAGGAGAAAGCGGCGATCGTGGTTAGAAATCTCAGAAATAATTTGAAAACCGTATTGCGAAATAATTTATCGATCTTTCCGTTTTATGATGACGTGACACAAGCCTCAGTGCGGCAGTTTCAGACACAGGCAGGTTTGCGAGTCGATGGAATTGCCACTCAAACCGTTCGCGCTCAATTAGATGCGACAGCCAGGCGGGTGAGGTAATTTCGGGCATTGCTGTAGGGGCAATCCCCCGTGTTGCCCTCCGTCAGGGGTAGGCACGGGGGCGCGACCCCTACAGCAATTTCATTTCCATGAGCCACGATCCTAAAAAAAGCGCTGCCGACTGACCCAATCAGCAACGCCATCGCGAACCCACTCATTGCAAAGACGACTATTCGGTGTCGTCGTGGGCAAATCGGTTATAGAGGAAATCTAACGCGTAGTTCCGCAGCTTATAATATTCAGGGGCTTCCATGATCCGCGCCCGATCGCGGGGGCGACGAAACGGAATGTCTAACACTTCGCCAATGTCAGCCGCAGGGCCGTTGGTCATCATCACTAAGCGATCGGCGAGAAATAACGCTTCGTCAATGTCATGGGTAATCATCAAAACCGTACAGCGATGATCGTTCCAGATTTTGAGGAGTTCTTCTTGCAGTTCTTCTTTGGTGATGGCATCCAGTGCGCCAAAGGGTTCATCTAAGATCAGCACTTCAGGGCGAATCGCTAACGCCCGTGCGATCGCTACTCGCTGCTTCATGCCGCCCGAAATCTGCGGTGGCTTTTTCTCCATTGAGTCTGCCAGACCGACCATTGCCAGATGTTCTTTGACAATGCGCGTTTTCTCAGCTTTAGACTTTTCGGGATACACCGAATTCACGCCCAAATAGACATTCTCAAATACACTTAGCCAGGGCAACAGGGCATATCCCTGAAAAACCACCATGCGATCGGGCCCCGGTTTGATGATCGGTTTGCCTTGCAGTCGTACTTCCCCCTCAGTCGGGTGAGAAAACCCACTGACCATATTCAGCAGCGTTGATTTACCGCAGCCAGAGTGACCAATGACGCAAATAAATTCGCCTTGATGAACGGTGAGGTTTACGTCTTTAAGAACGGTGTAACTGCCATCTTTAGTAGGATAGACCTTAGAGACGCGATCGACGACCAGAAAGGGAGTCTGATTAGCAGAAGAATCAGCAGCCTGTAAATTTTGAATTGCTGTAGTCATTGCCATTTGCGTTGCTGTTAACGTTTGTATCCACGAAAAATATGTAGGGGCATGACATTGCCGTGCCCTCCATATTGCCGTGCTGAATAGCGGGATGATTTAGGTAGGGGCAATCCCCCCGTGGTTGCCCTCCGTCAGGGGTAGGCACGGGGGATTGCCCCTACAGCCACATCGCCTCCGATTAAGCCGATCGCGCCAGAGGTTTCTCGATCGCAACTTCTGCCATATAAATATCGTGTTTGATTTTGAGATTGTTGAGATATTCGATCGGGTCATCGGCACTAAAGTTGACCCCATCAAATAGTTGAATCGCGCCTCGACTGTAAGTGAGATCTGACAGCCCTAACTCTCGTGCAGCAATGCTAAACACATTAACTTTGCTGACTCGCTCTAAAATCTCGACCCAGTTGCGAGGAAACGGAATTTCGCCCCAGCGCGCCATCTGCGTCATCATCCACAAATGCTCGGTGCGACTGGGACGGTTGACCCCTTGCCCATAAAACTGGTGGTGAGCATATTCTTTAGGCGACGGGCGAAGATCGCAGGTTCGATTATTAGGGTCGCCGAGTTGAATGAAGTCCAATTCACAGCTTAAATATTCGCCGCGTGAAAGAATTTCGCGAATCTCATCATGATTGGCTTCATCGGTGCAATAACGACACGCTTCTAACAGCGCTTTCACGAGCGCCACATGCGTGTTGGGATAGGCGTTTGCCCAATCTTCTCGCACTCCCAAAACTTTGCCAGGATGACCATTCCAGATCTCTAAATCAGTGGCGATCGTATAGCCAATTCCCTCAACTGCCGCGCGAATATTCCACGGTTCGCCAACACAATAGCCATCAATGCTGCCTGCTTGTAGGTTAGCGACCATTTGAGCCGGGGGCAACGTCGTAATCGAGATGTCACTATCAGGATTAATTCCACCTGCTGCCAGCCAATAGCGCAGCAATAAATTGTGCATTGACGCAGGATGCACTACACCGAAGATATGCTGTTTATCAGCCGTGTCTAACAGCATTCGCTTCAGATCATCTAACGTGTGAATGCCCTGATCATAAAAGCGTTTATCAAGCGTAATCGCATTCCCGTTGCGAGTGAGTGTGAGGGCACTAACGATCGGAATCGATTTGCCATCCATGCCGCCGACGGTCATCCAAACGGGCATCCCCGACGGCATCTGAGCCGCATCGAGATAGCCGCCTGCAATGCCATCCTGAATGCCGCGCCAGCTTGATTCGCGCACCAGATGCACTTCGTCTAAGCCGTGGTGAGCAAAGAATCCTTTTTCTTGGGCGATCGCTAACGGCGCACAGGCCACGAGAGGGACAAAGCCAATCTCTAGATTGATTTTCTCTAACCCGTGACGCGCTACAGCGGCCGTCTTTCTAGCACGCAGTTTTTTAATTTGCTTTTGCTGATTGAGAAAGTAAATAATTTCGCTGCGATAGCTGTAGTAATTGGGATGACTAATTACCTCCATTCGCTTGCGAGGTCGAGGAATCTCAATGTCTAAAATCTGACCGATTTTAGATTCGGGCCCGTTGGTGAGCATGACGACGCGATCGGACAACAAGATCGCCTCGTCAACATCGTGCGTCACCATCACAGTAGTGACGTGATTTTCTTCGCAGATTTCCATCAGCTTTTCTTGCAGGTTGCCACGAGTCAGGGCATCGAGTGCGCCAAACGGCTCGTCGAGCAGCAAAAGTTTGGGTTTGATGGCAAAGGCACGGGCGATCGCGACTCGCTGCTTCATGCCGCCAGAGAGTTGATCAGGTGGCTTATCTGCCGCGTGGCGCAGCCCTACCATGTCGATGTGATGTTCGATAATTTCACTGCGTTCGGCAGCAGGCAGATGTCCCAAAACATTCTTAACTGCCAGCTCGATGTTTTGCCGAACGCTCATCCACGGCAGCAGCGAATAGTTTTGAAACACGACCATGCGATCGGGCCCCGGCTTGAGCACTTCTTCGTCTTCTAACATCACCACTCCATCAGTGGGCAAGTCTAGCCCAGCAATCATGTTGAGCAAGGTCGATTTGCCGCAACCAGAGTGACCAATGAGAGAAATAAATTCGCCTTTTTTGATCTCTAAATCAATCCCTTTGAGCGCGATGTAGGTATCGCCATCGGCAAGGGGAAACACTTTTTCAACGTTTTCAACCGCAACAAAATGAGTCATGGCAAGGTTACACCAATTCGATTTGTAAATGTGACAGATTCGCGAGAGGGCACGGCAGTGCCATGTCCATACAAAAGGGGCGCAAGGTGGTGTAGGGGCATGGCATACCGGGCCCTCTTACGATCGTTCTAGCGTTGGCCGCTCGGCAAAATTAGCATTTGAAGGCGCTCCATCATTTTGTCGAGTAGCCAGCCCACCAAACCGATGTAAACCAGTGCCAAAATGATTTCGCTGACTTGGTTGTTTTGGTAAGCGTTCCAGATAAAAAAGCCAATGCCGACGATGCCAGACATCACGATTTCGGCGGCGATGATCGCTAACCAGGCTAGCCCGATCGAGATCCGCAATCCGGTAAAAATATAGGGCAGCGCAGCCGGAAAGAGAATCTTAAAGAAATACTCTGATTTTGGAAGCTGCAACACTTGTGCAACGTTGTTGTAATCAGCAGGAATCTGTCTAACGCCAACAGCCGTGTTAATGAGAATGGGCCAGAGCGCAGTGATGAAAATAACAAATATGGCAGAAGGCTGGTTTTGTTGCAGAGCGGCAAGCGCGATCGGAACCCAAGCCAAAGGCGGAACCGTTCGCAGAATTTGAAAAATCGGATCAAGGGATTTAGCCACTCGCTGGTTCATACCGACGACAATGCCCAGACTAATGCCAACGATCGCGGCGAGAGAATACCCGATCGCGACTCGCTGCAAGCTAGACATGACCTGCCAAAACAGTCCTTTGTCAGTGCCGCCGTTATTGTAGAAGGGATAGGCAATCAGAGGCATCCAGGTTTCTTGCACAACTCGCACGGGGGTCGGAAGCGTCGTTAACCCCGGAATTGAAGCCAAGACTTGCCAGATAGCGAGCAAAATAATCAGCGCAATCAGCGGCGAAACGATGTCATCCAGCCGCTGCATCAGCTTTGAGTTAACGGGCTTGCGGGTAGAAGTAGTTGGGGTGCGTTTTTGAGCGAGGGTCATGAACTGTCTCCTAAATTCGGGTTCGATGAAGGGTGAGAAGGATTCGCATTGAGGGTTTCAGACGGACTACACTTTCTTAATCTTCAAGCTGTCTAAATAAGCTTGAGGATTTGCCGGATCAAACTTGATGCCGTCGAAGAATTCTTCAACGCCGCGAGACGTGCTGGTGGGAATATCTGCCGCCGCAATGCCCATTTCTTGAGCCGCCTGTTTCCAGATATCTTCGCGGTTGACTTGATCGATTAGCGTCTTGGCGTTGGTTAATGTTTCTTTGGGCAAAAAGCCCCAGCGCACGCTTTCGGTTAAGAACCAGAGATCATGGCTCTTATAGGGATAAGACACACTGCCCTTGCTGTCTTTCCAATAAAGAACAGCCATTGACTTGTCATCGATCGTGCGTTCGCCCAGATTATATTTACCCATTAGCGGCTCTAACAGAACGTTCTCTGGCACGTTGAAGTATTCTCGCTTCGACAGGATTTTGGCAAGCTCTGCCCGATTATCAAAATTGTCACACCACTGTTGTGCCTCCATGATTCCTTTGAGAATCGCTCGTGTTGCTTTTGGGTGTTTGTCAACCCAATCTTTTCGGATTGCCAAATATTCTTCGGGGTGTGCTTTCCAGATTTCTGCGGTCAAGGCGGCGACGAATCCTATTTTGTCTGCCACGATGCGATTAGGCCATGGATCTCCGGTGCTAAAAGCATCCATCGCGCCGCGCTTCATGTCTGCAACCGTTTGCGCGGTAGGCACCGTGAGCAATTCCACTTCTGTGTCTGGGTCGATCCCGCCTGCGGCAAGCCAATAGCGAATCCAGAAATCTTGATTTGATCTAGGAAACGTGTAAGCCGCTTTAAATCGAGCGCCGCCTGACTTGAGGTTGTTAAAAAAAGCAACTTGTTCGTTGAGTTTTAATCCGATGCCTTTGCCGATGTGTTTGTTGGCGATCGCAATCCCATTTCCCTGCGTGTTTAGCTGCGCGAGAACATACATAGGGATTTTTGTATTGTCAGTAATCAACCCTTCTGAAATCAGATAGGGCATAGGCATCTGCCACTGTCCGCCGTCAATGCCGCCACCCGCCGAGCCAATTTTGACATTATCTCTGGCAGCGCCCCAGTTTGCCTGCTTATCGACCTTCAGATCGACCATGCCATATTTAGCAAAAAAGCCTTTCTCTTTAGCGATGATGATAGGAGCTGACTCGACGATCGGAAGATAGCCCAATTTTGCTGTCGTCACTTCTGGCTCTTCGCCGGCCTTCACGCTCGCAACGGGGCTGGCACCTGGCGAAGATGCTGGGCTGCTCGCAGTGTCAGGAGGATTTCCTAAGCAGCCTTTGAGCAAAATAGAGCCTGCCGCCGTTGCGCTGACTGCTACCAGAAACTTGCGCCGAGACAAGGGTGAAAACTCCGTCATGATCCTCTCCTTTTGATAGTGCGATCGTGTGCCTGGTGAATGCGTTTCACAAGGTAAAAAAGGGCGAACAGCAATTTCCGAGAGGGAAATCCCATCGAAAATTGAGTCGAAAATTAGGGTTAAGAAATATCGTTCAAATTGATAAATCAATGACCTTAATAATCATTGATTCAAAGCAATGATTAGCATTGACAGTGCCAATCAGTTCATTGCCTATAATTTAGTTAACTGAACGCTTCAAAATAAGATTACTGTTCAACTGTCTGAAAGTAAAGCGAAATTCTATGGATGACCAAAGAATTACCCAATAGAATCTATAAGTAAATCTTTGGCTATCGCGTAACCCTTTGCTAGAAGTAAGTTTCAGGAATTAAAAGATTGATATTCTTAATCAATTTTCGTTACATTTCTAAATTTATTAATCAACTTCTAATGGTGAATAGATAAATATAGATGCAGATCAATTGATATTAGTAATGGTTTAAGCAACGCTTGTTTAATGAATAGAGAGAAGTCAATGCCAACGATTTATAAGACTAATGGGTGTTCAAAAGTGATTAGAGAATGTCTGAAAAGTAAGTCCGTGTCTTCTCAGCATTCTTGATTTTCAATGCTAATGATTGAATTTAATCATTGCTAAGTAGACAGACCTAATTAAACGTAAGATGCCGCAAACTGCCCTCACCCTAAATACCTCTCCCTAGGGAGAGGCAGGGTCAATTCAAGGTCGTGAGAGAAAAGCTGTAAGCCTGATTAACTCGTTCACGGCTGATCAGCCGTTCAACGGAAGTTCAATACTTCTAGATTTTCTCTATCGACTATGAATCGTCCCTACTAGGGAGAGGGACTTTGAATCTTGCTCCCTTCTCCTTGGGGATGAGGGTTGGCGAGGGCTTCGCCCCGCTTCGCGAGGAGGGTCTTCTCTTTATCGCTTCACATTTATGCAGATCCCTAACAGTGCAAATCGTAAAGTTAAGTTGAGCATCTTCCCGTCAAGATGGACAATAGGAGTAGCGATGTTTTGAATCTGTCATCTGAACCTTATGTCTTTTCGCCCATACTTTTTTTCTCGGTCTGCTTGGTGGCGTAATATCTCAGTGCTGGTCTTATCGCTGGTGATAACGATCGCAGGTTTGACCCTTGGAAATTCTGCGCTGGCTGGCTTGACGGACGATCGCTATGATGGCGAAATCTTTGCGCTTTATGCGGGCAACGGTTCGCTGGTGCCGCCAAAGGTCAAGCTAGAAGACTCGTTTAACAAACGCAAGCCTGCTCTGATGGTGTTTTACACCGACGACAGCAGCGACTCTAAGCAATTTTCTTCGGTGGTGTCTCAGCTTCAGGCGTTTTATGGTCGAGCGGCTGATTTTCTGCCCATCCGCGTAGACTCTCTGCCGATTAAAGAGCAGTATGACCCGACAGAACCGGGCTATTACTACAAAGGCTTTGTGCCGCAGACGGTGTTATTTGATCAATCCGGTAAAGTGGTGTTTGACGGCAAAGGCAACGTTGCTTATGAGCAAGTCGATGATGTGTTTCGCACCGTGTTTGATTTGCTGCCACGATCGGAGTCTACCACTCTCAAACGTCGCTCTGTTAACGAAGTCAACACCGAACTCGTTCCCCCCACTGCTAAAAAGAAATAATTTTTTATGACTCGAACCATCATTCAAACCGCTGCGGCTCCGGCTCCGGTTGGGCCCTATAACCAAGCGATCGTCGCGTCTGGTCAGATGATCTTTGTCGCGGGACAGATTGCCCTCGATCCGGCGACGGGGGCGATCGTCGGTGAAGGCGATGTTGCGGCTCAGACTGAGCGATCGCTGACCAGTCTTAAAGCGATTCTCGAAGCTGCCGGGGCAACGCTGCAAGATGTTGTGAAGACCACGGTCTTTTTGGCAGACATGAATGATTTTTCGGCGATGAATGCGGTTTATGCCCAATATTTTGATGAGGCAACGGCTCCCGCTCGTGCCTGCGTCGAGGTGTCACGTTTGCCAAAAGATGTGCGCGTCGAGATTGATTGCATTGCGGTGATTTAAGAATTGCCTCAGTGACTATTCAAGGCATTGCTTCAATCAATGCTCTAAGAGCTTTGTTGACAGCTTCTGATGTGGAGAAGACCTGAGAAACATCTTCATCCAAAACTACAACGATCGTTTTTCGTTCTTGTACTGCAAATCGATTAGGCTTTGCTTTGCCATAATCAAAGACGTATTCTGCTGCCAAACCATCTTCATGAGATTTTGTCAAGAAATTGGTCGTCAAAGGTTGTATTTTGACAGTTGAATGTATTTTAATGAGATTCAAAATAGGTATTCTGACATACAATCTGGACATTTGTATTTTTCTCGTCCAGACAAAGGAAGCCATTCATGCCCGTTACCTTTGATGACATCATTGCTAACTCTAGTTCTCAAGAGAACTTTTTACAGATCTTTCAAATCGCGTTCCATCAGCAATTCCTGGAAGCTCATCGCACGATTTTGACTGCTTGCTACAGGAACCCAGGACTGTCTCCAACCCTGAAAGGCAGCACGCCTGAGATTTTGGCTCAAGTTTGGTTGAAAAAGTACAGTGATAGTTTCGAGAATCGGATTTCAAGGCGAATTTCACAGCCTCTAGGAACAGTTGCCGACCCAATTGTTAATACAATCATCAATGCTAGATTAACAGGGTTAACATCAGAACATCTTCATCGGATTAAGTATGCTCACAGACTTGCAATGTCAGCAGAAAATATTCAAGGATTACTTCTCGAAGAGTTTTTAGCAGAACAATTGGTTGAATACGGTTGGTCTTGCTGTTGGGGAGAATCGATTCGCCACGTTGATTTTTGCAACATAAATGGTTCTCTCTTGCAAGTCAAGAATCGCAGCAACTCGGAAAATAGCTCGTCTTCTAGAGTGAGGATTAATCAACCCATTGAGAAATGGTACAGAGTTGATGCTAGAACTGGGTTATATAGGTGGTCATATTTCAACGAGAAATATGGTACAGATCGTTTCTCTGAAGATAATTTTGTGATATTTGTGCAACGAGTTCTAGCAGGAAATCCAGATGCTCTGGCTGTAGAGGCTAATAACCCTTGGCAAGCGTTATCTGAGCTTTTAGACTAGATTTAAGGAGAGCTGCTCTCCTGATGATTCTTCGAGGTGCCCAAGGATTTCAAGCATCCAACTTACGTCATCAGTTTTGTGATAACGCGAATAAAGAAAATCAGGGTAAATGATTGGTGTCTCCCCATTTAGATGAGCCAATAACATTCTGGCGATCGCTCTTCCTAAAGAACAAGGTACAGCATTTCCAACTTGCCGATACTGATCAAGTAAGCTGCCTGCGATCATCCAATCATCAGGAAATTCTTGGATGCGCTTATACTCTTCAATACTGAGCGGTCTATCCACCTCTGGATGTGCTAAATCGGTCGCAGGCATCGCTGGATGAGTGACCAATGTTGGAGAGGGTTTATCCCAAGCCAACCTCCGATAAAAACCTGTTTTGCCACCACTCGCATAATACGAAGCTCCAAGTGCTTCTTGATGCAGATCTACAGGTAAATCTCGCCAATACTGCCCAGGTTTCAAAAGTCGATAATACTTCAGCCGTTTCTCAGGAAACTTGACAAAATGATGATTATCTTCAGGCAGATTGTTGAGCACTTCTTTCAAGGTTCTCCACTGAGGAAGTCCATACAACTCTTTCTCCGAATGAGTCGGTGTCAGATAGGGAAGCTTTTCTCCATCTCGGCTGCAAGCAATCACGACTCTTTCTCGCTGTTGAGGCGACCCAAAATTGGCAGCATTATATAAATTGAAGGAGAAACTGTAACCTGCTTCCTTCAGCCTCCGAGTAATGAACAACAACGCGCCTCCCCTTTGTTCATCATTGGATAGAGATGGATAGTCCTTTCCTCTCATTTCGTGGGATCTGTGCTGTAATGGAGCCGATAATAATCCTCGAACATTTTCAATCACTGCGAATTTAGGTCTGAGTTCAGTAATCAAATCAATGAACGTTAAGAAAACATTTCCCCGTTCATCATTGAATCCTTGTCGTTTGCCTGCACTACTAAATGCTTGACACGGAGGCCCACCCACGATGACATCAATCTCTTCTGTTTGACTCAATCCAGCTTTCTCCCGGATTGCTGCGGACGAATAGTCTCTAATATCTCCAATTAACGCCATCTCTGGTCGATTCACTTCTATTGTCTTTCGGGCTGCTGAATCAACTTCACAGGCGAGAAGAACTTTGATTCCCTCTTTTTCCAAACCCAAGTCTAAGCCCATACAGCCAGAAAAAAAGCTCAGGGCTTTCAACGTCGGCTTACTAAACGATCGCCTTGCATGATCCAGGATGACAACACTAGCATCGTCATCCTTGCAACGATACTGATCAACAGATTCTGAAGCAACGATCCATCGACTGCTAATTCGCTCTCCGCTAATCTCACCATATCTGAGCAACTTGCGAACGTATTGTTCAGAGCAACTAAGCAGTTCGGAGGTTTCTTTTACAGAGAGAAATTGATTAGACATGAGTTCGAGTGCGAAACTAAAACTAAGTACCCAATAATAGTTTGGGTACAATATTTTTGCAAGCAGTTTTTAACAAGCATTCTTATGTTACGATTTCGTCGTTAGAAGTAGCATCAGCCGTCGAACAATTCAAATGCAGCAGACGAAACAGAGATCCCAGTGCTGAGTTCGAGCTTGTCTGCTGCCGCTGATTTGAGCTGTTCTCATAATTTTCACGTTCCCTTTGAGTCACGAATTTTGTCCGAAGTATTATAGAAATACTCATCCCAAAAACAGTTTATAGGCTGTGTTTTGACTTTCATCCCAATAGCGATAGCCGATCGTATCGAGAAACGCTTGCCAGTCGCCCATTTCGTGGGGTGGAACCTGCATTCCGACGACAATGCGACCGTAGTCGGCTCCATGATTTCGATAGTGAAAAAGACTGATATTCCAATCGGGACTCATGCAGGCGAGAAACTTGGTTAGCGCCCCCGGACGCTCAGGAAACTCAAAACGATAGAGTAACTCGTTGTGAGCAAGCGGCGATCGTCCGCCCACCATGTGTCTGAGATGCAGTTTTGTGAGTTCGTCGTCGGTTAGGTCGATCGTGTTGAATCCATTTGCCTCAAAAGTTGCCGCAATTTGAGCCGCATCTGCCCGATTTTGAATTTGAATACCGACAAAAATATGCGCTACTTTGTCATCAGCAATTCGGTAGTTAAACTCGGTTAAACTGCGTTTGCCAATGCACTCACAAAACTTCTTTAAGCTGCCATTTTCTTCAGGAATCGTCACCGCAAAAATGGCTTCTCGACGTTCGCCAAATTCTGCCCGTTCTGCCACAAATCGCAGCCGATCGAAGTTCATATTCGCACCGCAGGCAATAGCAACGAGCGTTTGTCCCTGAATCTGTTCGCGCTCAACATAGGCTTTTGCGCCCGCGATCGCCAACGCTCCCGCAGGTTCTAGAATCGATCGCGTGTCTTCAAACACATCTTTAATCGCGGCACAAATCGCATCCGTATCGACTAAAAACACTTCATCGACATACTCTTGGCACAAACGAAAGGTTTCTTTTCCAACTTCACTCACAGCAACGCCATCCGCAAATAAACCAACACGGGGTAACTTGATGCGATGTCCGGCTTTTAACGATTGAAACATCGCGTCAGCATCAACAGGCTCAACGCCAATGATCTTAATTTCAGGACGCAATCGCTTCACATAAGCTGCAATTCCAGAAATCAATCCGCCACCGCCAATGGCCACAAAAATTGCATGGATCGGCTGTTGATGTTGACGCAAAATCTCCATCGCGATCGTGCCCTGCCCCGCAATCACATCAGGATCATCAAACGGATGGATAAACGTCAATCCTTTCTCAGCTTCTAACTGCCGCGCATAAGCATAAGCATCATCATAAGTATCGCCATGCAAAACGACCTCACCACCTCGCGCTTTTACGGCATCTACCTTGACTTGAGGAGTTGTCATCGGCATGACTACGATCGCGGTAGTTCCTAGTTGACGAGCACCGAGAGCAACTCCTTGAGCGTGGTTTCCGGCAGACGCAGCAATCACGCCCAGCGCCAAAACGTCGGGTGGCAGTTGCGCCATTTTGTTGTAGGCACCGCGCAGCTTAAACGAAAACACAGACTGCATATCTTCGCGCTTGAGCAGCACTTTGTTACCGAGGCGTGCAGATAGATTAGGAGCAACCTCCAGTGCCGTTTCTTGGGCAACATCATAGACGCGAGCCGTCAGAATTTTTTCGAGATAGTTGGGGTGCATGGCGCAAACGCAGACGCAGGATAGGAGATCATTGTACCTGACTGGCTCTGTGGTTTATTTCACATCCTGCAACCCTTACAGCAAATGGCGATCGTTCAGTCCTGATGTTGATTTAGAATTGAGATGCCGAGAAGCAGAGATAACCCGATGACGACCTTCTCACAGGCTGACCTCTCTCTCCCTGATAGTGACGGCAAACCAATGGCGGACAATACTGAACAGTTCCGTTGGATTGTCATGATCAAAGAGAATTTAGAAGTGCTGTTTGCGAATGACGAAACTGTCTTCATCGCAGGAGACTTGCTTTGGTATCCTGTTCCAACTCGCATTATTGCTCCCGTAGCCCCTGATGTGATGGTTGTGTTTGGCAGACCTAAAGGAAAGCGAGGTTCTTATCGTCAATGGCGAGAAGAAAACATTCCTCCCCAGGTGGTTTTTGAGATTCTTTCTCCCAGCAACAACGCCGAGGAGATGGAGCGCAAGCTAGAGTTTTATGACACCTATGGAATCGAAGAATATTATTTATACGATCCCGACACGTTTCGATTTGATGGCTGGCATCGGCAAAATGTGCATCTCACAAAACTGTGGCAATTAGAGGGGCAAATTAGCCCTCGTTTAGGAATTCGTTTTGAGACGGGTCAGGGAGAATTGGTAATCTATCGCCCTGATGGTCAGCGATTTTTGACCTCGATCGAGATGGATCAAACCGCCCAACAAGAGCGCCAGCGAGCAGAGCAAGCAGAGTCTTTGTTAAACCAGGAACGCCAACGATCGCAGCAGTTAGAAGACTACTTACGATCGATCGGCGTTGATCCGAATAGTCTTCCCTAAAAAAACGTCAGTTCGATGAGTTCTCTCACTTCGTTATTCAGCACTTCAGCCCCCTAAATCCCCCATTCTGAGGGACTTTGAACCGGAAATTTTGGCTTGAAGTCCCCCAAACTTGGGGGATTTATGGGGCACGACAAACTGTAACGAAGCCGTCGAATTCACGTTAAAAAAAGCTGGTAGCTTCTCATTTAGAAATGCTACCAGCTATATGTTTTGAACCGGGTAACGAGCCGTCTCGCAACTCGTTACTCGTCACGATTACTTCGATTCAGTAAAGTCAGCGTCGATCACATCGTCGCCACCGCCCGAAGTCGTGCCATCCGTTCCCGGCGGAGGAGTGCCATCATCCCCAGGAGCCGCACCGCCACCTGCTTGCTGATATAAGTTGGTAGTGATGCCGTAGAGCGCTTGTTGCAGATCAGTCGTCATCGTCTTGATCTTGTCAAAGTCTTCGCTGGCGATCGCCTCTCTCAGATCTTTGACCAACCCATCGACCTTAGTCTTATCAGCCGCCGGAACTTTATCGCCCAACTCGCTCATTTGCTTTTCAGCCTGGTAAGCCAGAGAATCTGCCTGATTCTTCAGGTCGATGCGCTCACGACGCTCTCTGTCAGTCGAGGCGTTCTGTTCGGCATCGCGCACCATCCGCTCAACGTCGTCTTTGGGCAACGTCGAAGCCCCGGTGATGCTGATCGACTGCTCTTTGCCAGTGCCCTTATCTTTCGCGCCAACGGTCAAGATGCCGTTCGCGTCAATGTCAAAAGTAACCTCGATTTGAGGAACGCCACGAGGAGCCGGAGGAATGCCATCTAAGCGGAAAGTTCCGAGGCTCTTGTTGTCGTTCGACATTTCTCGCTCACCTTGCAAGACGTGAATTTCCACGTTGCTTTGACCATCGACCGCCGTTGAGAAGACTTCAAACTTCTTAGTCGGGATGGTGGTGTTGCGAGGAATAATCTTAGTCATCACACCGCCCAAGGTTTCAACACCGAGAGACAGCGGAGTCACATCGAGCAGCAAGAGTCCTTCGGCTCCCGCTTCACCTGACAGAATGCCTGCCTGAATCGCGGCACCCATTGCCACCACTTCATCAGGGTTAACGGTCTGGTTGGGATCTTTGCCTAAGACGCGCTTAACAACAGCCTGCACCGCAGGAATGCGAGTCGAGCCGCCCACGAGCACCACTTCGTCAATCTTGCTCTTGTCGAGCTTAGAATCGCGAAGCGCCGCCTCAACAGGAACGCGACAGCGATCGATGAGATCGGCGCACAGTTCTTCAAATTTCTGACGAGTCAGCGTAGTGTCAAGGTGCTTAGGGCCGTCTTGAGTCGCCGTGATAAACGGCAGGTTGATATCAGCCTGAGTCAGGTTGGAAAGGTCAATTTTTGCCTTCTCAGCCGCCTCGGTCAGACGCTGTAACGCTTGCTTATCTTTGCGGAGATCAATGCCTTCCGATCTCTGAAACTCACCCGCAAGATAATCGACGATCTTTTTATCAAAGTCGTCACCGCCTAAGTGAGTGTCGCCAGAAGTTGCCAACACTTCAAACACGCCATCGCCGACTTCAAGAATCGAGACATCAAACGTGCCGCCGCCTAAGTCAAACACAATGATTGTTTCATTGCTCTTTTTCTCTAAGCCATACGCTAATGAGGCTGCCGTCGGTTCGTTAACGATCCGCAAAACTTCCACGCCAGCAATCTTCCCAGCATCTTTGGTCGCTTGGCGCTGCGAGTCATTAAAATAAGCCGGAACTGTGATCACCGCTTGGGTCACCGTTTCGCCGAGATACTTACTGGCATCGTCGATCAGCTTCCGCAAAACTTGGGCAGAGATTTCTTCGGGCGCATATTGCTTGCCTGCCGCAGGGCAGTCTAGCTTAACGTTGCCGCCCACATTTAAGACTTTATAAGAGACTTCAGTGGCTTCGTTCGTGATTTCGTCAAACCTGCGACCAATAAACCGCTTCACCGAGTAGAAGGTGTTTTCTGAGTTCATCACCGCTTGACGCTTGGCGATTTGACCGACGAGGCGATCGCCATTCTTCACAAATGCAACAACTGAGGGAGTCGTCCGAAATCCTTCAGCGTTTGGGATCACGGTCGGCTTGCCGCCTTCCATCACAGCGACACAGGAGTTTGTAGTACCTAAGTCAATTCCAACAACTTTTGCCATATGAGTGCTTTCGCTCCAACAATAAATGCAATTTTTAGGGGGTTAAAGGGGGGACTGGCGTTGTCAGCCAGAATCGGCAAAGGAGGGCAGCTAGGACTCAAACAGGTTCGTAAAACCCTTTGCATGAGTAGGTCTTTGCCCAGCGAAGTTCGTCCTCCAAGTCAGGTCGTGAGAGAGTAATAACACTCAATGCCAACTGCGCGGCATTTGATCCCCTCCTTATATAGTGTTCAGGTTCCGCCATTCCATGAAGGGGTATTTACCGAACCTTAAAGAGGACGGTTGAGAGAGTTTTGAGGGCTGAAGGAATGCAAATCAGCCCTCAAAACTCAGTCTGTCTTAGCTTTGTGCCCAGGCATCGCCCGTTTCAGAAGTATCAGAAGCAGGGGCGATCGTCGCTGCTTCTGATTCAGCAGACCCATCCGAACCAGTCAGATTAAGCGTCACCACCGAAGGGCGAACGGCTTGCACTTTGGGCAGAGTCAAGGTCAGAATGCCATCTTTGAATTCGGCATTGACCTGATCGTTTTGAACGGGAGACGGCAGCGAGATCACGCGCTGAAACTTGCCATAGCGAAACTCAGAGCGGAAGAAGCCATTTTCTTCGGTCTTGTTTTCAACTTTGTGTTCACCAGACAGAGAAACGCCACTGCGACCGATTTTTACGTCGAGGTCTTTCGCATCAATTCCGGGAAGCTGAACGCGAAGTACAAATTCGGTTTCGTTGCTCTTGAGTTCGGCGGCGGGTTGCCAGGTAGGTTCGACGCGCTTGGTGGTTGCCAGATCTTCAAAGACGCGATCGAACTGACGACGCATCGCTTCCATTTCTTGCCAAGGTTGCCAATTAACGAGAGTCATCATGAAAAGTTCCTTTTAAGAGAGTAGTTAACGAGAGATGGTGATTCCGGAAGGGTTGAACCTGACCGCTCTTGTCTGCATGAATCTAATTTAGAAGGTGCAGCGGCTTAGGGCACTGAGGCAAACCGTAACAAAAGGGTAGGAGTTACCGATAGAGAAGTGAAGGCGCGATCGCCATCTTGCGAGAGAACCGTCAAAAGAGATGGGTTTCCCGTCCGATTGGTACGATAGAAGCATTCTCTAGTGCGTGATGGCGATGTCGGGCGTTTACATCAATCCCAAAACAGACTTTGCCTTTAAGAAGATTTTTGGCTCAAAACAGAGCACAGATATCTTGATCAGTTTTCTGAATGCAATTTTGTATCAATCCAGACCCATTATTGAAGATCTAGAGATTCTCGACCCTTATCAAGCGCCCCGCATTAAAGGCATTAAAGACTCTTATTTGGATGTTAAAGCCACGATCGTCGGCAACAAAACGGTCATTATCGAGATGCAGGTACTCAACGTTTTAGGATTCGAGAAGCGAGTTCTCTACAACGCTGCGAAAGCATTCTCAATTCAGTTAAATATCGGAGACGATTACACACTTCTTAATCCAGTCATTGCACTAACGATTACAGATTTTGAAATGTTTTCTGAAAGTCCTAAAGTGATCTCTCGCTACAAATTGAAAGAGCAAGATGACTTGACTGACTACAGTGAGGATATCGAGCTTGTGTTTGTTGAGCTACCCAAATTCAACAAACCGCTAAATGAATTGGAAACGATTACCGACAAGTGGCTATATTTTCTCAAATGCGCCAACCAGCTTGAAGAGGTGCCCTCTAGCCTGGAGTCGATTCCCGCCATTAATCACGCCTTTAGTGTCGCTAAACAAAGTAAATTAACTCGCAAAGAGTTAGAGGTCTTAGAGAAGCGAGAAATTTTTATTCACGACAGCCGTAACGCGATTCTCAAAGCTCGACAAGAAGGCAGACAAGAAGGCAGACGGGAAGGCAGACAGGAAGGTGAAGCGATCGGAGCCAAACAAAGAGCGATCGACATTGCCCGTCAGCTACTTGATGTGTTGGATATTGAAACCATTAGTCAAAAAACTGGGTTAAGCATTGAAGAAATTCAAGCGTTGAGGTGAGCGATTTTGACCACTCATAGATCGATGTGACAGGATAGAGAAGGTGTTTACTATGATTGCCTCATGTCTGCGATCGATCCCTCACTCGACTCTAGGCTGCAACATCTCAAAGCCGTGCGTCTGTCGCTGCTGCGTCTCCACAAAGCCTTGCTTGATTCTGAACGCGAAGCCTATGAGCAGATTCATGGGCAGATTCGCGGGCAGGGCGAGTTGTTTCGGCTCGTTTTAGATGATGAATGGTTTCGCTGGCTCCGTCCTGTCTCGCAGTTTATTGTTCAAGTGGATGAAGCTTTGGCGGCAAAAGAGCCGATCAACGTCACCCAAGTCAATGAGTTTTTGAGCCAAGCCCGTACCTTACTTCAACCCTCTGAAGAAGGCACAACTTCAGAGCAGCGCTATTATCAGGCGATTCAACGCGACCCTAACATTGCATTAATGAATGCAGATTTGTCAAGATTGCTGGCGGCAAACGTTTAGATGCACGGGGCACGGCAGTGCCATACCCCTACGGGCACTTTTAATGCTTCAACACAATTTGACCCCCGCTTTGTTGCTGTGTAGCCGTCCTAACGCTTCGTTTAAGTAGCTAGGCGCAATTAAATATAAAACGCTCCAGTGAGTACTCACCCGATTGACTCCGGGATTCCATCCCCCGCATCACCACCTTGGCTAAGTCATACTGATTATCGAACAT
>NZ_MPPI01000044.1:27123-39370 GCF_001895925.1 Phormidesmis priestleyi ULC007 | reverse complement strand
CTTTCGATTTTAGTTTCATTGCTTGAGGGGGGGGTGACGTTGCGTTGATCTTCCCGCATCAACACCCGAAACCCTAGAACTCATTCTCAGTAATTTTTAAGATGCGTTTGCCCTGCCGAAAACTCCCAGCCGTTAGTGCCTTGACCTGTGAAGAAGTTAGACTGCAACTGCTGGTTTTTAGCACCTGTTGCCCCATCAGCAAACTGAGTCGGCAGAAAATTGATCGATTGGTAAAGGGTTGAGAGTGTGCCAGGGTGAACCGTGCTGGCAAGACAAGCGACGGGATAATCTCGGTCTTTAGCCGCGTGATAAACGGCAGTCGTCTGCACCGCAGATAGATTATCTCTGAGAGTGCGGCGCTGCAAGTCTAGATGCTTTAAGTTCTTCGTTGCATCTGCTGCATTTGCTTGACTGATTGGATAAGGCGCGATCGTCGGAGGATAGAGCGGATCACCTTCTCGTTCGTCATCTGGGGCAATATTGCCTGATGTTTGAACCTCCACATAATCAGGGTTGGTAGTTCCCCCATTGGGTGTCACCCAAGTATTGAGATTTCCCAGTTCTAGCCTTTCGCCGACGAGAATTCGCAAACCGTTGAATCTGGCTCGACGCTCCCAGTAGCCGTCTAGACCCACCCCACTTCCAGTGCTTCCTACACTATTATCATCCTGCGTCAAAATTAGAGTTTCGCTGGTTGAAGGGATCGGTTTACCCATGTCTCCAGATGGCACAAGCCTGTCAGTGTCACCTGTCCCATATTTGGGTTTAGGACCCCAGCGATCGTCGGCTCGATATAAATCATCGACGTAAGGCTTGTCTTGACTCTTGGAACTGATGCGCTCGGCTAATCCTGGATCTTTAAGATTCTTCCAGTCGTCTACGTCTGCTGGTTTTCTGGTTGCTACACGATACTGATATTTGTCTTCAGTCAGGATAAGTTTTGGGTCGATCGAGACATCATAAGGGCCGAGCGTAGTGCCCTTAGTAGAGTCAGTGCCACTGTTTAGCTCTACTTTCCTAGGAGTGGTGTCATAGATATAGATGTTAGCTTTACCGTCGGTTTTATTGTCTCCTATCCTGCCTGCAACAACCGTGCCTTTAAAGTCAGGCGTATCGGTGACTGTGATTCCAGAGTTCTCGGCAGGGTTGAATAGACAGGATGCAGGAGCGCTAATCAAGTGGGCAGTGAAGTTGCTACCACCGAGCATCATGCTGCCTTCAGTGTGCATTGCCCCGTTCCAGTTGAAGGGCGGGTTTGGAAAAACTTCTAAATCATTACGGAACCAGGCTCCCCACTTGTTGCCTCGGTTAAGCTGACGGTCTTGATGAAACTCCAACGTCACCGCCGTTGAGTTTGCCGCGTCTGGGATGACCATCGCATCCACCTGAAAATTTTTCCGAAGAATCGAAGTATTGCCCCCTCGATCTTCAAACCAGCCGCCTTCAGTGCCTCCAGCCCCAGAGCCACATTGAACGGCGCTTGACTCTTTACTGAGCGGACCGTGCCGAACCCACAACTTCTGCGCTTTCTGAGAGTCTGTTTTTTTAAGTAAAAGTTCTTGAGGGTTTGCGGTTCCTTCGGTAGGGTTGCTAAAGATAACGGAGTAAATGACGGTTGCATCTGGCGTTCCGTTTCCGTCTGTATCTGTGCGGAATGACCAAGCATTATCGGCTCCGCCACCGTTTAAGTCTACTCGCTGTTCGTCGGGCAGCGAGTAGACATCGATCGACTTGCCATCTTTATCTTTAGCTGCTGACAGCCGTGGGAGTGCGGCTCCTGGAGAGTCTTCATTTAGCAACATTGACAGCAGACGACCCTCGCTAGGCACACCGCCAGGGTAGCGATTGTCCTTGGTGGCATCAAACAGAAACTCTAGCTTAGAGCGGGCCCGATCGATCGCCGGAGTCGCAGCGTTATAAATGATCCGCTGCTGATTTTCCCCGATCACCTGAGCGTTGCGATTATAAGCCCGATAAGTCAGCGCGCCTACGGTGAGCGTGACCACCAAAATCAGCAAAACGGTCGTCGGCAAGACAAAGCCAGAGTTGGCGAGTCTAGTCCCTCGATTTTTCTTTAATGCACTTCGGAGCAGCCAATTAACTAGCCCCTTGGTCACAGTTTGCTGAAGCCTCTTAAGGGCATGGAAGAAACCCTGAATTGCCTTGACGAGTTTGCGATTTGACATAGCTGCTGTTTTTGCAGAAAAAGTGCGAGTTCAGAAATTCAGTCTTTGATTAGTCGAGGGGCGATCGCAGAAAATTCGGGTTTACGATCGTAGAACTTACATGAGTCCTAGCTTATCCATGGTCAGGCATTGACCCACTATCTAGTCAATCGATGGTCAGGAGAGTTTATCAAAACTCTATATATCGTTGGCTGATCTTTCTACTATCTTGATAAATCGAGGCGATCGTCAACCGCAAACCTACGGGCTCGACTTGTCGATCGGTTCAGAGCGACCAGGACAAGTTCTACAGCTTTTGAAATTACGGACGAAAGATTACGGACACATGAGTTTGAGGTGAGTGAATACCGTTAATTGGCAGGTTCTACTTTGCAAAGATCATACAAGCACTGAATTTGTTTTTTAAAGTTTCTGTGAGGTTGGATGGAACAATATTACCCACCTTGCTTGAAAGAGCCATCATTGCACTAAAAATATTCTAATAGATGAATTCAAAAAGAATTTAGGCAAACAAGGAAATGAAATGGTCGTAGGGGTAGCGCCCCCGTGCCTACCCTCCCCAAACCGTGCCTACCCCTGACGGAGGGCAACCCCGGGGGGATTGCCCCTACCCAACTTGTCGCGGCGTTCAGCAATGGCAGAATTTATAAACACAACAAAACTGGGGTGATCACACATAAATCACCCCAGCCGCATTAAAATAAAACAATTTATTTTTTATAGCCGACTTAAATCGAGTCCAGCTTCTTTAGCAAAAGCACTGAGGCTCTTGAGTTCTAAAGTTTTGATTGCCTTGGTGGAAAGCCGCAACCTTACCCAGCGTTTGCCTTCTGCCCACCAAACTCTCTTCCACTGCAAATTGACTTCCTGCAATTTTTTGGTGCGACGGTGAGAGTGGGAGACGGCCATGCCGTTATTTGCCTTTTTTCCCGTCAGTTGACATTTACGTGACATATTAGCGTCTCCGAATTCTTTGATGCGATTTCATACAGTCCTCTATTGTATACACACTGGGCGCTTATTCAAGAAGAAAAGCTAAGACACTGCCGCAGTCAGCGCTCGATCGACCGATTGCAGGGCCCGATCGACTTCTTCACTTGTGACAATCAACGGCGGCACAAAGCGCAACACCTTCGGGCCCGCAGGCACCAAGAGAACGCCTTCATTCATTGCCGATTTGACGATATCACCAGAAGTGAGCACCACATCCGCCACTAGCTCCATGCCGTTGATCAAGCCCCAGCCGCGCACCTCATCCACCAGCATCGGAAACTTTTCGGCGAGTTTTTGCAAACCTGCCCGAAGTTGTTCGCCCCGATCGCGCACATTTTCTAAAATGTTGTCTTGCTCTAACGTGTGGCAAACCGCTAAAGCCACTGCACAAGCAAAGGGGTTGCCGCCAAACGTACTGGCGTGATCCCCAGGCTTAAAGACATTGCAGAACGACTTGCAGAGCAGCGCCCCGATCGGAATGCCCCCCCCTAACCCTTTGGCGGAGGTGAAGACATCTGGCTCAATGCCTAGATTCTCGTAGCCCCAGAGATGACCCGTCCGACCCATGCCCACTTGCACTTCGTCCATCATCAAAAGAATGCCAGTTTCGTCACAAATCTCACGAACGCGCTGAAAATAGGCAATATCTCCTGGACGTACGCCGCCTTCTCCTTGAAGACCTTCTAGCAAAATGGCTGCAACTTGACGCTGATCGCGATCGAGATCCGCAATGGTGGCTTCTAGGGCTGCAATGTCGTTGTAGGGCACATAGTGAAAGCCAGAAACCAACGGCGTAAAGCCCTGATGATATTTAGGCTGTCCGGTCGCGGTGATGGTGGCGAGGGTTCGTCCGTGAAAGCTGGCATGAGCCGTTAAAATGATTGGGTTCTCAATGTCGAGAACGGTGTGGGCATACTTTCGAGCTAGCTTGATTGCGCCTTCATTGGCCTCTGCGCCAGAGTTGCAGAAAAAAGCTCGATCGGCGCAAGAATGCTCGACCAGCCACTTTGCAAGTTCGCCCTGCTGCGGAATGTAGTAGAGATTAGAGACGTGGTGTAAGGTTTGAATTTGCTGAGTCACCGCCGCCACCATTGCCGGGTGAGCGTGACCCAGTGTGCAGGTCGCGATTCCGGCAACAAAATCGAGATATTCGCGCCCCTGGTCATCCCACACTCGACAGCCCGACCCTCGCTCTAACGTTAAGGGAAAACGCCCGTAGGTGGTCATCACATAATCATCAAACTCAGCCTGGCTATAGGGTGCGGCGAGTGGAGCAATTGTGGAGGGGCTAACGAGGGTTTCTGGACTCACAGATTTAATCCTTAAACGCGAGGTGGAATTGGGTCGAAATGGGAAGCGTGATCTGAGTTCTCATTAATAGAACCTTTGTTCAGTTTAGTTGAAGAAACTGACAAGCGGGGCACGGTTTGTGGGGAATTGATGACGTTTGAGGAGTTGCGGATTGATGATACAAATACTTGCGTTGGTAGGGGGCGATCAGGGGCATTTTGCCGAACTGGTAACCGTTTTAATTATTTTGCTGTTGGTGGCAACGATCGTGGCCCTACTATCTCGTCGGCTGCGGGTGCCTTATGTGAGTGGACTAGTTCTAGCAGGATTGGCGATCTCAGAAGTGCTGCCCCGTCGCATCGGACTAGATTCTTCCCTGATCATTAATTTGTTTCTGCCAATTCTGTTATTTGAGGCATCGATTAACACAGACATCAGCCGATTACGAAGTACTCTCAAGCCGATTTTGCTGTTGGCGGGCCCTGGCGTTGTGATTTCTTGCGCTGTAACGGCGCTCTGTCTAAAGTTTGGGCTGGGTTTAGCTTGGGTGCCAGCGTTATTGGTCGGCGTGATTTTGGCGATTACAGACACGGTTTCTGTGATTGCCATCTTTAAAGAAATCTCGGTTCCGTCGCGGCTGATCACGATCGTAGAAGGAGAAAGCCTTTTTAATGACGGGATCGCATTGGTGCTGTTTAGCCTGATTCTCAAGTTTTATAGCACTGGGTCAGTCACGATCGGTGCAGGCTTAAAGGAACTGGTGATCGTCATTGTGGGCGGTCTGATCGTGGGATTGGTGCTGGGATATTTGGGGATCGGGCTGTATGTGCGATCGGAAGACGACCCTCTCAGCAGTATTTTGTTGACTGTAGCGATCGCCCTGAGCGCCTTTCAGATTGGTCAATTTTTGGGGGTTTCAGGGGTCGTTGCGGTCGTGGTTGCAGGTTTAGTGATTGGTAATTTAGAGCTTTCTCGCAGTGTCTCCGCCTCTAGCCGCATCACGGTTTTGAGCTTTTGGGAATATGCAGGATTTGGCGTAAACACGTTTATCTTTTTGCTGATTGGGCTAGAAATCAATCTCTCGACATTAGGAAAGACACTGCCTGCGGTTTTACTCGCAGTTTTGGCTTACCAAACGGGGCGGTTTCTCTCGGTTTATCCTTTACTTGCAGTCGTAGGGAAGTTCGATCGCACCATTCCTTTTCGGTGGCAGCACGTTCTTTTCTTGGGCAACATCAAAGGGTCGCTGTCAATGGCGCTTGCCTTGAGTTTGCCTATAAGTCTGGCGGGGCGAGAAGAACTAATCGCGATCGTGTTTGGAACTGTGCTGTTATCCCTCGTCGGTCAAGGGGTCAGTCTTCCCTGGCTCATCGGACGGTTGAAACTGTCTCACACTTCAGAGTCGCAGCAGTGGATTGAAGGATTGCAATCTCAACTAATGACTGCGAAAGCCGCGCAGGATGAGTTAGACACGCTGCTGAAAGGAGGCGTTTTGCCCAAATCGATTTATGAAGAAATGCGATCGAGCTATCAAATTCGAGTTGCGTCTGCGGAGCGATCGCTGCGAGACTTTTATAATCGCCGCTCAGACAAGCAAACCAGCATCAATCATTCTCACTTTGAGGCAGTGCGTCGCCGATTGCTGTTAGCCGAAAAAAATGCCCTCAACGATGCCCTCCGTAAGCGAATTTTGTCTGAGGAAGTTGTTCGATCGCGCTTAAAAGCCATTGATGAGAAGCTATTGGCACTAGAAGACGACTAATCAAGCGTGAATTCTCAAGCGTGAATTCGATGAAGCTTTTCGCTACGGTTGCAAATCCGGGCTGCCCCCTAAATCCCCCAAACTTGGGGGACTTTGAACCCAAATTCCGGGCTTAAAGTCCCCCAGAATTGGGGGATTTAGGGGGCTGAAGCGCTGAAGAACGAAGCGAACTGACGTTAATCAAACACACTTTTGAATGAAATCAATCATCTGATGCATGACTCCTGGCTTTGTGGCGATTAGCACCGTCGATTCTGGCTCTAAAACGGTGCTTCCGTTGGGGATCGCTAAATCCATGTGAGCGTGAGGCTGATAGCCGATAATCAGTGAACCGCTAGGAAACTTAGGATCTTGAGCCACTTCGGCAACACTTCGCCCCACAACATTGCAGTTTGCAGAAATCGATAGCTTGACGACTTCAATCTGACCTTGCTCAAAATGCATCATTGATTCCACTTCGGGATATTCAATCACGTTGACCATCGTGGAGACGGCAAGCTCGATCGCGTTAATCACATGAGTCGCACCCGCAAACCGATAAGGTTCGGCAAAATCTCGATGGCGCATTCGCACGACAATATGCGGCACTCCATAGTGGTTGGCAAGCGTCACCATTGCCAGGTTCAGCGCATCGTCTCGCAACACCGCAGCCAGCGCATCTGCCTTGCGAATTCCGGCTTCTATGAGAATCTCGGTGCTGACAGCGCTACCTTCAAAAGCAATCACCCCTAGCTGTTCACGAGCATAGCGACAGGCAGCAGGGTTAATATCGATGATCGCAACGGTGTGCCCTAAATCGACTAATCGCTGTGCCAAATTGAGTCCGATTAGCCCTGCACCCCCAATCAATACATACATAGCGATCGCTCCAAAAGTTCTCTCTGTCCTTCTTATAGGCTAAGGAAGATTTAGAAAATTGGTGCGTTATCTAGTTCAACTTCAGGGCGCTTGCCGGAACGTCTTCCCAGGAAGTGACCGTGCGAATGCGGGCAACCCAGCCTTCTGACTTTTGAATGGCGGTGAGATTTTCTTCAAAAGCTGCGTGACATTCTTGGGCCTGAGTTTCGTCACAGCAGGCGATGCAGGCATAGAGAAGTCCTGACGGATCGACTTGTTCATTGACCCAAATAGCCACGATCGTTGCCTCGCTTTCCATTAGATCCCTGCTCTCGTTTTACAAGACTGGGGACACTTTGCCAATAGCCACAGTGTTTTAATCATTCTGTTGCGCCATCGCGGTCAAAGCATCACCTGTGACTCGACACGTCCGCCAATCGGGAAGAACGGTCGCTCCCATGCGCTGATAGAATCCGATCGCAGGTTCGTTCCAATCTAAAACGCTCCACTCTAAACGCCCACAGCCACGATCGACCGCTAACTGAGCCAGATAAGTCAGCAAGGCTCTGCCAATTCCCTGATCTCGATATTCAGGCAAAACGAATAAGTCTTCTAAATAGATGCCTGGTTTTGTCAAAAACGTTGAGTAGTTGTGAAAGAAAAGCGCAAAACCCACGACCTGTTCTGTATGTTCGGCGACGATCGTCTCTATATAGGGTCGAACACCAAACAAATGATCGGCAAGCTGATCTGGGCTTCCTGTAACCGCATCTGATAATTTCTCATACTCCGCCAGTGCTTGAATTAAAGAAAATAGTGCGGGAACATCAGCAGGCGTTGCGAATCGAATGGTGAGTGGAGAATTCATAGCGAAATTTGAACTTCAGACTTTAGATTCTAGATTGAACTTCAACCCAAAACCCAAAACCCAAAGTCCAAATTGATTAAATTGCGGAGTTTTGTCTAGCCCAGCCAGCCTTTTAGTCGTTCTGCGATTTGAGGTCGCCGCAGCTTCCGCATCGCCTTGCTTTGAATTTGTCGCACCCGTTCGCGAGACAAGTTAAAGATGCCGCCGACTTCTTCTAAGGTGCAAGGTTTGCTAGTCGTCAGACCATAGCGCAAAGAAATGATGTCTTTCTCGCGCTGAGTCAGCACATTTCCCAAAACCTCCCAGATTTCTTGACGCAGCATGGTTTCGGTCATCTGCGATTCGGGTGATTGGGTGTCTCCATCTTCTAGCAAGTCCATTAGTTCGGTGTCTTCGCCCTTGCCGACTCGGTGATTGAGCGATAAGGATTGGCGACGCACCTGCTGAAGATGCTGTAGCTGCTCGACGTTCAGTTCTAACGACTCTGCAAGTTCTGCCTCGGTTGGATTGCGATTTAGCTCTCGCTTGAGATCGCGGTGTGCTTTCTTGAGCTTATTGAGCTTTTCAACAATGTGAATTGGGAGGCGAATTGTGCGGGCATCGTTGGCGATCGTGCGCGTGATTCCCTGCCGAATCCACCAATAAGCATAGGTCGAAAACTTATATCCTTTATCAGGATCAAACTTCTCAGTGGCCCGGTTTAGCCCCAGCGCCCCTTCTTGAATCAGATCTAGAAACGGCACGCCGCGATTGAGATATCGTTTAGCGATCGAGACCACGAGACGCAAGTTTGATCGAATCATCTTCCGCTTGGCGACTCGGCTGCGGTGTAGGCGGTGTTCTAACTGACGCTCATTCAGCCCAATTTTGGCGGCTAACTCAATTTTCGTAGGAATGCGCCCCAATTCTTGATAAACCTGGCGGTGCAGTTCCTCCATTTCGACTAGATATTGCACTCGTCGAGCCAGTTCTACTTCCTCATCAGGCTTAAGGAGGGGATAGCGCGCCATTTCTTTAAAGAATGCTCCGACCGCATCATCGGCGATCGTTTTGCTATAGCCTGCCGATCGTGCCGTAGCGATCTGATCGACTTCAGCTTCATCGATAGACTGCTCGACATCTGCCATTTCGGCGGCGACATCTTCCAGCCCTTCGAGATCAGGTTCTTCTAGCTCAACAATAGGGGCACCTTCAAGGTCGGCATCTGGAGCTAGTTGCAGGGAGTCAACTGAATCTAAATCAGCAACGTCTATTGCAAAATCTAATTCACGATCGGAGAGAATTCCTGTGTTAGAACTCTTGCTTTGTTCGTTCATATGAATACAGTATCGAGGTAGTTTTACTCAACGCGTCTGAAGGAGAAAGCTCAACAAAAATCGCAGGGATTTTATGATTTTTACGAGCAAAATTAGAGATGACTACAGAACCTAGGGTTGCCTAGTCAGAGGTCGTTCAGGTCGGTTGACCTATGGCTATGAAAGAAAAATACTTTAATTAGACCTTTATAGAATCGGTCTTCAATGCCCTCCCCATCGAGTATTCTTGACAAGTTTTTATGGATGATTTGATTGCAGACCGATCAGTCTATTGGAAATTAGTAACCTCATTCAAATTGAAGAATTCTGCTGTTAGGAAATCTTCAATAGTTCCGATCGGTAAAAGCAGTTCCGCATGGTTTTGAGTTTAGTTAGATCCTAGCGGTAGCAACAAAACTTTCCGTAAGCCTTGAAACAAAATGCGTCGGAAACTTGCTCTGTGCTCCTTGGACTGCTCTTACAGACTCCCACACCCGATCGGGTTTGCATCTCTATCGATAGTGAGAAAGTTGATCGCAATTTTTTGCATTTGTCTGCTAATCTTATTCAGCCCAGAGCGATCAAGCTTTTCCGTCTGTTTTTTCTCAGGCTAAAATCGATGAATAAGTTCAATTGAACTAGTTAAAAATCGAGTTTGTGTCCTGAGTTACCAAGCGTTGAGATCCGCGATCGTCTGTTAATTCGTCAAGATTCTTACGCCTAAAGCATTTTGATATGTTTGAGTCTTTGTCTAGCGCTGTAATTGCTTCTGTTGCTGAACCATCGGCAACCTACTCGATCGAGCCGCCACAAAATCGTTGGGTTGAGGTGCTAGTTGATTGTCCGGGTGCTCAAGGGTTTTACACTTATAAGCTGCCGATCGACCTGCAAGTTCAGACGGGTGACATATTAAGTGTGCCGTTTGGGACACAACAAGTCGGTGCGATCGCGATTCGCTTTCTCGATGCGCTGCCGCTAGATCTTGACCCTAAGCAAATTCGAGAAGTCGAAGCGATCGTCAGCGCTGGTTTTTTTCCATCGTCTTATTGGAGTTTGCTGAGTCGGGTCGCGCATTATTACCACACTTCTTTAATGCAAGTGGTGAAAGTTGCGCTGCCGCCGGGATTGCTGACGCGATCGCAGCGTCGAATCCGATTACAAAAACAAACCATTCCCGATGCTTTCCTTACCGCCTCGGCTCAACAAATTCTCGACGTACTCAGAGCCAGCAAAACAGGTGATTATTCGTGGCAGTTTGTGCAACGACAGGTGCAAAACGCCAATCGAGGGCTGCAAGAACTTCTGAAACGGCAGCTTGTCGAAAGTTATTTAGAACCTCCTAAAACTGTTCGCCCTAAAGCAAAACAGGCTGTGACGCTGGTGAAGACTGAGTTTTTGCCAGATTTAACCGATCGTCAGCGCGAGATTCTAGAGATGCTCAAGCGTCAGGGCGGTGAAACCTGGCTCAACGAACTGCTGCAAATGAGTCACACCAGTTCAGCCATGCTCAAAAAGTTAGAGAGCAAAGGCTATGTGGTGATCCAGCTTCGAGAGGTGCTGCGGGCAGAGCAGGGCGGCACGACACAAGCAGATATCTCTCGTAACTTAACGCCTGAGCAAGCCGATGCTTTGGCGCAAATTCGTCAGCAGTCTGAATTTACTCAAGTTTTGCTGCATGGCGTAACTGGCTCAGGCAAAACCGAAGTCTATCTACAAGCGATCGCGCCCATTTTAGAGTGTGGTCAGTCTGCTTTGGTGCTGGTGCCAGAGATTGGATTAACGCCCCAGTTAACCGATCGTTTTCGGGCCCGGTTTGGCGATCGAGTCTGCGTCTATCACAGCGCTCTCTCAGAAGGCGAACGCTACGATACTTGGCGACAGATGTTGAGCGGTAGCCCACAAGTGGCGATCGGGACGCGATCGGCAATTTTTGCCCCACTGCCCCACTTGGGTCTGATCGTCCTCGATGAAGAACACGATTCCAGCTTTAAACAAGACCAGCCAGCCCCGTGTTATCACGCTCGCACAGTAGCTCAATGGCGCGCCGAGTTAGAAAACTGTCCTTTGATTTTAGGTTCAGCAACGCCCTCTTTAGAATCTTGGGTAGCTGCAAAGGATGAAAAAAGAGAACCTCATCCCTCGCTCTATTTGTCTCTTCCTAAACGGGTTTACGATCGTCCCATGCCTGCGATCGAAATCGTCGATATGCGACAAGAACTGCGCGATCGCAATGGCTCGATTTTTAGTCGATCGCTCCAGTCTGCGCTGCGGCAACTCAAAGAGCGGGGTCAGCAAGGCTTATTGTTTATTCATCGACGAGGACACAGCACTTTTGTCTCTTGCCGCAGTTGTGGCTATGTGATGGAGTGCCCTCACTGCGATGTGTCTCTGTCTTATCACCACACTCACGCTGACGCAAAACCGCTTTTGCGCTGTCATTACTGCAACCACGCTCAGTCTCAACCGTCTCACTGTCCGGCATGTGAGTCTCCTTATTTCAAACAGTTTGGCAGCGGCACTCAGCGAGTCACCGAAGAATTAACGCGGCAGTTTCCTGACTTGAGCGTGATTCGGTTTGATAGTGATACCACTCGGGCAAAAGGCGCTCACCGATCGCTACTCACCAATTTTGCTCAAGGCGGTGCAGATTTGCTGGTCGGAACGCAGATGCTCACTAAAGGCATCGATCTGCCTCAAGTCACTCTAGTAGGCATCATTGCAGCAGATGGGTTATTGAATCTACAAGATTTTCGAGCCAGTGAACGTGCCTTTCAAACCCTCGTTCAAGTTTCGGGGCGGGCAGGGCGAGGCGACGAACTAGGACGAGTCATTCTGCAAACCTACGCACCAGAACATCCTGTGATTGAGGCGGTCAAACGTCAGGCTTATGAGCCATTTGTGGCTGCCGAGCTTGAGCAGCGAGAGGCGCTTAACTATCCGCCTTATGGACGGTTGATCTTGCTGCGGTTGAGCGGAGTCAACCCCGTGGCGGTGCAGAAAGCCGCAGAACGAGTGG
>NZ_MPPI01000044.1:0-26476 GCF_001895925.1 Phormidesmis priestleyi ULC007 | reverse complement strand
TCTGCCGTGTCGGCTCGAAATTCAGTCAAACCTTCGGTAAGTCTGCCGACGTGAACCGTCAGAATCTCTAAGTTTTGCTCGATCCGGTCTATCTTCTGGTCTGTGGTCATCGCGAACACTCGGCTTTCTATCAGTTGAGATCAGATTGTAAACTACAAACGATCGCCGCATTCTCTAGTCAAATCTATTTTTGCTTCTGGCAAAATAAGCATGGCATCTCCAAACGAATAGAAACGATAGTGTTGCTCGATCGCGTCTTGATAGAGCTTGAGCAATCGTTCTCGTCCGATTAAAGCACTCACTAGCATTAACAAACTGGATTTAGGCAAATGAAAATTTGTAATCAACCCTTCCACTACGCGCCATCGATAGCCGGGGTAAATAAACAGCGAAGTTTTGCCGTAGTAAGGCTGAATCTCACCCGTTTGAGCGGCAGCTTCTAGCGATCGCACACTCGTCGTTCCGACTGCAATCACTCGCCCGCCTCGATTCTTAGTTTGACGAATTTGCTCAACGGCTTCAGGCGATACCTCAACCCATTCCCCGTGCATTTGATGGTGCGTGATGTCTTCTGTCTCAACAGGACGAAAGGTTCCCACCCCGACATGAAGGGTCACAAATGCCTGATCAATTCCCTTTTGTTGAAGGCGATCGAGCAGCTCTGGCGTAAAGTGCAACCCCGCAGTTGGCGCAGCGACCGCTCCTAGACGATCGGCATAAACGGTCTGATATTGCTCTGGTTGAGAATCGCGATCGGTAATGTAAGGCGGCAGGGGAAGTTGCCCAAACTGATCCAACACGTCAAGCAAAGAGTGGTTGCCGGAGATTTCAAACTCGATGATTCTGCCTCGCGTCGCCTCGTCGCTGGCAATCACGATCGCGCTCAAGCTGATAGAGCAGTCTGAACGCAAGGGAGTAAACAGAATTTTGCTGCCAGGTTTTAGTCGTCTGCCGGGTTTAACCAGCGCTAACCATTGATCTTTCTGCTGTTCTTCTAACAACAGCACTTCTACCTCAGTGCCGCCAGGTTTTTGCCCATAGAGTCTTGCTGGAAGCACTCGCGTGTTGTTAAGAACTAGCAGATCTCCAGACTTGAGCAAATCGGGTAACTCGCGAAAAATGTGGTGACTATGCTGAGTCTGATCGTCTACAACCAACAGTTGAGCGCTATCTCTGGGGATCGCCGCAGTTTGAGCAATTTGCTCTTTTGGCAACTCATAATCATAAGCAGAAAGTAAGAAGTCGGCATCCACACGATCGAGCATGAGTGATAGCAGTTAATTTTCTTATTAAATCACGAGAGCTATTCGCGCTCTACCTACTCCCGTTTTTAAAATTGGGTGAATTTACGCATAAGATGTCGGGTGCATTCACCCTACTGGCTCTGAGCATTTGAAGAGATTATAAAGAAGTAGCATTTGCTCGATCAAACGGATATGGAATACCTCTACTACCTCGCGAATGCCAGTCTCACCCTGAGAATCGTTGAATATCTTCACTCGATGGATCACCTGCCCGTTGGCTTTATGACCGTGATTCATCAGATTGATGGTTGGGTAGTCAAGGTGAAAATGAGCCAGGCTCTCTCACCTCAACAGGATGGCGACTTACGCGCATTCCTAAACGAGTTAGGCATCTCTTATCAACCCGGCATTCGGGTACAGATGGCACTTTGGGGTCTAGAAACTGGACAGTCGCCGATCGACGTGATGCAACGCTACCAAGTTGCGGTCGTTTCTCATGGCACCCCCGATCGTCAAGAGATTGAAGAATTTCGTAAGCAATTTGTTCAAGGTTTGGGCTACTGTCCCGAAACATTGGCATAGTCATTTAGAGAGTGAACGCTTCGGGGATGTAGTGATGAAGCGTGAGTTGATAGCCTGCGATCGTGCGAGTCATCGGTAGATCTGACTCAGCCGGAAAAGGCAATTGAGATTTCTGTAGCAACAAAGAGCCGGGGGTTAAATCTTGTGCTCTTTTTTTTGGGGCAGATTGACAACGCACAAGCGCCACATCAAATTGGCAGGGCAGCGTTGCCAAGTCGGGGTGAGCCATCAGAAACAACTGAGCGGTTTGCCAAAGCTTTTTCTGCTTGCTAGGCGTGATGGCTAACAGTCCGTCACTGTCCCAATTGCCCTTGCTGCGAGTTTTGACTTCCACAAATGTCAAACACTGAGGCATTTGAGATTGAGCAATCACGTCAATTTCTCCCAAACGGCAGTGCCAGCGGTGATGCAGAATTTGCCAATCTTGCGATCGTAGCCAGTCTGCAACGAATTCTTCGCCTAAAACGCCAATGGTCGCCCTAGTGTTTTTAGCAAAACTGGAGGATGCAGGTGGGTTCACAGATTCAGGTACTATCAAAGTAGATGACTTGGGATGAGAACGTCTTCGCTATCTGACGGTTTACTCTCAAGGTGCCCAGATTATTTGCTGCAATAAACTGTTAGATCCAAGAGATAAAAAATGAGTTGTCCTCCTAACGTCCTATCTGTTCAATCTAGGCAATGCTGGTTCACTGAGTTGCGTCTAGCTATCTCTTTGCTGATGAAAAGGTTTGTTCTAGTTTTGTTGTTTTGGCTGTGGGTTGTGGGCATGATTTCTGACCCAGTTCTCGCAGAAGACTACGACAAAGATTTTTTGGTTCGCGCCGACTTTTCTAATCGAGTCTTGACTGACTCTAGTTTCACGAAGGCAAATCTGCGAGAGATCAACCTCAGCAACAGCGATCTTCGAGGAGTGAGTTTGTTTGGTGCCAATTTAGAAAGTGCAAATCTGCAAGGGGCAAACCTCAGCAACAGCACACTGGATACGGCTCGATTTGTGAATGCAAATCTGACGAATGCGATCTTAGAAGGAGCATTTGCCTTTAATGCGAAGTTTGAGGGAGCGACGATCGAGGGAGCCGATTTTACAGAGGTTGAGTTTCGAGAAGATGCTCAAAAGCTGCTCTGCAAATCAGCAAAAGGGGTTAACCCGGTGACAGGTCGAAAGACACGAGACACGCTTGATTGTGATTAGAAAAACTATTCGTTCATTGTCTTATAGGTTGCCACTGCTGACGGTGAAATTCGGTTGAGATAACGGAAGATCCAGTATTTGAAAATCGTATCCAAAATCACTGGAAACGTCGCAATAAACAAAAAGATGAAATTGTGACTAGCCGGAAGTCCAAAGTGTCTTGCGATTCCTTCTAACAACACTTCCCAACCGTGCGGAGAGTGAAACCCTACAAAGATATCTGTGAATAAAATAATGATGAATGCTTTAGCGCTGTCACTTAAACCATAGACAATTTCATCAATGAAAGACTTAAAAATAGCAATCTCTCTTTTGCTTTTGAGTAGCACGATCGTCAGCGCGATCGCCGCCAAAATATCGGAGATCCAGTTTTTAATTGCGTCTCCACTTTGATAAGCAAAAGTGTCCGCGATTTCTCCTGCTTTCTCCTTCACTCTGGCTTCGATTTCTTCGCCCACGATCGGAGCGCGACCCAGAGTTTCACTGACTAAGTTTTCAAAATTGAGCAGTTCTTCATAGCGTTTCAGTTCTCCAAGAGCCTCTTCTGCCATCTCAGAATTGATGAAAATGCTGCCTTGTTCCTCCGCTTTAAATTGCCTAGAGATCGCCGCTCCGAAGGCGAAGTTGTTAGACAGTAAGATGTTTCTGGAAACTTGCTGCACCAGCAACGGAACTAAAATCAAAGTTAGGATAAATCTTAGTGCTAAAACAGTTTTAACTTTAGAACTGCGAAATGTTTGAACGACTTCCTGTTCAGATTTAGGGTCTAAGTCTCGCTTGAGACGATTTAACGTTCCTAAGATTGATCGAGGTAATAAACCCGTTTTGTCAGAGACCGTTTCAAAGTCGGCAATCCGATCGGAGTTAGGCGCATAAGAAACCGCATCAATTTCGTCAAGATTGATGCTCACGGCACCATTATTATTGTCTTGAATCGGAACCAATGAGGTTGAAGAAACCGTCAACAAATTTTCTGTGTGATATCTTGCTAACACCTCGTCAATAAACCTGAGCTTCTCGATCATGATGGCGGGTTTATCTCTCGCCATTGGCACTAATCGAGAAGAAGCTACTTCGGGTGTCTCGCTCATTCTTAACGGGCGATCGGACAGAGCAGGATTCGTGACATTTAGAGTTGATCGGCTGAGTTTGAATTCTGAAAGCCCTAGCCGCACTGTCTTGAGATATTTCTTCAGATCCGCTTCAAAAAAAGCGAATACATTCGGACTCATATTCGTCGAATTGGGTGCGATCTTTTTGCTATTAAAATGTTCATCTTCGATCGCTTTAATTTTTAATGCAGAATCATAAGCTTGGTCTAAAGCGCGATCGGGTGTTTCTAAATACCACCGTTCGGCGCGGGTTAGATAACTCTTAAATCTAGCAAAAATTGATGTTTTCATGGCACAAACTTAAAATCGCTCTCCCTCGGCTGTAGTGATTTGACCACAATTTGCGGGTCAGAGACAAGTTGCTTATCTGCTCAGTTGCAGCAATCACTGAGTAATATTGAACACGGTATAACTGAAGAGAACATGTTGATTCAGACAGTGTAGAGAGAATAAGCCAAGCCGTTTTGAAATCAGACGATCGTTGACACAGTTTATTTTAAACCTGCTTTTTGTAACGATCTACGATAGAGAGAGTCTTAGCGTCTATCAACATCAGGCGTTGTGAGTGCCAAAAGTTGGAGTCGCTAAGTATCCTAACAAATTCATCTAGGGCTAATTTGTGCTTTCACAATCTATTTGGGTCATCGGTGCGACACGAAGCGGCAAAACGACACGATTAGTCCGTCAGTTTTGCGACTGGGTTCGCCCTGCGATCGAGCCATCCTCTAATCAGGCAAACATTGGTGTGCTGGTGCTGGCGGCGATCGGCGATAACCGTCTCGATCTGGTCGATCGGCTGACAGCAGCCACTCAAGGCAAGTGTCCTTTTAGAGCCACGACTCCCCTGGGATTTTTTGAAGATGAGGTGATGCTGTTCTGGTCGCTGCTGATTCAAAACTTGGGGCTAAAAGCACAGTTTCCAGTCAGACTTCGCCCCGAAAACGAGCAAGAACTCGCGACTCGTCTTTGGAGAGTAGAACTTGATGACGCGATCGGGCGATCGGGCATCTCAGAAGCGCGACTCGTGCGACGAATTCTAGACTTGATGCAGTTAGCGAATTTAAGCGGAATCACGATCGAAGACATTCCAACTCTTCTAGAGCAGGGCTTACCCAGGCAAACAGACGAACCGGGGAGCGAACTACCTTTGCCCTACGAAACGGTCTGTGAAATGCTTCAGCGCTGGCGTACCTGGTGTCTGCGTCGTGGACTGCTGACCTATAGCCTGATTGCCGAGCTATATTGGCGCTATTTGCTGACTGACCTCACCTATCAGCAACACCTGACCCAGCGTTATCAGGCAGTCTTAGCCGATGATGTCGATGAATATCCCGCGATCGCGCGTCATCTGTTTGAGTTTTTGCTTAACCAGAATGTTGCAGGAGCCTTTAGCTTTAACGCTGATGGAGCCGTGCGGCAAGGGTTGGGGGCAGACCCAAGCTATCTACAAGGATTAGCTCTCCAATGTCAGCAAGAAGTTTTGAGCGATCGAGTCGTCACTTGTCTCGCTGATAATCTGAGTGAGTTGATCGTAGAATTAGTCACTGATCCGGTCTTCTTCGCCACGCTCCCGGAGTCTGTCCAGACCATTCAAACCACGACTCAAGCACAACTACTCCGGCAAACTGGCGATGTGATTACCAAAGCCATCCAATCAGGACAGGTTGAGCCGCGAGAAATTGCCTTGATTGGGCCGGGTATCGATCCGATCTCTCGCTACGCGCTGGCTGCCATTCTCACCCGTCGAGGCATTCCGGTCGAAACGCTCAATGATCAGCGTCCCCTGTCTAGTAGCCCAATTATTCGAGCGTTGTTGACGCTTCTAACGCTCGTCTACCCAGGTTTAGGGCGATTGGTTGATCGAGACACGATCGCCGAAATGCTTGTCGTCTTAAGCCAAAAATCGAGTTCACAAACTCCGCCCGATCGCGACTCTGACGAGATTTCTTCATCTTTTCACGCTTCATCGTTCCTCATCGATCCAGTTCGTGCCGGACTGATCGCCGATCACTGTTTTGAGCCTCACCCCGATCGTCCTTGTTTGCTTCCTGCTGTTACCTTTCCGCGCTGGGATCGGTTGGGATATCAAACCACTAAAGCCTATGAAGAGATTGTGCTGTGGATAGACGGGCAGCGATCACAACTATCACAACGGTTGCTTGCAAGTCCGGTAGTGTTGCTCGATCGAGCCATTCAACGATTCTTTTTGGGCGGAAGTCATCTGCCTTTTGATCAACTCGCCGCTTTGAGAGAACTGATTGAAACCGCACAGCATTATTGGGAGGTTGATGCTCGACTGAGAAAAATTGATAAAACCGACGCGCCTCCCTCAATGACGGTGAGCCGATTTGTTCAATTGCTCAGACAAGGAACTGTGACCGCCAATCCGTTTCCAGTTAGACCGATCGGGCCTGCTAGCAATGCCGTCACCTTAGCAACGGTGTTTCAATATCGGTCTAGTCGGCGTGTTCACCGTTGGCAGTTTTGGCTAGATGCGGGGTCAACTCGCTGGCTGAGTGGGGTAGACTCGCTATTTGCGGCTCCTTTGTTCTTGCAAGATTGGTCGGGCAAGACTTGGACAGCCGATGACACGCAGACTTCTAACGAGCAGCGCTTAAGACGAATTTTGCTCGATCTATTAGGTCGCGCCGAAGAACGAATATTTCTTTGCTATGGCGACTTAGCGACCAATGGGCAGGAACAGACGGGTATTTTGACAACGCTGGTGAACGCAGCAATTCCGATCGTACTGCCTGCTTCCGAAGAAAGTGCAACTGAACCAGCGATCGCTTAGATAATCACCGCCAACAACTCAGCCTCAATCTCTCGCGGGTACAGGAGCCAAACTTTTTCCACGGGTTGAGTCAGCGTTTTGACAAGCGGTGATAACTCACTGATTTCTTGCAAACCCGTTGATGTTTGGAGATTAATTCCTCGCTGATAGAGCGTGTAACCTCGATTGATAAAAGTTCTCAGCCCTGCATAATAGTTGGGGACAAATCCAGCTTCTGTTAATAAATAATGCACTTTGTCTAGAAGTGTCTGGCGATCGCTTTCCCCTAAATGACTAACCTCTAGCGCCTTTAGCAAGTCTCGGTCTAAAAAACGCCGACATAAATCAGCCAAAACCGCGTCAGGATGATGTTGCCAACGCTGTAAATGGTAAACAAACACCCCATCATCGGCAGATAGATATTGATCGAGTGTGATTTGATTGCAGTCTTCACTCAACCAGGCGGTGACGGTTTCATCGGCAGTTAGCTGGTTAGCCTGAAGCAGAGTGCGGGCACGATCGCACGTTTGATTCAATACCCAAGTCGCCGCAATATTTTTGGGATGGTTATAAATCTGGGCATACATAAAATAGCGGACGATCAGGTAATGCTCGATCGCCGCGATGCCTTTCTGCGCTACCACTAATTGCTGACTGACCGGATCGTATCTTAGTGCCATGAGAATGCGATCGAGGTCAATCTTGCCGTAAGATGCCCCCGTAAAATAACTATCGCGCATCAAATAATCGAGGCGATCGCAGTCAAGCTGACTCGACACCAACTGCGACACCAAGGGCACCGGATATTTTTTTAAGTAAGTTTGTTCAATCTGATCTAACAGATTTGGATGAAAGCGATCGAGCAGTTCACAAATCGGATGATATTCTCGCAAGATGCGCCGCGTCCAGTGCTCGTGATCGCAGCCAAAAACCTCTTCAGCCGTGTGACTGAAAGCCCCATGTCCAATGTCGTGCAACAGTGCCGCACACAGCACCACAGGGCGATGAACTTGTAGCTGAGGATAGGATTTGGCCAGGCGATCAAACGCCCGCCGAGCCACTGCCATCACGCCCAATGAATGGGTAAATCGCGAACCCTCTGCCCCGTGAAACGTCAAACTCGCTGGGCCTAACTGCCGAATTCGTCGCAATCGCTGAAACGCAGGCGTGTCAATCAAGCGGATCAGCAACGCTTCGGTAGAATCGCTGCTGTTAAGAGTAATCGCACCATGTAAAGGATCGTGATAGGTTCGCTCAGAGTTGGGCAGCAAAAGAATGAACGGTAAAGGACAGGTCGATTGTTCTCTCTTTAACTTGCACCTGCAACCAGAGCATCAGACCCGATCGCGTCTATAGCCGCTTTGTATTGGCGATCGCTAGGCGTTCCAATCTGATCGAGCGTGATGGGGTCAAGCGGCACCACTTGATCCGGGACGATTCCCAACTTGTTGATATCTTTGTGGCTCGGCGTTTCATACTTCGCAACGGTGACAGCCAGTCCCGCTCCATCGGACAAGTCAAACAGAGATTGAATCAACCCTTTGCCAAAGGTTTTTTCACCCAGAATGATCGCCCGTCCGTTATCCTTCAAAGCGCCTGCTAAAATCTCGCTGGCGCTGGCAGTGCCCTGATTGACCAAAACGACCATTGGATCTTTAGTTAAAGCATCTCCCATCGCTTCAAAGCTGCCCATCGTGCCTTGCCGATTGACGGTATAGACGATCGTGCCTTCATCAATCCACAGCCGCGCGATGTCAATCCCAGCTTGCAGCAACCCACCAGGATTGTTTCGCAAATCTAGAATGTAGCCATCGGCTCCCTGTTTTTCAAGTCGGGCGATCGCGTGTGCCACCTCAGCCGTAGCGTTGGCGTTAAATTGACTCAGCCGCAAGTAGGCAAGTTTTTTGCCATCGGGTTGAGGACGCAACTCCGCATAAACCGGGTTTAACTCAATGCGATCGCGCACCAAATCAACGTCTAAAGCTGCTTCATCTTTCCGACTGATCGTCAGCGTGACTCGGCTGCCGATCTGACCTCGCATCCGTTCAGCCGCATCGTCGAGTGATAGCCCTTCGGTCGAAACGCCATCAATCATCAAAATGTTGTCTGCGGGTCGAATTCCTGACTTGGCGGCAGGCGATCCTTCAACCGGAGCAATCACCCTCAGCCGCTTTGTCTCTGGATCTAACGAAATCTGTAACCCTACCCCCGTCAGTTCTCCAGACGTGCTGGTTTGCAAGCTGCGATATTGATCGGGCTTCAGCAAGCGCGTAAACGGATCATCCAACCCCGCGATCATCTGCTGGATTGCGGTATAGCTGGCTTCGCGATCGGGCAGCGGTTGCTTTAAATATTTCTCTCGAATTGCCCACCAATTTTGATGATTAAAGCTGGAATCGACATAAGCACGATCGACAATCCGCCAAACTTCGTTGACCAGCCGTTGCTCGTCGGTAAAAGCGCCAGCAGAAGGAGCCACAATGCCCCAAATGAGGGCGATCGCCAGAGCAAACTTAGACAGTAAGCGAATCCAAGAAAAACGTTTTCCCATAGTGATCGATCCTAACTGGAAATGTCCGCAAATTTCTACCTTGCCAGAGAGATGTGAATTTTGTTTAACAAATTTTTTAGAAATAAAACTTTTCTTTACAAATATTTAAACGCGATCAGCAACTTGAAGCGGACTCTAAAAACAGCCAAACTTTGGCGAATTGCCGCTTCCACAATGTAATCGACCATTGGGCTGTGTTACATTTTTTATGAACAGCAATCATGTTTAGGAACGCTTGCTTTATGGCAAATGTGTACGACTGGTTTGAGGAGCGCCTCGAAATTCAGGCGCTAGCCGAGGACGTAACCAGCAAGTACGTGCCGCCTCATGTCAATATCTTCTACTGCTTGGGTGGAATCACGTTAACTTGCTTCCTGATCCAGTTTGCGACTGGGTTTGCGATGACTTTTTACTATAAACCAACTGTCGCCGAAGCATTCTCCTCGGTGCAGTATTTAATGAACGACGTTAACTTCGGTTGGCTGATTCGTTCCGTCCATCGCTGGTCTGCCAGCATGATGGTGCTGATGATGATCTTGCACACCTTCCGGGTATACCTGACGGGTGGCTTTAAAAAGCCTCGTGAGTTGACCTGGGTGACGGGTGTGATTTTGGCGGTGATTACCGTTTCCTTTGGGGTGACGGGTTATTCTCTGCCTTGGGATCAAGTTGGCTATTGGGCAGTCAAAATCGTGTCGGGCGTGCCTGAAGCGATTCCGATCGTGGGCACTTTGATTGCTGACTTGCTGCGTGGCGGTGCGAGTGTGGGTCAATCGACTCTGACTCGTTATTACAGCGCTCACACCTTTGTGTTGCCCTGGCTGATCGCTGTGTTCATGCTGGCGCACTTCTTGATGATTCGCAAGCAAGGCATCTCTGGCCCCTTGTAATCGATTTTAGGTTTTAGATTTTGGATGATGAATTCAAAATTGCGACTCTGAAATTTGCTTGCTGTTTCCTTATCTGCTGATTTCCCTCTTAAGGAGAGCCTCTTTCAACCATGGCAACTGTTAAGAAGCCGGATCTAAGCGATCCTCAGTTACGTGCCAAGTTGGCGAAAGGTATGGGTCACAATTATTACGGTGAACCCGCCTGGCCTAACGACTTGCTTTATATCTTCCCAGTGGTGATTTTGGGCACGATCGCTCTTTGTGTCGGTTTAGCAGTGCTTGACCCCGCATCGACGGGCGAACCTGCAAACCCCTTTGCAACACCTCTGGAAATCTTGCCAGAGTGGTATCTCTATCCCGTGTTCAACATCCTGCGCGTGGCACCTAACAAACTGCTGGGTGTGGTGCTGATGGGTTCTGTACCCTTGGGTCTGCTAATTGTTCCGTTTATTGAAAACGTGAACAAGTTCCAAAACCCTTTCCGTCGTCCGGTTGCTACCGCAGTTTTTCTGTTTGGTACGGTTGTGACGCTTTGGTTAGGCATTGGTGCAGCCTTCCCGGTGAGCCAAGCGCTAACTCTAGGTTTATTCTAAGAGATTTTTCAATCTCAATTGTGGTGCCTACAATTCTCCTTATTTCTAAGAGAATCGTAAGCACCACTTTTTTTATAGGTTCGTTAAAATTGCAGCGTCAGAACAGAAATTCTGGAGGGTGATTTTCATGACTGCCCAAACAATTTCAACGCAAGAGCCGCTTCAAGAAAAGCGCGACTACACTCCAGAAGAGTATCTAGAACTGGAGGAAAAAGCGGAGTGTAAAAGCGAATATGATGATGGAATTATCACACCGATGACAGGTGGAACGACAGAGCACAATCAAATCGCTGGAAACTGCTACATCGCTCTGAGTATTGGTCTTAAAAGACAGAGTTTTAGAGTTTTCTTTGGTGACGTGCGTTTATGGATACCAAAAACTCAGAACTTTAAGTATCCCGATGTCATGGTGGTCGCTGGAGAACCGGAGTATTATAAAAACCGCAGAGATACGATTATCAACCCTCAAGTCATTATTGAAGTTCTATCAGATTCAACTGAAGCATTTGACCGAAGTGAAAAGTTTAGGCTATATCAAACGATTCCAACGTTTCAGGAATACATTTTAGTCAATCAAAGTAAAGTTGAAGTCGATCAGTTCTTTAGAATTGAAAATAAACGTTGGTCGCTTTATGAATACGATCGTGAAGATGCTGAACTAACTTTGAAATCTTTTGAACTGTTAATTCCAATTCTGGATATTTATGACAAAGTTAATGTCGAAAAAGAGAGTAAGTAACCGTTAAGTTAGCATTGCTGCCGCAAAAGGAACCAGCAGAGTTGCTTCTTTCGGAATGTCACGAAGCATAAAGAATGATTGCGATCGCACGACCGACCACCCCCAACTTTAATTTGCCGTATCCCTTTCTAGGCAAAGGTTTGATCGGGTTTACTCTCTTTTCATCATCTGGTTGAGCGAATGCAGCGATCGTCCACAGTCTCCTCATCTCTGAGACAATCGGTAAGCGACAACACTCCATTCAGGGATAGGCTGCTAGAGACAACCCTCTCTACACCCCACCCTTAACACCTTAAGAATTCAGATCAGATAAGGGAGACACCGTATGAAATTGGCTTACTGGATGTATGCAGGTCCGGCTCACATTGGCACTCTCCGCATTTCCAGTTCTTTCAAAAATGTCCATGCCATCATGCATGCCCCGATCGGAGATGACTATTTCAACGTCATGCGCTCAATGTTAGAGCGCGATCGTAACTTTACTCCGGTGACGATTAGCTCGGTCGATCGCAATGTGTTGGCACGCGGCTCTCAAGAAAAAGTAGTAGATAATATCACCCGCAAAGACACCGAAGAAACGCCGGACTTGATTGTGCTGACCCCAACCTGCACCTCCAGCATTTTGCAAGAAGATCTGGCAAATTTTGTGCAACGGGCGCAAATTGATACGAAGTGCGACGTGCTGCTAGCCGATGTAAATCACTATCGATTTACAGAACTGCAAGCTGCCGATCGGACTCTCCAACAAATCGTTCAGTACTACATTGCAAAAGCGAAAAAGAAGGGTCAACTGCCCGAAGGCAAAACCGAAAAGCCCTCAGTCAACATCATCGGTATCTCTTCTCTAGGGTTTCACAACCAGCATGACTGCATTGAATTGAAGCGCTTGATGGCAGACATCGGCGTTGAAGTGAATGCGGTGATTCCTGAAGGGGCTTCGGTTCTGGAACTCAAGAATTTGCCGAGAGCCTGGTTTAACTTGGTGCCCTACCGCGAAATTGGCTTGATGGCAGCAGAATTCTTGAAAGAAGAATTTGGGATGCCCTATGTGGATATTACGCCGATGGGTGTCGTTGAGACGGCGCGGTGCATTCGCAAAATTCAAGAAGTCGTGAATGCTCAGGGTGGCGATGTGAACTATGAAGAGTTCATCGAAAATCAAACCCTGTATGTGTCTCAAGCGGCTTGGTTTTCTCGATCGATTGATTGCCAAAATCTCACAGGCAAAAAAGCAGTTGTCTTTGGTGACAACACTCACGCTGCTGCCATGACAAAAATTTTGTCACGCGAGATGGGCATTCAAGTCGTCATGGCAGGAACGTATTGCAAAGCCGATGAGAAATGGTTCCGCGATCAGGTGAGTGAATACTGCGATGAAGTTTTGATCAGTGACGATAATGGCGCAATTGCAGACGCGATCGCCCGCATCGAACCCTCGGCAATCTTCGGAACTCAAATGGAACGCCACGTCGGCAAGCGGTTACGGATTCCGTGTGGGGTGATTTCGGCTCCGATTCACGTTCAAGATTTCCCGATCGGCTATAAGCCTTTCTTAGGCTATGAAGGCACCAATCAAGTGGCTGATTTGGTCTACAACTCCTTCACCTTGGGCATGGAAGATCATCTGCTGGAAATCTTTGGCGGACACGACACCAAAGAAGTGATCACGAGAGGAATGTCTGCCGATTCTGATATGAATTGGACGAAGGAAGCCCAACTAGAGCTAAACAAAATTCCTGGATTTGTGCGCGGCAAAATCAAGCGAAACACCGAGAAGTTTGCGCGCGATCGTAATTTATCCGAGATTACAGTCGAGGCAATGTACGCCGCGAAGGAATCGGTTGGCGCTTAATCTCTAATAATTCTCGTTTTTGTCGTAACTCCTGCCGATCTATGGTGGGAGTTTTTTGTTTGAGTTTAATACTTCACAACGTAGCGATCGAGATCTCGAATCTGCGGGTCAGAGAACTGCGTCAAAATCTTCCAAAGCACTGTGTAGCTACCATCGGCGCGACGACTGACCGGACGGAAGGCAAACAACAAATCACTGCTGGGTGTCTTTAATAAGTCTCTGAGAGATGAGCGTTCGTTCGGCAGAAGGGTTCGTCCTGATGTGATGATTTCAGGAACTTTAAACTGAATCGATCGCACCAAATAAGTTCGATTCATAGCTGCGGTTGCCTGATTCAGCAAAGGTTGGCTCAGATTCAAACCGCTAACCTTGCCAGTCATAAAGCGACGACGATCGGCTTGAATGGCTTCTAATTCTGAAGGCGGACGGTAGCTATAGAAAAATTGCAGCGCTTCTGACAAGCCAGACACCTGCTCAGACGAAGGCAAAAGAAGGGTTTCGAGTGCCACATCTCCCAAATCGGTCATAAACCCATAGTCTAAATCGGTCTGCACGATTTGAAAGCGATCGCCCTCAATCCGAATAGCTAAACGGGGAGATAAGCCCTGCGATCGCTGCATCAAAATCGCTAGAGGAAGCGAATCTGCGGCAGTCGGAGCGAGTCGATTTTCTAGTGTATTAGATGCAGCGCGATCGGACTCAGAGGACAGTAGACGCGCAATGCCAGTATTGGGCTGAGACAAGAAAGACGTGTAAGGCTGAGACTCTTGAGGATATAAATCAATAGGAGTCTGCCCACTCTGCAATTGCACCGGAACCGTAAACCGAACCGCTACCGGAAAAGCCGACTGAACTTGCAGTAAATGACTTCTGCTCGACTGAACGATCGCCAAAATATCATCGGGTGGCTGAATGGCAGGCGCGATCGGAATTGGAAGATTCTCGCTCGGACTTTTCGCCACTCGCCCGATGATTTGAGGCGCAGCGATCTCTTTGGCTACCACGCCCACTCGTCGATCGAGCCGCGCTCTCAAAGGCTCTAACTCACGAGCAGAGGTATACAACGCACAATAAACCTGAGCTTCCTCTAAGCTAACAGCATCGGTTCCAGCAACACTTCCTGCTCCACTACTATTAGCGGGATTTGAAGCACACAGAATTTCTGGCGCAGGATAACTGCTCTTGAGGAAGCGATCGACCGCAGAAGCCTGTAAAAATATTTGCCCCTGCACTGCCCGAAGTCGATCGCCATCAGAGCTAGAGAGCGAGCGCTCAATGCGATTTAACAGCACCAGATGACTTTGAGCGAGTCGCTGTGCCTCAAGCCAATAATCACGACCCGGATCGATCGGATCGATCGTAGGAGCCGTAGAACTGGTGCTGGCTGATGCGATCGATTGCCCCACTAGGGAACCAAAGCAAGATGCTATCAACACAAACAAAAAGAGGCGAGGCATTTTAATGAACCCTTTGATCACAGCCATAGGAAAAACTTTTAGATGATTTGATTCTCATGCAAGAGAAATGTTAGCCAATTAAAAAAATTTACTATTCGACAGATTTTTTAGCGGTAAGCTGGTTGAATCGAAACCATAAGTTGATTTCTCATTCACACTAATTATGAGTCAAGATAGAAACCAGACTTGCTCGGTCTGTGGCGTTAAAATCCTCAAAATGATTGGAGGAGATCGGGTGATCTTTGCAACCGGAGCGCACTCAACGCGAGCGATTTTATGGGCGCGGGTCTGCCAATATACCCAAAAATCGGGCTGCATCAATCAAAATCAGAATACCACTGGACAGATTTAACCCAGTGATCGTGATCAACTGCACCACAAATCCTTCACACGTTAAACTTTAGGCCCAAAAGCGATCGGCTTCGCAAGCCTAGAAGGAAGCGCGTCCAGCTTATGTATACCTAGGCGTTTTTTAAGCCCCCGATCGCGCCGCTCAATTTGTTAGCAGGCATTGCGGGAGAGGAGCAAGCTGTATAGAGAACAAGATCATATCTAAAATGGAGGGGTCGAGGCGAGGATAGGGCCATGATTGCTGAACTTAATCAATCTCGCGTTTCGCCTCAAGAATATCTAGACTGGGAGCCGCTGCAAACTCTTCGTTACGAGTATATCGATGGCGAAGTTTACGCAATGACAGGAGGAACGCTGTCTCATAGCGAGATTGCGGGAAACCTGATTGCGCTGTTGAAGCCCCACTTGCGCGGCAGTGGTTGCCGTGTGCTTGGCTCTGACGGCAAAATCGGCGTGACTGACAACGGGCCTTTCCTCTATCCTGATGTGAGTGTTACCTGCGATCGCCGCGATCAAGGTGCGCTTAAATTTGCTCGTCATCCTCAATTAATCGCTGAGGTTCTTTCTCCTAGCACCGAAGCCTATGACCGGGGTGGAAAGTTTGCTCTCTATCGACGGCTCGAAAGTCTTAAAGAATATATTCTTATCAGTTCTGAATCAATCAGTGTAGATGTTTTTCGCCTGAATGAGAAACGTAGATGGGAATTGATCCCATATGGCGAAGGTGATGAGATTCAACTCCTAAGCGTTAACCTTAGTTTCAGGGTTGAGCAACTCTATGAAGATATTGAATTCATCACTGAAATTCTAGAATAAGCTCAAGTTAGCAACTAATGAAGTAATCATTAGCAGTGCATAGGAATCGTTTGAATAGAACATTACAATAGCAGCAAAGAGGCTGATGCGATCGTTTGAATTTAGGAAAAGCGATCGTTTATGGTTAAATTTGAGCGCGTGATTTAACACTGGTAACATACAACAGAAGAGAGGCTGAGTAGGTTGAGGGGTTGCAAGATTGAGACGTGAACAATCGCTAGCAAGAGGAGCGGTATGCCATTCTCTAGCAAGTGATTTGATGGAATCATACTAAAACAGCTTAGTATTAATCAGCTTCGCGTTATTTTAATAGTGGAATTAATCTAATAAGCTCTTTTATCTTAATTTCTTCTCCCAGCACACCTGTCACATTCGCCAAGCTGTCCGGAGAAACGAATCGGGGTGTTGCTACTAACTATGTTTCGTGAAGGATCTAGCCTTAGTACATATTCCCCCACCAACATTTTCCAATGATTACACTTTTGATCAAAATGATACTTGCTACTTCTATCGCTCAGATTTCCGATATATTTTCCCTCTAATATCCTCACTTTGGAGTATTGCTTTAAGCTACTATCAAGTTGCTCTATACTAGATTGCTTTTGCCGGATATCTTGGTTTAAAGAACTAATTGTTTTGTTGAAAGAGCTTCTTTGGAATTTTAATTCTTTTAAATCTTCATTAGCTCTAGTTAATTCTAGATTTAGCGTATTGATTTGAGCTTGTTGACCTTGATTTGCCGCAGCATAATCTCTGATCTTTTCTTGAAGCTTTAATAGACGAGATTCACGCTCATCTACTGTAATGTTTAACGTGTCTAGTTCCTCTAAATAGTTTGCAAGCTTTTGTCGTACTGTATCGTTTTCATCCTGAAGTCTCGTGATTGTCTTAGATAAAGCACTTTTCTCTTCTTTTAGTTCACTTATAATTTTTCTATTTAGATTTTCTAATTCAGACTCTTCTAGATTAGATACTTCTTTTTCTGACACCGCACGTAACAAATCTTCAATTCTATATAAAGTACCTATTCTGGAAGGACTTGTTTTATCAGCTCTGCGAGTTATTTCTTGAGATAACCTATAAATTGTATCTTGCACTATTGTTTCGGATGGGTAATTACTTCTTACAGCCAAAATTACTTCATCTATAACTGATTCAATCTGTATCAAGTCCTTCTCAGGCTGACTTAAAGTAATGGAGTCAAAGAAATCTTGAACTCTATTTACAATCCGGTATTTTCTGGGCTGACGGGGATTTATTTCATTCTGTAACTTGCCTTTCTTTTGCTTTAAAGTCTCTATCGTTTTAGCTAGTCTCTCATGACTTTCAGTGCCATTTGCTCCTAAATGTTCAAGGACTCCCAGATGTAAATGAGCTTGAAAATCAAGTTTATTTAATCTCTGTATTGATTGGGAATTAATATCTTCTGACTGCAATCGCTTCTGCAATCTATTAACTTTCGAGGCAACAGTCCCTCTGAAGCAGCAAAGCATTAGATCGATAGCTTGACCATAGGGGAATGGGAAGCTAGTAAATAATCCAAAGAAAATTCAAAATATTAAAGTTGTTGCAATAAAAACAAATACTTTGAAGTAGCTTAGAATTTTGCCCCATATACTTAAGGGTTCTAAGTCTTTATCTTGAAGATCAAGATAATAGATGTGAGTTTGTCTATTGTCCTGATGCTGAGAGTTATTGTTCCCACAAGCAGCTTGCTGCCCACCCAAAGCTCCAGTGGAGCTTTGGGTAATTTTCGGCTGTAGGCTTTCAGATGGTTGTTCAGAATCCAAAGGAGATTGGCTCATTTACACAACTGGCAATGTTGTCCATAAAGCTCCTGCCGCTGTGCCTAGCCAACTTGCTATTTTTACCACTAATGGAACAAATTTTTCAAAAATTCGCTTACTAGCGTCTACTGTTTTGTCTACTTCTTCTAGATTTTTTGTAACCCGCTCTAAATTCTTAGAAATTAGTTGTTTGTCAGGCTCTTTTTCCTGTGCTTCTATCTTGGCAGTCTCTAAATATTTCTTAGCTTTTTCCTTCGCTGCTTCAGGTAATTGAGCATTTTGAATCAACTGCTCAATTTGTGCAAGAAGCTCAACTACCTCGGTTTGAGTAGGGATATTGGAAGCAGAAGATTCTTCATTACTCATCGTCTGCTTATTATGATCGCCGATCGCTGCTTGCATTCCTCCAGACATGGAACCTGAATTAGATTGGGAGATGCCACCAGGGTTGCTAGACACAGATACTGACCTCTTGATAAGTGACGACGAACTAGCGCATCATAAACCTTTTCTTACAATAGCAATTTTCCTCACGGAGATCGCCCCCTCACTTCAAATCGATTTGTAGTTTCACGGCACGATCGCTATTTTTTGACTGAGGAATCGCCCGCTTTCCAAACTGCATCTGTGCTGACCTAAGAGGCACGGCCCCACCATTTTGTGTAGCCACACTTCATCGCAGCGCCAGCCACAGGCTCAAGATCACCAGCCCAACTAAGACCAACCAGACTGAGTTTTGACGAAACCAGCCTTTAGTTAAGAAACGGCTGCTGGATTTGTTAAGTGGGCTAACTGAAACAGGCAACCGATCGCTATACAACGTGCACTCTCTTGCATCGGGGCGCTTGGGATAAGTACACGAATCATCGGCATCGTAAATGCAGGTTTTGCACAACGGCTCAATCCCTGTAGCGCGGTAAAGCGGAATGCCAGGATGACCATGCGCTTTGAGGGTCGTGCGGCAATGAGGACACACGATCGCTTGAGCGTCAACCGATTGATGACAACGAGGACATTCTGGCATCGATTCCAGCAGATTCTAAGATTATGTTCCGATGCTAACTTAACAGATTGAAGGGTGAAGTAGATTTTGTGTTAAGTAGGTCGTTGCATAAACTTGCGAACTTGATATTCACCCTCTTCGGCAAAAGGAAACGCCTGACCCATCGCTTCGGCAAACTGACGATCGGTTTCCTCTAATTTCTCGACGGGAATTGATTTCCACCCGTCTCGACTTTCCCAGTGAATCACCATTACGATTTCCATCGGATCTTTAGGATTGATCCACACTTCTTTACCTGCAAACCCTGGATAACTAGCGAGCAACGGTGTCCAAATTTCATCATCTTTTTGGATATATTGCTCCCGCAATTCTGGCGGAACCTTTACTTTGAGCCATTCGATCAGCATTAAACCATCTGTCTATCGCAACGTCTAAGACGTTACCAGAGAATCCTTAAAAATCTGGAACTTTCTGCCTTTGGGCGTAGATTTTGTTAGAGAATGCAGTCAAAGTAGTTTGAGGTACGGACTTCGCGACTGTTAACTGCCTTGCAATTTGACAGAATAGAAGAAGCGAAAAAGTTTGAATTCCCTACAAAGTGTCTAAAGTTTAGAAATACATTTTGTCGATCGTTCAACGGGCTTTTGCAGCACCCGACATAGGAACCAGTATGGATAGCAATAATTGGATTACACAGCTCTTGATGGTGGGCATCGGCACCACTTCTCTCGTGGCAGAAAAGTTTAAAGAGATGAGTGACCAACTCGTCAAAGATGGCAAACTCAACCCCGACCAGGCAAAAGGTTTTGTGGATGACCTGATGGCGCAACTCAAGCAGGGCAACTTTGAAGCTCAGATGCAGCGTCAGATTCGCTACGTGATGCAAGATTTGGGGGTGCCTCGCCAATCTGAAATGGATGAACTGCGGGGACGACTCGATCGACTAGAGCGGCAAGTCCGCGACCTAGAAAATAAGCTCTGGAATGGAACGAAGTAATCGAGAGTGAGAAGATAAAGACATACACGTCAGGAGGTCTGATTTTGAGAGAGATTTTAGTCAGCTTCGGAGTGATGGTGGTTTGCTGTGTGCTGTTGATTGTGGCGCAAGTCGCCAGTCGCAATAGCGCGATCGCGAGCGAGATGCCAATCACAGAGTCCGCTACCATTGCCGAAGTTAACCCCCAAGGTCTAGTTGCTGAAGCACCCAAGCCTACCACCCCTAGCCAAACGACAGAGGAGAAAAATGATATGGCGACACCTGAACGAGTCAGAGTGACCGAATCGGGTCTGCAATATGTGGATGAGGTCGAAGGAACAGGCGATTCTCCTAAAAAGGGGCAAACTGTGACGGTGCATTACACGGGCACGTTGACCGACGGAACGAAGTTTGATAGCTCCCGCGATCGCGGTCAACCCTTTGAGTTCAAAATTGGCGTGGGTCAAGTGATCAAAGGATGGGATGAAGGCGTGGGCACGATGAAGGTCGGTGGTCGTCGCCAACTTACCATTCCTCCCGGCTTAGGCTATGGCGCGCGCGGAATTGGTCCGATTCCGCCTAACTCGACGCTGCTGTTTGATGTGGAACTGCTGAAAGTCAGCTAGTCAACTTTAATGATTTTGGAATCCGCGATCGACCTCGATTTGCGGATTTTTTTGAGCATTATGTAGATGAGCTAAGAATTTCAATCAAAATCCCAACCAGCTTTTCTAGATCAGCCGGAACTGAATAAACGGATGTGTCTCGAATAACGTGTTTTGCAGTCCGATCGTAGATACCAAAATTCCAGCGCTCTCCGTCTGTCACCACTCCATAGAGGAGAGGAGCCGTTGATCTAGTCCATCGGTCGATCGCGATTAGCTCAACCGCGAGCTGGGTAAAGCCTCGCTCTAAATCTGCCTGTTTTGCCTCGACCACCAGCAGGTTGCGTTGAGCCGCGATGTAGTAATCAATTACGCCTTTGAGAAACTCATTGACGACGACAGCATATTCTAGATTGAGGCGATTGTTTGTAATCTCGCAGACCTCCAAGAGGATTGGGAAGACGATCGCTTCGCGTCTTGAAGATTCGTTGTTCAAGCTGACGTGACGCAATGCCCGATCGAGATTTCGTCTCAAGTCCTGCAAGTTGACGGGGGCTGAGGATTCTGAAAACAAGAGCTTTTCGCGCTCTGTGGTGCAGTTGAGTTCAGCGAGAATGTCTTCCAGCGTGAACGGAAGATCGAAGTATTGACTGAACGAATAGGACTCGTTGGGATTGAGAATGGAGGGGCGATCGGACATTTTCTCAAAACGATCGCGCCTATTTAGTGGGTTAGTCGTCATGATTGGACGTGAAAGCAATTAATTTGATTTTAAGCTCCGTGCGATCGATAGATTAATAATTGATTTAGAATCCGCGATCGACCTCGATTTGCGGATTTTTTGTAACTACTCAGGCTCAAAACATCGTAAGGATTTGCGAGAAGGCACAAAAGGTAAATACTCACGACCCGATAAAGACATACTCGACCTCATCCAAAATATGTGAGCCAATGTAGGGGCTTAATGACTCGATGGTAATCAGATCGACCGTCCTGCCAAACAGATCTTCTAGAAAAAAAGATAGGTGTATGAAATTGTCGAAGGTTTTTTGATCTGGCTCAAAAGCAACCAAAATATCGACATCGCTGCGATCGTGGATCGCACTATCTCGCACAAACGAACCGAAAACACCGCAACGACTCACCCCAAAACGGTGTAGATCCTGTTGATATTCCTGAAGAAGAGACAGGACTTGAGCTTTCGTTTGTATAGGTATTATTTGCATAGACTAATTACCTAATGCTGAGTCTGTCACAGCCTCACAGATAGCTTTAAAGCAGCAATCCGATCGAGGCATGAGTAAGCTAACGGTGCGGTTGAGCGACTGCCAGTAAACTTTGCATCCATACACCAAGATCTCTGGTCAGTCCGCTCCAAGTGGGTTGTTAGCCCGTCCACTTGAGCGAACGTGCAGATGCAAACTCAAGACTCTAAAATAGATACAACCCAAATTAACCAAACAACTTATGCCTCTCACCGAACTTGTACCACACCTTAAAGAGCTATCTTATTCTGACAAACTCTTGCTATTACACTTTCTGATTGCTGAGTTATTAAAGGAATCGGGTTTAGTACCATTAGACACTAAAGGCAAAACAGCCAGTCAAGGGTTACATGACTCTTTTGAAGCGGCTGCTGTTTTAGCAAAAGCATTGGCAGAGGAAAAAGTAGCTCCACATGGCTGATAAAGTTAGATTTGCTTTCACAGAGATAGATCCAGATCTTGGTACATTGAGTACACTACCCTATCTACCGCTAACCCTAACTTACCGAGACCAATCTATAAACGTCTCTGGCTTGCTAGATAGAGGTTCTAGCGTTAATGTGTTGCCTTACGAAATGGGTTTAAGGCTAGGAGCAGTTTGGGAACGCCAAAGGCTTTCTGTTCCACTAGGGGGAAATTTGGCTAGGTTTGAGGCACGGGCATTAGTGTTGACGGCAAATGTTGAGCGATTTTCCCCAACAGAATTGGCTTTTGCCTGGACACAGGACAAGAATGCTCCGTTGATTTTGGGACAAATGAATTTCTTTTTGGCGTTCGATGTGTGCTTCTACCGGGCTGAATCAGCGTTTGAAATTAGCCCAAAACTAACTTAACTAAGAGATTGGGATGAAACATTTATCTTTGAAGCAAACGCCGTAACGATTTCACTAACTATCGTGTTGAATAACAGGAAGCAAGTTCACGCAAAACAGTTTGAACTTCTTCTACAGGTGCAGACTGCATTCTGACTTTAGCTGCCTCATAGATGGCTTTAAAGCAGCACCAGATCGAGGCATGAGTAAGCTAACGTCCCGATTGAACGGCAGCAGATTGCCTTGAACAACAAACGAAAAGACTCTCAACTGTCTGCTCCAATCGGATTATTAGACCGTGTTTGAGAGGGATGCAGGCAGAGATGTTATTCTAACTTCACCGTTTGATCTTCCTTCCATTTCTAACTTGTAGTCTTCCAGCAACCCCATTCCAATCAGTGAATCTGTTTCTGCTGCGTTGATTTCAACCTCCCTCATCTTTCCATCCCAAATCACAACACCGACAAACATCTCGAAATATTGAAGACTGCCGTCTCCTAAAATCACCCTTTGAAATCCTCTCAATGTGAATCCCAGTTGATCAATAACATCTCTAGGTAAGGTTAGATCTCCTGTAAATCCTGTATCAATGATTGCTCTGACACTCTTCAACTGTTTACTGTCACCCACGATCGCAACCTGAATGATTGCTTCTCGATTTGCGTTCACGTATCCTGAGATCATTGTGATCAGCCCGCCTCAAAGTATCCGATTCGATGAACGGCAAGATGACCAATGCGGACAAACCAAATTTGAGCATCGGGATGATGAGCCAGCAAAAGATCGGATGCGGTTATGCTGTTTTTACCAATCTCAAAGGCTCCGGTTTCAATATCGATCGCGACAATTCTCCCATGATTACCTTCCTCGACTTGAGGGCGCACTTGAGATTCATAGATCTCATCACCCCGTCGAGCAAACTCTTCTTTGCTGTAGCGGGGTTGTCGAACTGTCATAGGCTTGCTCTTGTTTCAATCTTTGCCTTCTCATTTTAATCTAGGAGATTGCACCGACGGTCACAGTTCCAACTGAGATCGAGTTTTTGGACAGTGCTGTGGGAGAAAGAGTGCTGGGTTTCCTTTTGTCAACCCAGCCTACGGCGATCGTGGATTGCACTATCTCGCACAAATGAACCGAAAACACCGCAACGACTCACCCCAAAATGGTGTAGATCCTGTTGACATTCTTGAAGAAGAGACAGGACTTGAGCTTTCGTTTGTACAGGCATCATTTGCATGGACTAATCACCTGATGCTGAGTCTATCACAGCCTCACAGATAGCTTTAAAGCAGCAATCCGATCAAGGCATGAGTAAGCTAACGTTCCGGTTGAGCGGCAGCAGATCGACTTGAACGATAGACGAAAAATCTCTCAACTGTCCGCTCCAACCGGATTGTTAGACCGTGCCACACCGATCTTTTAAAAAACAATTCCTAGCCGTCCTTCCTCTTCAAATTAACTGTTGTGCAACGATGACCGTCTATTTCCCCGGAGAATGTTTTTAACGCTTCATCGAATTGACCTTGAAACGGGAACGCCGTCCAAGATGAGGCAGGTTTATTTATCCACGTTCCCCGTGGAAACCTCATACGCAGGGAGGTAGAGTTAAAATCTCCTTCATATCGAGCCATCCCACGAGGAACATTTGGATTTTCTGGAACAGGATATAGAGAAAAGTCAGCAATGACCTTGTTGCCAACTTGATCAATAGCTACAGTCACGCCAGTTATACCTTGTGAACAGGTATATGTACCAACCCATTGCCCCGATATGCTAGATTCCTTTGGTGTGGGTGTGGGTGTCACAGACTTTGGTGATTCTACGGGACGCTCTGGAATAGAACCAACTTGAGCTTGACCTGACTTAGTAAACCGAATAACTCTGACTTGATTTCGATCTATCGATAAGTTGACTTTAAAGCTCTGAGTTGGGTAACCTGCCTTACTCAAGGTGATGGTAACGTCTTCCTCGGCAAGGATTTTGATTTTAGCGTAGCCATTGCTATCAGTAAGTTCAGGCTCAGGAGATCCTTTTTTCCCAATAACCTCAACTTTAACTCCCTCTAGAGCTTCCCCTGTTTCTGTTTTTGTAACAAGTTCAATATCTTTCTGTGGTACAACACAATTATCTGATGGCAGCCCTATGCTACATCTAAAATCTGGAACAGTAAGGACCGTAGCAATAGAGCCAACTAAAGTTACAAGAAAACCCCACTTAACATAGTTAAAATCTTTAAAGCTCATAAGAATGGCTGAAACATCAATTTCGCTGTCATACTCGCTGGGTTTCCGTTCTAAATATTATATTTTGCGACCTTTTGAGGTTAAGACCTTTTTCCACTACACATCTTAGCAATACCAAGAATGGCGCAGCACGCGCCAATCATTTCTGGATCAGCACAGCCATTTGGTCCGATGGTTGGAATTTTAAACTTAACAACTTGATCTTTAGAAGACACATATGCAATGCTACATGCCTTAAATCTTCGCCTTGCAAGAAGAGTAGCCTCAAATAGGCTTTTGTCTGCAAGAGCATTCTTCACATATTCTGAGCAAGAGTCGCCACCATGCACAACTCGATGCGCACAGGAATAACCTTTCCTTGGCGAGAGATGGTATTGATAGCCACCAATAAGCGATATAGCGATTGAACGTAGTGAATGATCGAGAAGTGATAGTAGTTTTCTAAGAATCCAACCTTTACTGCGTCTCTTCGTAGCGTAGTATGAACCGTCAATAGATCGTGTTACATCTCTCATGCTGTAAATCAATGCTCCGACCAGTTTGTGTAAATAAAAAGAGGTTATGGGACAAAACGCCGAAGCAACTAAAGTCTCCCACTAAAGTGGGTAGTTTCGACTAGCGTGCTGGGACAATGAAACTCTATTTCAGAGACGCACTTTACACATTTCATGTTTTTCCTGTAGCTGACTTGCGTTTCCAATTAATTAAGGTAAGTAGGTCGGTGCAGTTAAATATAAGACCCTGTAGGATGGGTTAGCAATAGCGTAACCCATGCTGTCTAAAGGCTTGATGCGTTACGGCTACGCCTAACACATCCTACGGTTAATTACACTCACCTACTTAGACGCATCCCTGAAAGAGTGGGCTTAAGAAGATTTCCACAAAGCTATGTCGTTTGCGTATCTTGTCTCATCGAGAGCAAGATGCTCACCCTACGATTGAGAACCCTACTAAAGAAACCTCCTAATCAAAGACTAGTGCAGCGTCAAAACTAAAAATTAGGGTTGGCGATCTCTAAAAGCTCCATTCAATAGTCATTTCCGCAGATGCCAACCCTAAAATCAAGCTGTGACGCTCCACTAGTCCTGGTTAAAGAGCCAGACCACCCCTATGACAGCGAGTCCAACAGCGGCTGGAATTGCCACAACGGGGGCAATAGCAGCAACTGTTACACCACCAATCGACGCAATGCCAACCCCACCTGATGATGCAGCAACAGTAGTAGCAGCAGTGGTGGCAAGAGTTGTTTTTGCAGCTATTAGACCACCAGCCCCCAACGTTGCTAATCTAGAATTATTGCTCATTGTTAACATCTCCTAATCACAGTAAATGATGAACGCTTACAAGTAAATGCACCAACACGAGCCTATTACAATCTCGACCAGCTTGATTTCGGAAAAAATGTTACAAGATGTCGATTGTCTACATACACCCTGAGATTTTAGCTTACCAATGATTGCACAAACACCTTTACGCTATCCCCATTTACAGATTGCTTTGCTTCTGGGAACTAGCGGTCGGGTAAAGGAGTGAGTTTTAGATATATCTCCCTCCCTCCCCTCAGAACCGTGCTTACAACTTTCACTGTACACGGCTCAAGCAATCTCTATAGCCTACCGATGTAATTGTG
>NZ_MPPI01000041.1 GCF_001895925.1 Phormidesmis priestleyi ULC007 | reverse complement strand
TCGTTCCTGATTACGCTTGCCCGTCGCTTGGGTTGCCGTACTCTCCCAGATTGCATTCGGGATCTAGCCAATCAAGTCCATCAGGTTTTTCGCTGGCTAACTTGAAACCACCCTGCCACTCGTGGGGGATTTAGGGGGCTTCCCGAATTCATCATCGGAGTGAACCACTTCTATCGAACTCACGTTAAATCAATGGCTATATTAACGCCGCCGACCGTTACCTGAAGCCGATCGCCCAGAGATCATTTCTCGTTGGGGCTGAGAGCGTGGCGATCGCCGCTGAATCGGCTCAGGCTTGGCGTTGGGGTCAGGTTCAAAGCCAGCGACTTCTTCTTGAGGGAGCGATCGCTTCATGCGCTTTTCGATATCGGCGAGGAGCTTATATTCATCGACACAGACGAGCGACAGCGCTTCTCCGGCTGAACCTGCACGCCCCGTGCGCCCGATGCGATGGACATAATCTTCGGGCACATCAGGTAAGTCAAAGTTAACCACCTGCGGCAATTCGTTGATGTCGATGCCTCGTGCGGCAATATCAGTTGCTACGAGCACTTGCAAGGTGCCGTCTTTAAACTTCGCGAGGGTGCGAGTTCTCACCAGTTGGCTTTTGTTGCCATGAATCGCCAGTGCCGGAATGCCACCCTGAGTTAACTGTTTAGACAGTCGATCGGCACCGTGCTTAGTGCGAGTAAAGACCAACACCTGAAACCAATTGTGTTGCTTGATCAAGTGAGTCAGCAACTCAGGCTTACGATCGCGGGCAACTCGATAAACTTTTTGAGCGATCAAATCAGCATTAGCTTGCCGGGGTGCAACCTCAATCATCACGGGGCGGGTGAGAATCGTCTGAGCGAGTGCTTTGATTTCGTCTGAGAAGGTCGCAGAGAACAACAAATTTTGTCGTTGCTTGGGCAGTTTGGTGAGAATGCGACGAATATCGCGGATAAAGCCCATATCTAACATGCGATCGGCCTCGTCAAGCACGAGAATCTCGACCTGGGAAAGATCGACGGTGCGCTGCTGCACATGATCGAGCAACCGTCCGGGTGTGGCAACGAGAATGTCTACGCGGCTTTTGAGGCGGCGAATTTGCGGATTAATGTTGACTCCGCCAAAGATTGCCATTGAGGTGAGGTTAAGATGCTTGCCATAGTCGCGTACGCTTTCTTCTACCTGGGCAGCAAGTTCGCGAGTGGGCGTGAGAATCAGCGATCGAATCGGTGGGTGACTCGGCAAATCTTCAAGTCGCTTGGCAGACAGCCGTTGCAGAATAGGCAACGTGAAACCAGCCGTTTTGCCTGTGCCTGTTTGTGCGCCTGCTAGCAAATCACTGCCTAGCAGAATCGTCGGAATCGCCTGTATCTGAATCGGTGTTGGGTCAGTGTAGCCCCGTGCGGTAACAGCACGAACGATTTCATCAGACAGACCGAGGTTTGAAAAAGACATGTAACTCCAGAGATAACATCGGTCTGTTGCCGTTGATGGCACCAGTCTTGGCAGACAGATATGGGTTTGAAGGGCTGACGCGATATTCGGTAATGAAGACTGGAGCGAATGCCGACCTTTGCTATTCTATAACAATTCTGGTGTTGCAGAATGAGGGGGTGAAATAGCTGTAGGAATTCTCGCTACGATCGTCTGTGGAGATGATTGTAGTCAGATTCAAAAGCCACCCTGAACGAGATAGCATTTAGTGCCGGATCAATACGATCGCAGTTCCAGCAACGTCACTTATGGCACAAAAGCACCTGACCTACTCTTTAAACTCTCATCGCCTGTCAATTCTTCTATCATTTGGTGTTATTTCTTTGTTGATTATGAAGAGAAAGCCTTTCCTGATGTCAAAGCCGATCCAGGTGAGAAAGCATTAGTCACATTCCACACAGTTGCGTTTGAAGGCTCGATCGGGTTAGTCAATTTATTGCAGGCCCTTCTGATCACAAAGCGGTAACGGTAGACGGCACAACAGTAATGGTGCCGATTTATGACAGTTTGGCGGCGCGATCGCCCTACTCTATCCGCAATCAGTCATCAGCAGAATTGGCTTTAGAACGGCACGGAGAAGCGATTTCGTCGATCAGCTTTCCTCAACAACCCCAGTTCTATAATCTCACCACAACTGACGGCATTCCCTACTGGAAGATTGCTCTACTGCACAGTCGAGATGTATTAGCTACAACCGTTCTGCAAACCTGCATTCGCTATGGTGACACTACAACCTCTTGTCAGTTTTGCGCGATTGGGCAATCCCTAGAATTTGGAAGAACGATCGCCCGTAAAACTCCCGCTCAACTCTCAGAAGTTGCAGAAGCGGCGGTTCGGTTAGATGGTGTCAAGCATTTGGTAATGACCAGCGGAACGCCCAACACGAGCGATCGCGGAGCCGCTTATTTAGTCGAATGTGCCACCGCCATCAAAGCCAGAGTCAGTCTCCCCATTCAAGCGCAGTGTGAGCCGCCTGATGATTTTGTCTGGTTCGATCGCATGAAGACGGCAGGAGTTGACAGTTTAGGAATGCACTTAGAAGCAGCAGATCCGCAGGTGCGGGCGAAGATTATGCCCGGTAAAGCAACAGTACCGGTCGAGGATTACTTCGAGGCATTTGCGGCAGCCGTCAAAGTGTTTGACTGGAGACAGGTAAGTACTTATCTTCTAGCCGGATTAGGGGACAGTTTAGATACTCTGTTGGAAGTGAGCGATCGCTTAATTCAAATTGGGGTTTATCCGTTTGTGGTGCCGTTTGTTCCGATTACAGGAACGCTGTTAGCCAATCATCCTGCCCCCGAAAGTGAATGGATGTTTACTCTTTATAAGCACATTGGTGCCCAACTCAAGCAAGCCAGGATGTCATCAGCAGACGTAAAAGCCGGATGTGCAAAGTGTGGTGCTTGTTCAGCAATCTCTAACTTTGAATCTTGATTCATGTACCAATTCGAGCTAGCAGCCGATTCTCACGAAATTGACGCTTATTTTGAGCGTAACGATCGCGACGACATTGACCAAATTGCTTACCCGATCGTGGCGATCGCTCCTAATCAACCAGTGATTGGCGTAGTCCGAATCTATGAAGTCGAACCCGGCGTTTGGTATGGCGGCAGATTAGGCACTCATGTGGACTATCGCAAAGGTTGACAAATTGGCAAAGGATTGATCTACAAAGCCGTTACAACTGCAAATAGTTGGGGATGTCACCAATTTTTAGTGAGATGCATATCCCTCTCATGCAATCTTGCATTGATATGTTCTCTATGCTGGCAAATGTTATTATTCGCAGCAGCAATTGAAGGCACAAAGTTATTCCTGCGGCGGTTTTTTTGACAAACGTGTTTTCGAGCAGTTTGGTAGCGATCGCCGTTTACATTGAAGGTCGCTCCAGTCTTTCTGCAATCCAAACTTTCACGATCGATTGACGAGTCACGCCCAAGCGTTTTGCTTCTCGATCGAGCGCCTCAACCATCCAGAGTGGAAAATCAATATCTACTCGTTTTTGCCCATGCCCTGGACGGGATGCCGAGCCAGTTTCAAAAACTCGCTCACATCTTCACCCTCATCAAACCGCCGATCAAATTCCTCTGCTTTCATAAATCGCTTTCTCCAGCCTGAATTTTGACCATTATTTAAGGCAACCTGCGCCGCACGAGTTGAATATTTTTAATCCAGGAGAGTAGGTCTGATTCGCTGATGCGTTGAGTACTCGATCGCGCCTTCAAAACTTGTTCCAACTCTGCGGCAGGACGACCTGTTTGCTGAGTCCACGCCTCGACGATCGCGTCTAGTTCTAGCATCGTCGAGCCAAGCCCTAGCGCTTTTTGAATCTGTAGCTGTTCATGTTTGCCGACTCCATCCAGCACAAACTCACTGCGACCCGCTTTGTGCAAAACGCCCGCCAATGCCTGAATATAAGCCTCACTGTTATCTGGCTTGGGGTTTGTCAACGGCATCGGTTGCCCAAAGCGGCGATTAGCTGCCCAAACCAGCACCAGCAACACCCCCCCTAATTGCACCAAAATCGGCAGCAGAGGCGTTTGGCTCATATAGGCTATCCAGCTTCCTTTACCTTCACGAGCCGCGATCGCCGCTTCTTTATAGCCGTGAGTATATTCATCGACCCAGATAGCATGGCCGTTTTGCTTGACTAACTGAGCCAGAAACGCAAAGTTACCGGGTTCGTTTTGATAGGCATTAGCTGCGAGATAGGGAGTGCTGGCGAAGACAATTCGCCCTTTGCCGACCTTGGATTGCCAAACGATCGCGCCCGCTTGATCGCCTAAAAGCTGGTCTTGGTTCTTACCCAGTTGTCTTCTGCGTGTCGTCTCGATTTTGACTAAGCCGCGATCGCTGGTCTGCATCGTCGTGAATGGGCGATCGGTTGCCGGGGCCGGGGCACCCAAAATAATCAGTGTGCTTCCGCTACGAATCCAGCGTTCTTGCTCAGACCCCGGCGCGATCGAGCCAATGCCGTTCTGAGATTCAGGATCTATTTGCAAAAACGTGACTGGAGATTGACGGGTCAGCCCATCTGTCCAAGGCTTTTGCCAGCGCTGGATGGAAATGCCCTGCCGCTCCATGTAGGCATACCAAGCCCCATAACCATCGGGCGCACGGCTAAATGTAGAACCGCTCACCTGACGATTGCTGCTCGGAGCCGCTACGATCGTTAACAGCACGATCGCGCCGATCACAATCAATCCAAAAAGCCCTTTGCGGTTGATGCGCTTCATCATTTGGGTTAGTTAGGCAAAAAGAAACTGGACGAGCTTTTGTCGATCGAGCGGGCACAGATTCATCAAGCATACGCGATGGGCGAATAAGAACCCTCATCCTAGCCCTCTCCCGCAGGCGAGGGGTTTGGGGTGAGGGTTCTTAGTAGTTCACAAAAGTTGAGTTTTGCGTCATAAAAGTCTAACTTTTGCAAGAGAACATTAAACTATAAAGTGCATTAAGAAATCACTGAGCGCCCAAGAACAAACATTCATGGAACTGGACTCGATCGTCGAGCAATCACGGCTAACCGCATTGCAGCAATACCGGATTCTTGACAGTGAATCTGAGCGATCGTTTGACGATTTGGTGCAGTTAGCGGCTCAGATTTGCCAGGCTCCGATCGCGCTGATTAATTTAATTGCCGACGACCGCCAGTGGTTTAAAGCCAAAGTTGGGTTAGACCTGGCAGAAATGCCGTTAGACCTTGGCATCTGTGTTGAGTGTCTGATGAGCCGAGAGACGCTGGTTGTGCCAGATACCAGCGCAAATGAGCGTTGGGCGACCAATCCCCTGGTGAAGGCAACTCCTCACGTCCGCTTTTATGCTGGGGTGCCTCTGATCACACCGACCGGAGACGCGATCGGGACGCTCTGTGTTGCCGACCTCGTGCCCCGGCAACTGACGATCGACCAAATCAGCGCCCTCGAAGGGTTGGGTCGGCAGGTGATGACTCAGCTAGAGTTGAGGCGAAATCTCAGCGTTTTAGCGCAGGCGAACATCGAGCGCAAACAGGTCGAAGCAGACCTTCAGCTTCAGAGTTTGAGTCATCGGCTGTTTACTGAGATCACGCTTAAAATTCGGCAGTCGTTGCAGCTAAATGAGATTTTGCAGATCACGGTGCGGGAGGTTCAAAAACTGCTGAGTGCCGATCGGGTGCTGCTTTTTGAACTTCAAGCAGATGGATCGGGTCAGGTTGTGCAAGAAGCCGTGTTGCAGCCCTATCCGGTTTCGTGGGGGCAAAATATTGTTGACCCGTGTTTTCAGCAAGACTATCAAGAGAAATATGAATTGGGTCGAATCAGCTCGATCACGGATATTCAAACCGCCCCGATTCAAGCCTGTCATCGCCAGTTTTTAGAGCAGTTTGAAGTCAAGGCAAATCTGGTCGTTCCTGTGGTGTGCAGAGATGCGCTGTGGGGGTTACTGATTGTTCACCAATGCAGTAGACCTCGACACTGGAATAATTTTGAAACAGAATTATTGCAGCAACTCGCGAATCAAATTGGCATTGCAATTACACAATCACAACTGCTAGAGCAAGAAACTTATCAACGGAAAGAACTGATCCGATCGAATGCAGAGTTAGAACAATTTGCCTACGTTGCGTCTCACGATTTGCAGGAACCCTTGCGGATGGTGATTAGCTATCTGCAATTATTAGAGCGACGCTATAAGCACCAACTCGATGCCAGTGCAGACGAGTTTATCGACTACGCGGTCGAAGGGGCAGAGCGGATGCAAACCCTGATTCGAGATTTGTTGAGCTTCTCACGGGTCAGCACATGGGGACAACCCTTCACCGATGTAGACACCGAAAAAGTATTGCAGCGCGCGATCGCTAATTTGCAACTCGCCATTCAAGAAAATGAGGCGGTGATCACGCACGATCCGCTGCCCAACGTCACGGCAGATGCCACCCAATTAACCCAGCTTTTTCAAAATCTGGTCGGAAACGCGCTTAAATTTCGTCAGGCAGAAGCTCCTCAAATTCACATTGGGGTGTCTGACGATAATGCAGAAGAAACGACTTTCTACGTGCGCGATCGCGGCATTGGCATTGAGTCTCAATACCACGATCGCATCTTTGCAATCTTTCAGCGATTGCACTCGCGCAGCAAATATCCGGGTACTGGCATCGGGTTAGCTTTGTGCAAAAAAATTGTCGAGCGGCATGGAGGGCGCATTTGGTTTGAGTCGCAGCCGATGCAAGGAACCACGTTCTATTTCACGTTGTCTAGAGGCATCCCAATCTGATGAGTTTACCCATTCAAGTTTTGTTGGTTGAAGATAATCCAGGTGATGCTCGACTCACTCGGATTGCGCTCGAAGATGGTAAGATGCACATTAATCTCAGCGTTGTCGATGATGGCGTAGAAGCGATGGCATTTCTCCGTAAGCAAACCGTTTATGCCAGCGCTCCTCACCCAGATTTAATTTTGTTAGACCTCAATTTACCCAGAAAAGATGGGCGCGAAGTCCTAGCTGAGATTAAAGCCGATCAGGTTTTAAAGCGCATCCCGGTTGTGATTTTAACCACATCTCAAGCTGAGGAGGATATTATTAAAGCCTATAATCTCTGTGCAAACTGTTACATCTCTAAACCCGTTGATTTTGATCAGTTTATTAAAATTGTTCAATCGATCGAAGATTTTTGGTTCACGATCGTCAAACTGCCACCGGAGTAACCATCAATATGGCAGAGCACTCGATAAACGTTTTGTTAGTCGAAGACAGCCCGGCTGATGTGCGGCTGTTGCTAGAGTTTCTCAAAGAAGTGCCGACTAACCCCTTTCAAGTGACGCAATGCGATCGGTTAGAAACCGCCCTCAACAATCTGACTGAGAGTCGATTTGATATTATTCTTTTAGATCTCACCTTGCCCGACAGCATGGGGTTAGAAACGCTGGTTAACATTCATCGTCGAGTGCCCGCCATTCCGGTTGTGATTTTAACGGGGTTAGATGATGAAGTAATTACGCTGCGGGCAATGCAAGAAGGTGCCCAAGATTATTTGGTTAAAGGACAAGTGACGGGAGACTTATTGGCGCGATCGATGCGCTATGCGATCGAGCGTCAACGGGCCGAACAAAAGATTCGTCAGCAGGCGGCATTGCTAGACATCACTACCGATGCCATTCTGGTCAGAGACTTAAGCCATCGCATTGTGTATTGGAATAAAGGCGCAGAGCGATTATTTGGTTGGCACGCCGAAGAGGCGATCGGCAAAAACGCCAATCAACTGCTTTATCGAAAATCATCGCCTCAACTGCGAGAAGCCTTAGATGTGGTGATCGCCAAAGGAGAATGGCTCGGTGAGTTGCATAAAATTACCAAATCTGATCAAGAAGTAACGGTCGAAAGCCGCTGGACACTGGTGCGAGACGAAGCAGGACAACCCAAATCAATTTTGACCGTAGACACCAACATCACCGAAAAAAAGCTATTAGAAGCGCAGTTCTTTCGCGCTCAAAGATTAGAAAGTATTGGCACGTTAGCGAGCGGCATTTCTCACGATTTAAATAATATTTTGACTCCAATTTTAGCGGCGGCTCAACTGCTGCCTTTGAAGTTAAAAAACCTCGACGATCGCAGTCAACTATTGCTTCAGCTTTTAGAAACTAATGCTCGACGCGGCGCAGATTTAGTGAAACAAGTGTTGTCGTTTACTCGTGGCGTAGAAGGCAAACGAGTTCTTTTGCAAACACGACACTTAATTAGCGAGATTGAAAGAATTTTGCGGGAAACGTTACCGCGATCGATCGAGGTTGAGATCGAAGTTCCGCAAGATTTGTGGACGATAGTGGGTGACAGCACACAGATTCATCAGGTGTTAATGAATCTGTGTGTGAATGCTCGTGATGCGATGCCGATCGGGGGCGTTCTCACAATTTCTGCTACCAATCAATGGCTGACTGAAACTGACAAACGGCTGAATATAGAAGCCCAAATCGGTCCCTATTGTGTGTTATCGGTAGTTGACACAGGCACCGGAATTGCCGCCGAGATTCTCGATCGCATCTTTGAGCCGTTCTTCACCACTAAAGAGCTGGGCGGCGGCACGGGGTTAGGGCTTTCAACCGTCGTCGGCATCGTCAAAAGTCACGGCGGCTTCATTACCGTAGCGAGTCAACTCGGCCAAGGAACTGAGTTCAAAGTCTTCTTTCCTGCGGTGATGATTCAAGAATCTGCTCCGATCGAAGACCCAGAACTGCATCAAGGCAATGATCATTTAATTTTAGTGGTGGATGATGAAGCCCCGGTGCGAGAAAGTACGCGCATTACGTTAGAAGACTATAACTATCGCGTGTTGACTGCTTGTGATGGGGTAGAGGCGATCGAAACCTATTCTAAACATCATGATGAAATTCATCTAGTCTTAATCGATTTGATGATGCCGTTGATGGATGGTCCGACTACAATTCTCACGTTACAGAGGATCAATCCTCATGTTGAAATTGTAGCGATGAGTGGGTTGTCGTCTAGGGGAATGGTTGCAAATGCAGCCAATGCAGGCGTACAGCGATTTTTGTCAAAACCATTTACGGTGAAGGATTTGTTGAACACCCTGGAAGAAGCACTCGTTGAGAAAGTCAACACCTGACACGATCAGCTCGTTCCATAGGATCGTGGATTAAATAACCTGTAAAAGTCCTCTGATTTGTCATCGCCGAGACTTTTGCCCCCTAAATCCCCCACGAGTGGGGACTTTGAAACCAGAGTCTTAGCTCAAAGTCCCCCAGAATGGGGGATTTAGGGGGCTGAAGCCGACCCAAACGCAGCGGTAGTGTTCTAAATGTGTTGTAAAGTTCTGCAGAAAGTTTATTGGGTCAATCATTTAGCTCATCCAGCAACATCTCTGAAACACCACCCACGCAGCGACAAAGATTGGTGTACACCGTAGCTCCCTAGGGAGATGGCGAGAAGTTACACCTTAATAAATCCACGTTCCATAGAATGATAGAAGCTGTTGAAAGAGAATTGTTTTATGTCGCAATTTGTCACCGATCGTGATCAGGTCATCGTTCCGCCAATGGATCAATATAATCAGGAGTTGGTTAACAACGTCCATCCGCCCGATTGGGTCAACCCTGAGCCTGCTCCTCGCTATGATCTGGTGGTGATCGGCGCAGGCACAGCGGGGCTAGTAACCGCAGCAGGGGCAGCAATCTTTGGGGCCAAGGTGGCACTAATCGAAAAGCATTTAATGGGCGGCGACTGCACGATCGTTGGCTGTGTGCCCTCAAAAGCCATGATTCGATCGTCGCGAGTCGTTGCTGATATTCAAAATGCGGCACGATATGGCATTGGCACATCGGGCGAGATTAGCGTCGATTTTGCAGCCGTGATGGAGCGATTGCGGCAAGTCCGAGCGCAAATTAGCCCCAACGATTCGGCGAAGAAATTTCAGCAAGATTATGGCGTAGATGTGTTTTTTGGAGAGGCGAAATTTGCGAGTGCTGACACGGTGAGCGTTGCTGGAAAAAGTCTGCACTTTCGCAAGGCAGCGATCGCAACGGGTTCTCGTGCGGCAGAGTTGTCGATCGAGGGTCTAGCCGAAGCGGGATATCTCACCAACGAAAACGTTTTTGAGCTAACAGAACGTCCCCATCGACTAGGGGTGATTGGGGGTGGCTATATTGGCTGTGAGTTAGCCCAAACCTTTCGACGACTCGGATCGGAAGTCACCCTATTACAGCAGAGTTCTCGCCTTTTGAGTCGTGCTGATGAAGACGCAGCAGCGATCGTACAAAAGACATTCGAGCAAGAAGGAATTCAACTACTTTTACAATCCAAAATTCAACGCATTGAGCGTCAAGGTGCAGAAAAAATTATTCACTATGAGCAAGATGGAAAAGAACAATCAGTCACCGTCGATGAAATTTTGGTCGGAGTCGGACGATCGCCCAATGTTGAAAATCTCAACCTTGAAATTGTCGGCGTAGATTATGACGAAAAGCGCGGCGTGATTGTCAACGATTATCTGCAAACCACGAATCCGAAGATCTATGCGGTGGGCGACATTTGCATGGAGTGGAAATATACTCATGCGGCAGATGCGGCGGCTCGAATTCTGATTCAAAATGCGCTGTTTGCCATTCTCGGATTGGGACGGAAAAAGCTCAGTTCGCTGATCATGCCGTCGTGTACGTTTACCGATCCAGAAGTGGCAACGGTTGGGATGTCGCTAAAAGAAGCGCAACAGCAAGGAATTGAAGTCCAGATTCTCAATGTGCCGATGAATAAAGTCGATCGCGCGATCGTCGATGGCGAAGTCGAAGGATTTGCAAAAATTTACCTACAAAAAGGAACTAGTAAAATGATTGGAGCGACGATCGTCGCGCGTCACGCTGGCGATATGATTAACGAAATTACATTAGCAATGACCCATAAACTAGGAATCGGTGCCCTCGCGAATACAATTCATCCTTATCCCACCCAGGCAGAAGCCATTCGTAAAGCGGCGGATGAATATAGCCGCGATCGCTTGACTCCCTTTGTGAAAAAACTAGCTTCAAGCTGGGTTAAGTTGAGGCGATAAATTTTGTTACCCACTTTTTTACATCAATTTATAGACGCTTCTCGTGTGGATAGCCAACGCTCTAAAGACCTTTGGCTTTCACCGCTTTGCCTGCCCGCTAGTAACCCCTCAACTCCAATATGTTCATCCAGATCAACCCACTCGATCGCATAGCCACCACCTAGAAATTGCCAATTTTGCCAGCAATTCTCATTTTGAAACATTTGTACTGAAATCAGAGCTTCTAAAGGCTTGTGCGCTCAATTTTATGAACGGCAGAATGCGAGTTTCAGCCATTCATAGCTGTTAAAACTGGGCGTTTTCATGAGAATTATTCTCATACTGAGAATTGCTGCAATTTTGCCGTTCTTCAGTTGATGCGTGCATTAAGCGAGGATACCAACCCAGAGGAACGATCAGGCTGCGACCATCCATCAAGTCTATAATCAGCTTCTCATCAGTAACCATAATTTGACTTGCGATCGGTTCCGTTTCAAGGGTCAAAGTAGTCATGCCACGCATCCAGTAAAACTGTTTGAGGTTCTTCTACCAGCCTAGCAATTTGGTTTAATCTTGATAAAAAACCCAACTTCAGATTGTTTACAAACGGTGCGTCTTGATCTAAACAGGTACAAGGGAAAGAACTTTAGTAAAGCGATCGTGAGTGAGGGTTTGATATGTATATCGTGCAAATCGCGTCGGAATGCGCCCCAGTCATTAAGGCTGGAGGGCTAGGCGATGTCGTCTATGGACTCAGCCGCGAGTTAGAAAATCGCGGCAACACCGTCGAGCTAATTTTGCCGATGTATGACTGTATGCGATTTGACCATATTTGGGGACTTCACGACGCTTATCGCGATTTGTCAGTGCCCTGGGATGGCGGCGCAATTCTCTGCGATGTCTATTGCGGCTGGGTGCATGGGCGACTGTGTTTCTTTATCAAACCCAAGTCAGAAGAGGGGTTCTTCGATCGAGGCGTTTACTATGGTTGTGCAGACGACAATATGCGATTTGCCTTCTTCAGCAAAGCCGCTTTAGAATTCTTACTCAGAAGCAATAAACGACCCAATGTGATTCACTGTCACGACTGGCAAACTGGATTAATTCCGGTGATGTTGTTTGAGATTTATAAATATCATGGTATGGCAGATCAACGGGTTTGTTATACCATTCACAACTTCAAGCATCAGGGCATTACCGGAAGCGAAATTCTTAAATTAACGGGGCTGAACCAAGAGTCGTATTATTTTCAATACGATCGGTTGCGCGATAACTTTAATCCCTTTGCGTTAAACATGATGAAAGGCGGCATCGTCTACTCAAATTTTGTCAACACGGTGTCACCCCATCACGCCTGGGAAGCACACTACACAGAAGTTGGCTGTGGGTTAAGTCACACGATTCACTTAAACGAAGAGCGATTTTCTGGAATTCTCAACGGCATTGATGATGAGTTTTGGAATCCACAAAGCGATCGCTACATTCCATCTCATTACAGCAAAGACGATTTAGCTGCAAAAGAGAAGAACAAAAAAGCGCTGAGAGATCGTCTGTTACTGCAAGATTCAGATCAACCTCTGATCTGTTATATCGGACGGTTAGATGAGCAAAAAGGAGTTCATCTCGTTCATCACGCCATTTATTATGCACTCGAAAAAGGGGCACAATTTGTCTTATTAGGGTCAGCAACCGAGCCAGGAATTAACGCGAAGTTCCAGCACGAAAAAGCGTTCTTAAATGAAAACCCTGATTGTCATTTAGAACTAGGTTTTAATGAAGAATTATCTCATCTAATTTATGCCGGAGCCGATATGATTGTTGTTCCCAGCAACTACGAGCCGTGCGGATTGACACAAATGATCGGGCTGCAATATGGCACTGTTCCGATCGTCCGAGGCGTAGGGGGCTTACTCGATACAGTGTTCGATCGAGATTACGATTCCAGCAAACCGCCCGAAAAACGCAACGGCTATGTGTTCTACCAAACCGATGAGAAAGCCATAGAATCTGCGATGGATCGCGCGATCGGGCTTTATCAACACGCCCCCGAAGAGTATGAAAAGCTAGTCATTCAGGGCATGGAATACGATTATTCATGGCACAACCCAGCAGAAGAATATCTGAAGGTTTACGAGTTCATCCGGCACAAATAATTTTCACCTCTAAATAATTGGTTGATAGAGTTGTGATTTCTCACCCCATCTAGCCTAGACTAAAATTATCCGCGGCATACTGCAAATGCCGTTTTGAAGCAAGCAGGACTGACTAGAGCTTTTTGAGAAGATGGAGAGTATGAAAAGCTTGTTAGCTGGCTTTTTGCAGAAGTATGGGATTTGTAGTTGAGCACGATCGGGCATTGCTGAATTGCGGTATGAATGAGCAATGCCAGCGATCGTAACTTAGGAAACAGAATGAACTGGTTCGCCAGATTAAAAACCTTAATGTAGTGCCATGAGATTGCAGAAAAGTGCAATCTTACCTGTCTTGTTTGTGCCATGCACTCGACCGAAAACAGGCGTGTATTGTCCAGCCAGTTCTCATATTATGTGAATTGAAACGACAGTTCAGCGATTTGGGAAGTTCTAGCAAATGCATTGCTGAGAATTTCCGATACTGCTATCTGTCTTAATGAGTCGATCGAGAAGCTCGTGATTTTGGCAATTTGTCTCTTCGTTCTGTTTTGGCTTTTAGCCGCCTATCTTGAGATGCGGCGAACATTGCGCTGGGGGCATCAGCGACAGACTGCCCAGCTTTGCCGCGAATCCGAATCGATTCGGGAGGGGTTGTTGCAGGAGTCTTTTGCAATACGACGGAGTTTAGAGTTAGCTCTAGCCCACGATCGAGCCGATACCAAGGAGGTTCAAACCTGGTTAACGCAAATTGAAACAATTCAACACTCGTTAGAAGCTGTGACGAACCGCTTATCGCCGCCCTACCTCAACGATAGTCTGCCATTGGCGATTCAGTATGTTCTTAAGCAGTGGCAGGTGACGCATCCAGCGTTGAAACTGGAAATCGAGTTGCCGATCGCTTGGGACGAAGAGCCGATCGAGCAACGGCGCGCAATTTTGGCCTTTCTAAACGAACTGCTGCCAATGATTGCTTCTCAGCCGCTCCCAGAGACTGTTCTCTATGTTCGATTGAGCCAACAGGCGCAGTCAAGATTGATGATTCAACTGAGTACGTCAAACGTCTCAGACCTTCTATCCAGTGCTAAGACCGAATTGACTTATCTACAGCAATTCTTTCAGGTTTTGGCGGATGGAAAATGCTACTGTCGGAGACAAGGTTCTACGGTGACTTGGTGCTGTCAGTGGCGATCGCCATAATTCCAGTTCACAACGATAACTTGAGAGGAAAGGAGTATGAGCCAAGAAATATCTAAATCAACCGAAAAAATTTTAGTGATTGATGACCACGAATCGGTTCTAAACGGCACCGTTGAGGGACTCAAACGTCAATATCCAACGGCTGAAATTCAGACCGCTCAAACGGCTCAAGCGGCTTCTCAGTGGGTTGAGCAAGGTCAGCCAGACCTATTGGTGATGGATCTTTCAATCCCTAACGTTTCAGGAGAGATCGCCCAAACAGAAACGGGTATTCAAGTCCTCAAAACTCTCATGCAGATCTACCCAACGCTCAACATTGTGGTGCAAAGTGCCCATGTACGATCGCTAGTCCGCCTCAAACCGATTATCAGTAACCATGAAGGCGGATTTACTATTGCTGACAAAAGCCTACCGCTACAAGAGATGCTAAAACTAGTAGATTGGGCCCTCAAAGGGGTCAACTACACGCCGAAAGAAATGCGAACCCGATTGGAGTTAAAACACGAGTGGATGAACGTGTTGAAGCTCGCATTTCACGAAGGGTTGCAGGATAGAGCGATCGCTGAACGCCTCAATGTGGCAGAGCGTACCGTGCGGCACTATTGGACAAAAATTCAGGATGCGCTGGAGGTATACCCCGAAGAAGGTAAGAATATTCGCATTCAAACAGAACTGCGATCGCGGCAGGAAGGACTGATTGATTAATGGCAGATGTTAACCGCAGCCTTGGGACACGGCTGAAAAATGAATCTTCTATTTGGCGAATCGGCGCACTACCCGGAGTCGTGATCATCGGACTCGTGATTGCGGCTCGGTTGACCGGCGTGCTGCAATGGCTGGAATGGAGAGCGTTAGATCAAGGATTGCGGCTGCGCCCGGCAGAGCCAGTAGATGAGCGAATTCTGATTGTTGGCATTAATGAGGCAGATATTCGCCGCATTGGTACTTATCCGATTCCCGATCGCGACCTCGCCGCCCTGCTCAAAACACTGCAAACCTATCAGCCTGCGGCGATCGGACTCGATATTGTTCGCGATCTTCCGGTACAGCCCGGTCACAAGGCATTGGTTCAAGCCTTGCGTGACAAACGGGTAATTGCGATCGAAAAACTGCCTGATGATAAAAGCGGCATTGGCATTAATCCACCGCCCACACTGCCAGCAGAACAAGTAGGATTTGTCGATGCGTTGTTTGATACAGATGGTATACTCAGGCGCAGTTTATTAGGAGCCTCCGACTTAAAGGGAGATTGGCATTCTTCGCTGTCGTTGCGATTAGCAGAGGCTTTTTTGTTAACTAAAAACCTTTCTCTCGAGAACGGGATTCATGACCCAGAAGCAATGCGGTTTGGCTCAACAGAACTTATTCGCTTTCAGCCAAATTTTGGGAGCTATGTGAGAGCCGATGCAGGTGGTAGTCAAGTCCTGCTAAATTTTCGCAGTGGACGCAATCCGTTTCGGATCGTTTCGCTACAAGATATTCAATTGGGTCAGGTCAATCCGAAGTGGATTCGCGATCGCATCGTGCTGATCGGTATGACGGCTCCGAGTACCAAAGATGTAGTGAGTTCGAGCGCGATCGTCAGCGACAATCCAGCGCTCATTTACGGGGTCGAAATTCAGGCACACGCTATTAGTCAAATCGTGAGTGCGACCCTAGATCAGCGTCCTCTACTCAACGTTTGGTCAGACGGTTGGGAGTATGTGTGGATTATTGCTTGGGGTATTTTAGGCATTAGTTTAGGACGGTTTATTCGCGCTCCGCTGTGGATTTTGCTGGGGTTAACGATCGCCTGCATTACGTTAATCGGAATCAGCTATGGATTGCTGCTGCTGGGCTGGTGGATTCCGGTGGCTCCGGCGTTGCTGGTGCTAGTCTTGAACAGTGCAGGATTAGCTGCCTTCTACCGCTATGACCAGGATTTACGATCGCGCCTGCAAGACCGTCAGCGGGTCATTGACTACACGTTCAACACCATTCACAACGGCCCACTACAAACCCTAGCAACCTTGTTGCGTCAGGTGCAGTCGCAAGATCTGCCATCGTCACAGATGCTCAGTGAGTTACAGCAGCTTAATCAAGAACTGCGATCGGTCTACGATTCGGTGCGGCGAGATGCGCTGATGCAGGGCGATCAGTTTTATTTGAGCCACGATCGCGAGTTAAATTTGCAGGAGCCGATGCATGAGGTGTTGTATGAAGTTTACACCAACGTCATGGAGCGAGACTTACCCTGTTTCAAGTCGCTCAAAGTGCAATTGGTCACGTTTGAGCCGATGAATGAGCGACGTTTGAGCGTTGAACAAAAGCGGGGGCTGTGTCGGTTTCTAGAAGAGGCGCTGTGCAATGTCGGCAAACACGCAGTTTGCGCGAGTCGTTTGGAGGTGAAATGTATTCACGCTAAGGGACGCAATTTAATTCAGGTAATGGACAATGGTCGCGGCTATGATTCATCGCTACCGGAAGGAATGGGAACGCAGCAGGCAAGAAGTTTGACGAAGCAATTGCAAGGCGTGTTTGTGCGAGAGGTGCGATCGACGGGCGGAACGCTGTGTGAGTTGAGTTGGTCGGTCAGAAAAGCCAGGTTTTGGCGGTTTTGATTTTGGGGTTTCTGCTGTTCGCACTCGCAGCTCACTAAGTTACCATTTGGTAAGCGATAGATGCCTTGGGGTTCAACGATCGGATCGCCGAGTTTCCACGATCGTCTAAAGTAACCCGTTTTTGTGAGTAGTAGAATAAGACATGGATATTTGTACGACAGAACTCCCTCAAATTTGAGACACCTTAATGATGAGAACGATTAAAACAACGGCAATTGTCAATCCTGATGGTACAGTCAAGATACAAGTCCCGGCTGAAATTCTGCCAGGAAAACACCGCATTGTGTTAGTAATTGATGAGCCGCTTGAGTCAAACGCACTGAGTTCGGCTGAAATCGATGCGGCTCTTGTAGAGATGGCAAGTGATCCAGATTATCAAGCCGAAGCCCTGCAAATCGAAGCGAAATTTGCAACTGCCCAGTGGGAAGCGTTTCTGCAAACGCCGACAGAATTATGAGACGGGGGCAAGTTGACATGGCTCGACTTGATCCGGCCGAGGGGTCTGAGCAAGCAGGTATTCGCCCTGTGGTTTTGGTCAGCCGTAATGACTTGAACGCCAGTAGCCCGATCGGGCTTGCCGTGCCTTGCACAGCCTACCGTGGCAAGCGCATCTATCCGACTCAGGTTTTGGTTCGAGCACCAGAAGGCGGTTTCGATCGGGATTCGGTTGTCTTGGGTGAGCAAGTTCGCGTGTTGGCAAAAACACGGTTGTTAGAGATGCGAGGTGAGTTGAATCAGCCAACTCTGATGTAACTCAATCAAGCGTTAAGGATTGCTTTGGATTTGCTGACGAGTTCAAGCGAGGAAAGCTGAAGTTTATTGATTCTCGCATTCGCGGCTCATGACGAGTTTGCCGTTGGGAAGACGGTAGATGCCTTGAGGTTCGACGATCGGATCGCCGAGTTTCCACGATCGATTGTTCCCTGTTTTCTGAGTTTCTGGATCTGGAAGCGATCGGACTTCTCCAGTCGGAAACGACGAGGGCGGTGCATCTCCCGGTCGCACAGGTAAACCCCCCGAACCCGTAATCAGAAAGCTGCCGTTTTGCTTACGATCGCGGACGATGCAGCTATTGGCAAGCAAAGTATTGGGATCAGTGAGATTCTGCGACAGTTGGGTGAGGCTGTTTTGAATAAAGGTGGTGTCAGGTAGGGTGATGACACCAGAAACCGTGCCGCTGGCGTTAATGTCTACGCGATCGTTGCCATCCACCAACGTAAGCGAATTAGTTCCGCGAGGTGCCGGACGATAGTTTTGCCCAAAGAAAGCACGAGTATTCAGCGTAATATTGCCACCGCGACCATAGGGGGCAAATGAAAGGATATCGCTGTCTTCTAGCGCGATGATGGTGTTGGCAGTGAGGGCTATATTGCCACCTTTGGTATTACCAAAAGTGAAGCTAGAGATATCGCTATTCTGGCGAAGACGAATATCTTTGGCTGAGACTGTGATCGATCCTCCTGAGCCAATCTCCCCAAATGTAGAGATGCTGCTGTTATTGGCTTGTAAATCTCCGCGCAAGTTGATTTGAATATTCCCTGCGTCTTCGGTACTGTAAGTAGTTGCGCTCAACCCTCCGTCATTAGTCAGCTTCAGAGAACCAGCAGAGATAAAAATATTGCCACCCTTACCGCTCCCTCCATATCCTATGGCAGTCCAAATATTGCCAGCATCAAAAATCGCGCGATCGCGCACGTTGAGTATTACATTTCCAGCATCGCCGCCTACGCTTAGAGCACTCAATGCAGAACCATTCGTTACGGTCAAAGAACCAGTAGAGATGCTGATATTGCCTCCCTTTGTGTTCCCGCCAGATTGTACGCTGCTAAAAATATAACCATCATCAAAAAACACGTAGTTATGAGCGTCAATAATGACATTCCCGGCATCCCCTAATCCCTCAGTGGCAGTACTCAAATATGCACTACTAGTTAGAGTCAGAGAGCCAGTGGAGATGTGGACATTCCCACCCTGCCCATTCCCACTGGGCGCGACAGCACTATCAGCACCACTATTGTCGAAAGTCACACGATCTTGAGCATTAATCACAACATTACCAGCATCTCCAGTGCCAAAGATTGCAGTACTCAGTTTCGCACCATTAGTCAGGTCTAGAGAGCCAGTAGAGATACGAATATCGCCTCCCTGTCCAATGGCTCCGGTTGCTATGCTGCTAAAAGCACCACTGGCAAGTCCCTTTGCACTGGTGCCATCAAAATTTACCCGATTACGGGCATCAATGATGATATTCCCAGCATTACCATTACCACGGGTATTAGCACTCAGTTGTGCGCCATTAGTTAGTTCCAAGGAGTCAGTAGAGATACGAATATCACCGCCTTTGCCATTTCCACCAGGTTCTACACGGCTGTAGGCGGCCGTGAGAGGCTTACCATCTGCACCAAAACCATCAAAGGTTACGCGATCTCGGACATTGACAATGATACTTCCAGCATCTCCAGTACCTTCCGTACTAGTAATTAGTTGTGCGGCATTGGTCAGTGCTAAAGAGCCAGCGGAAATACGAACATTGCCCCCGTTGCCCGTTGCATTCGCTTCAACACTGCTTGAACCACCACTATCTATAAAGGAAGCATGATCGCGAACATTAATAATCACATTCCCGGCATTGCCTTGTCCAAAAGTACTAGTACTAAGTTCTGACTCACCCGTCACTTCCAAAGAACCCGCATTGATAATCAGATTGCCAGCATTGCCAACGGAATCGGAACCTACGTTGTTTCTAATTTCACTACTTTGCTCAACACGGATTTTTCCTGTGGCATCTAGGGTTAGGTTGCTTGCTTGACTGCCCTTAACACCCAATTCTGGATAAACACCCGCTAGTAGTTGACTATTTGATACTTGGATGTTGTCTGCCGTTACGACAATCTCACCGTCATTATTCCCCGCGACACCCACCAAAGATTGTTGCGCCAAGGCGACATTACCTCGCTGCACCTCTGGAGTAAATCGCAAATGACCATTTAGTTCTAACTCCACGCTACCAGCCCCGGCCACTGCACCAAGCTCCACTCGCCCACCTGCGGCAACAATTTGCCCCCCTTCAAGCAGGACATTGCCACCGAGTAACGTCAGAGCTTTGCCATTAGGAACTCGCAAGCCAAATGTTGGATCTCCGAATACTGTAGCGGTTGCGGTTGATTGGTTAACAATGCTGCCTCGTTGAGCAACTGCATTAAAGAAACAGGCGGATGGATCTATCGTCAACAATGCCGACGGACTCGCTGGATTTACAGCACTAAAAACACCCCGATCGCCAAATCCCACCCCATCCGCTGTCGTCGCCGCAAACGAACCTTGCACATCCAAACTCGCATTCGTCCCAAAAACAACGCCGTTGGGATTAATCAAAAACAAATTCGGACGACCATCCCCAAACGCACCCAACGTTCCCAGAATCTCCGAAGCCCTGCCACCCGTCACTCGTACTAAAATGTTCTGAATCGATGCATCAGGTAAAAAGTATGCTCCGCGACCTGCACTGACATTAAACTCACGAAAGCTGTGAAATAGATTTTGCCCTCGTTGTGCCCCACCTCCGATCGCTTCAATGGGTAGAGCCAAAAAGTTCTGGATGACTTGTGATCGCTCATTCCCCAACGTCTCATCTGGCACAATTACACTTTGGGCAAAGACAGACGAAGCCGCGATCGCCCCTACACTCCCTGCGATCGCGATTCCCACGAACTGCCCAGCCAACCTTCTCCAGTTGCTCATGCTGCACTCACTCCGCTGAGTTTTGCCGTAATTTGCTTGATCGGGGATGACAGGGTAGCTCCACCTGATCATCCTTATCCTACTGCTAATGGCAAATTCTTCCTATCTCTTGGCAATTTCTTTAGATTGACCTTGATGGGCAATGCGATCGAGTAATTGCTCCTCCCAGCTTGCCAAATCCCTTAAACCGTAACAAGTTCGTATTGCAACACCAAAAAATCTTGCGCTTGTAACGTCGCCATTGCATACTCACGACCCTGGGAATCAGAAAATTCCACCAGGTAGCGACACAGTGCGTCGTCTCGGTCATAAATATGCACGATGGTTCCAACTAAACCAATAGGCAACTCTTCTAGGGCAAGACTATTTTCCTCAACTAATGAGAGGCGATCGCTCGGAAGCTTAATGAGAAGGGCAACTGTATCTAGAAGTTTCGGTTGAGTCATCACTTGATAAAAGCAGAAACGAGTTGAGGTTCAGTTGAATCCTGCGGAATGATCCAGATCGTTCTGAGTTGAACAGCATTGGTATCGGGTAGTGTCCAGTCTAGCTTAAACTCTTGCCCAAATTCAGTTACCTGCTCTTGAACAATTTCGCCTTCGATCGCCGCCTGCCGAATCAATTGATCGAGTCGTTCTACGTTTTCAGCCGTGATGCCTAATGCAGACTTAAACACTTTAGCCTTGTGTTTGCCTTTAGGATGGTCTGGATTGAGGCAATAGCCGAGCAGCTTTGCGATCGGGATAATCGCCTGGTCTCCATTGGGTAACTTCATCACGTCTTCGCCCTTGTCCCTTGGTCGCTGGGGACATCTCACCGTCAACACTCACACCTTAAATTTCAACCGCAATTGCTACTCCTGCGCGATCGCCTCCTCTGCGTGGTGAATTGCCGCTATCGTACCAGTAGAATGGGCGATCGTCCTCTAAATTTAGCCATTTCAGATTGCGAGGGAGCATCTCACCCTGGCGTAAGTATTCATACTCGGTGTTAACTTGTGATCGACTGGACGTACAATGGAGTTTGGCAGAACTATGCTGGAGCAATGGCACGATCGCGCCATTACTGAGAACTATGCTCAAACCCATTACCGAAGCACAAATGGCTGTCTATCGGGCAACGGCACAGCGGCTTGCCCAAGAGCGGGTACAGCAATTGCGATCAAAGCACCAACGGGCTTGGGAGGTGGCGAGACAAGCGGCTCAAATTCTGAAGCAGCAATTTGGGGCACAACAGGTTGCCATTTTTGGTTCGATGCTCTCCCGCGATCGGGTACACGAACGCTCTGATCTAGATATCGCCGTTTGGGGTTTGGATCAAGACCTTTATTATCAAGCCGTGTCCCGCTTGCTGGATTTAGATCCCAGCCTTCCTATTGACCTAGTGGAAGTGGAACGCGCTAAACCCAAAATTCGAGCTGCTATTGAACACGAGAGTGTTGTGCTATGAGCATCCCTGGAACAATTTTGGCAGCTCGGATTCGCACCGAACTAGTTGATATTGAGCAAGTGGTGACCCGCACACAACATTTGCTGGCAAAAGCCCAACAGCAAAACGATGAGGACTATCTAGATGGTGTAGCCCTTAACCTGCACGGATTTTATGCAGGTGCTGAACGATTGTTTGAGGAAATTGCCAGAGAAATTGATGGCTCAATTCCCAGCCGTGCAGATTGGCATCGGGCCTTGTTGATCCAGATGGCATCCGAGATTTTGGAGCGCCGCCCCGCGGTGATCGATCGCGACACGCGCAATTGCCTAGATATTTACCGAGGGTTTCGCCATGTGGTCAGGAACATCTACACGTTCAATTTAGAGCCAGGTCGATTGCGGGAATTGGTGAATGCTTTACCCCACTGTTATGCCAGTCTTGCCAGAGATCTACACCGTTTTTGTGATTTTCTAGAGCAAGTTGATGTTGAGTGAATCCATCCGCCATTCATTCTTGCCCGTAATCAAGGACACTCGCGACTCATGACGAGCTTGCCGTTGGAGAGCCGATAGATGCCTTGGGGTTCGACTACTTGAAAGACGAATAGACTTAGCCGCGATGTCAATATTGCCGCCAGAGGTTAGCAAAGAAAGAGTTGTAATGCTGCTGTTCGAGAGTCGGGTGATGTTTCAGAGATGTTGCTGGATGAACCAGATGTTTTACTAGGTAGGCTTTCTATAGAATTTAACAACACGTCCAGACCACTACCGGAGTATTGTGAAGGATGATCTCTGCAAAAACTGAAATCGGCAGGATTTTCTTGAGGTCTGTGGAGGATTGAGCGATCGAGTACCATAGAAGCAACATCCACTGCACCTCCATTGCGCCCCATGACTTCAGCCTCCGATCGGGTTTATTGGACAACCGAGGACTTAAAGTTACTGCCAGAGAGCAGCAGTCGCTACGAAATTATTGATGGACATTTGCTCATGACTCGCGCTCCTCACTGGAAACATCAGAAAGCGATCGTCAAAGCTTCCAGAATTTTGGATACTTGGGCGGAAGCAAGTCAATTGGGGGAAACGGTAGCGACACCCGGTGTCATTTTTGATGATGCGGACAATGTGATTCCAGATGTGGTCTGGATTAGTCACGATCGACTAGCGGCGGGAGTCGATCAGGAAGGTCATTTCACCATTGCTCCAGAACTGATCGTTGAGGTGCTATCTCCAGGGACGCAAAATGAGCGCCGCGATCGCGAAACCAAACTAAAGCTTTATGCAGAACGCGGAGTACAAGAGTATTGGATTCTCGACTGGCGCACGCAGCAATTAGAAGTTTATCGTCGTCAGGATGCTTTCTTGCGGCTCGTCTCTACGCTGTTTCCCCAAGATACGCTGACCTCTCCTATTCTTCCAGGTTTTAGCTGCGCGGTTGCCGAGTTTTTCCGCTAGTGCAGAGCCTCTACAAACGTCTGGTGTTCAGGGCTGGCAATTCCTTGCTGAAGAGCTTGTAGCACCGCTGCCATGTCGCCTGACAAGAGGCGATCGCCTGCCAACCACAAGCCCGGAAATCGCTGGCTGCGGAAGATACCCAATGCATTGGCGGCTAAAGATTTGTATTCTCCAGCTTTGAGATAAAACCAATCAATCTGCTGACTGTAGGTGCGCCAAACAATATATTCCTGCACACCGTTGCGCCGATAAACTCGAAGCTTGTCGTGCAGATCGTAGGAAGCGCTACTGGCAGCAACTTCGACGATCAGTTCGGGTGCGCCTTCAATATAATCGTCCTCGCTAATCCGAGATTGTCCGCCCTGTTCTAAACGCAAGACGGCATCGGGCTGAGGTTCGTTATCGGCATCCAGACGAACGGTAGGATTATCGTAGAGTTCCACGCCCGGAGTCGCTGTTTTATAAGTCCAGAGCCAACCCATGATGTCGCCGTGGGGTTTGCCGTGTGCTTTGGCGCGTAATGGGGATGCCACGTAAACGACTCCTTCAATCAATTCTACTTTTTTGGGGTCAGGCATAGCAGCGTAACGACGCTCAAATTCAGTGCGGGTAAGGCGATCGCCGCTTTCCAGGGGAGGTAGCTTGATTAGTCGTTCCGTCGTCATAGCTTATCTTCAAGTCGTTAGTCATATTCTACAGCGTTCTTTCTGTATCCAATCTTTTACAAGTTGTTATTAGCACTAGAGTGAACTGAAAATTCAGGTTACAATCTGCTCAACAAATAAATTTAGCCCTGCGATCGTGGAGTCCCAATGCTCACTCGCCCCCGTGTTTTTCACCTGCTCGGATTGTTTATTAGCAGTGTAGTTCTGTGTTTTTGCCTGAGTCGTGTCGTGACGGCTCAATCTGTTAGTCTCGCGCAACTCGTGCAGCAGGGAGTCGATCTCTATCAGGCAGGCGATTATAAAACCGCCATTGAACTCTGGCAAACGGCTCTAAAAACGGATCAAAATAATCCGACGAATGCTGTGATCATCCGAGAAAACTTAGCGCGGGCACAGCAACAACTTGGGCAAAGCGATGCCGCGATCGCTCAGTGGGAGCAAGTCACTAACCATTATCGTCAGACCCGAAACCTCCAGTTTTTAGAACGCAGCCTGACTGAGCAAGCACAAGTCTACAGCAGCTTAGGACAATCGAGAAAAGCGATCGCGCTGCTGTGTGGACAAGAGTCTAACCGACTTCAGATCAGCAACAATCTATCTTGCTTGCCGGAGAGTGCCCTGCAACTTGCCCGTACTGTAACTGACAACACCGGAGAGGCGGCTGCATTAGGCAGTTTGGGAGATGCCTATCGACTGCGGGGTGATTACCAAACGGCGATCGTGCTGCTTCAGTCAGGCTTGAAGTTGACAACCAATCCTGCTTATCGGATGGCTGCCCTCAACAATTTGGGTAACGCCTACAGCAGTCTCGCACAGGTTAGCTATCGTCGTGCTGAGTCTGCTAACCAGCGTAGCGACGAACCCGAAGCTCAGAGATTTAAACAAATTGGATTGAAGGATGACAGTCAGGCACTGCAATATCTCCAAGAAAGTTTGGAACTCGCTCAGAGTCAAAAGAACTTAGCGAGTGAACTGCGATCGCTGATCAGTGCGATTCCTGCCTACTACCGCACTAGCGCCAACGCATCAGCAACAACTGTTCTTCAACAAGCAACGGCTCTGCTCACCCAATTGCCCGACAGACGCGATCGCGTGTATGCCGCAATTGATTTAGCTCGATTACAGCAGCCAGTAACGATCGAGCAACCCCTTTCTCGTATTGACTGTCTGCAATCAAATCTGTTGCCCCAGGCTGAATCACTCCTTCGGCAGGCGGTGACAACTGCTCAACGACTACAAGATCGCCGCGCCGAATCGTTTGCGCTAGGAGAATTGGGACACCTCCAAACCTGTCGCGGAGACATGGCGCAAGCACTCCAGCTAACGCAGCAGGCTCGACTTGCCGCCGATCAAGACCTGAAGGCAAAAGATAGTCTGTTTCTTTGGGAGTGGCAGACTGGACGCATTTTGAAAGCACAGGGACGTAATGCGGAAGCGATCGCTGCCTATCAACGATCGATCGCTACTCTAGAAACGATCCGCAGCGATATCTTGTCAGCAAACCGAGATCTTCAGTTCGATTTCCGCGAAACGATCGAGCCGATTTACCGCGAATTGGTGTCTCTCAAATTACAGCAGGAGACACCCGTTTCAATTCAAACAAAAGCCAACAATTCGACTAAAAGTAACCAGAACTTTAAAGCGATTTTAGGCACGATCGACTCGCTCAAACTGGCGGAACTGCAAAACTATTTTGGCAATGATTGTGTGGTTGTTGCCCTAAATTCTGGTAGCCAAGATGCAGTGAGCGATCGTTCTGCTGCTGTGATCAATACAGTTATTTTGGAGAATCAAACAGCAATCATTCTCAGCCTGCCAGATGGTCAGAAGAAGTTTGCTTTATACAACATCAAGCGACAAGATTTAATTGACCAAATCAACGTCTTCCGTCGAGGGCTGCAAAGCTACGGGGACTTCGAGGGCTATAATCCCCAACCCGCACAGCAAGTTTACAATTGGCTGATTCGCCCTTTCGCTGATGACCTAGAGCAGGCGCAAATCAAAACGTTAGTATTTGTGCAAGATGGTATTTTACGCAGCATACCAATGGCAGCCTTGCATGATGGCAGACAATTTCTGATTCAGCAATATGCCATTGCCACTACGCCTAGCCTCAGTTTGACCGATACCAAGCCTTTTAATCGCAGCCATTTGCGAGTCCTTGCCCTCGGCTTAACCAAGGAAGCGATCGTCGATAATCAAACGTTTCCGGCATTACCCAATGTCCGCACAGAACTCGCAGGCGTTGAAGGCAAGATTCCTGGCAGTAAACAATTGCTCGATGAAGCGTTCACTTCCATTGGGATGCAAAAAGAACTGAGTCAGACAGTCTATCCCATGATTCATTTAGCGACGCATGGCAAGTTTGGCACCGATCCAGACGATACGTTTATTGTGACGGGCAACAGTCAAAAATTGACGCTGAACGAACTCGATCACGTGATTCGAGGCACAACGCGTAATCGCGAACCGCTAGAACTGTTGACTCTGACTGCTTGCGAAACAGCCGTGGGAGACGATCGCTCGTCTTTAGGGCTTGCTGGCGTAGCCATTCAGGCTGGGGCACGGAGTGCACTCGCTTCCCTATGGTCAATCGACGATGCTGCAACAGCAGAAGTGGCTACAGAGTTTTATGCCAATCTGCGCGATGCCAACCTCACTAAAGCTCAAGCGCTTCAACTAGCCCAAAAAGCGTTGATTGAGAAATCGTTGAAAAACCCGCAGTTCTCGCATCCTGCCTATTGGTCTCCGTTTGTGCTCGTCGGAAATTGGCAATGAGCAACCGTTTGCGCCATCAAACTGAGCCTCTACTGCTGTTCAAGCTCTATCACTTGCTTGAGTCGATCGCTCTGCTTCTGTACCGCTTCTAAAGAATTCGGTGCTTCTAGTTTGATCAAGTCCTTCAATAGCGCGATGCTGGACAGCTTCGCTTTATCGTCTTCTAACGCTTCAGCGAGAGCATCGTACCAGAAGCCAGATTCAGCATACAAATTGGCTCGTTTCGTGCGGTCGGAGGTTCTTGCTAAAGACGACTGCAACAGGGTTGGCATCGCTACAACCTCAACTTCTGCCACCGCCATTTTGTTTTTAGAAGGGTCATTGAAAGCACACAAGATCTCCACTTGCCAAAGATACTTCTGTCCGGCAATTAAACTAGTCTGGTCTTTCGGTAACGTATATATCCGGATGCCCTTAGTGTCTTCTGCTCTTTCTAACAGATTCCGATGCTGCAGAATAGGCTTTCCATTGCTGCCATAGCTGTAGAGGCTAAACCTGATCGGATATGACCGAGTGTCGGGTATATACCAAGCAAACGTTGGGTGTGTTGCGATCGTTTGCCCTACATGCCCTAGGGGTGCCAGGGCAGTCAGCATCCCTTTTGCCGCTTCGCCACAGGCTGTTCTCACACCCGTGGTGCCAGTCGCAGTCGAAGGTCGAGAAGGATTTTTGGGCGTGTAAGCAGCAAAAGCGACAGAAGAGATCGTGAGGCAGACAATCAAATTGCAACTGAACAGGAATTTTAGAGTTTTAGGGTGTGAATGCAGAGTCATATCGGTTTGTTGGGGGAGATAAATTACTTCTAGACTACTGAGAAACGATCGACCTGACGAGACCGTTAAGGGTCAAAATTGATGCAGGATTCTGCAAACCGAGTCACCCAAGCTGGCAATTTCCTTTGTCGAATAGCTTAACAATTGTTGCCGATCGATCGTCAAATCTTCAGTGTTTCTTTGGATAGTGTTTTTTGGAGTTGGCTCGATCGCAGTTTTCGGCAAATTTAGCTGCTCGATCGTGCCATCAACTTGTCAAAATACTGCAATCAGATTGGCACAAAGCGTTCATGGATCTATCAACGCATTTTCCTACTATGGGAGTCAACAGCGTTAATGGGGTAACAATTATGAACAGATTTGACGGCTCGACCTGCACGGCTTTAACCGATCGGTCTAACTTCACCCATTCAGCAGCCCTTACCTCGATCGCAACACAAACCAATGGCTTGCAAGATCCCTTTAATTTTTCGCCTCGCACCAGCAGCAGTTTGATTGCACTAGATGACCGAAGTATTGACACCATTAGCGATACCAATCGGCTGACCTCAACCGATATAATGCAGACGACGACAGATTTCTTCGGTCTGGATCAGTTCGCCTGGAACTATCAGGATGAGTTGACGGGGTTAGCAACTGGCACGTTTAATCAGCCAGCAACGCCAGGGTTATTTGCGACGAGAGACGCGATCGATTCAACGATCGCTCAAACGACTCAACCGAAGATTCAACTAGTAGGTGGAACACTGGGAGCCGATACCTTCACGGTGCTTTCAGGAATTCAATACAACGTGTTTTCTGGCAATGGCAACGTTGAGTTTGGCAGAGGTGGACGGGATGTCATCGATTTATCTGGAGTTTTGTCAAGTAGTGTCGATTTCAATTTGGCAACGGCGACCCGTGGTGGCATTCTGTTTAACCCTGGCAATGGCACACGAGTGTTTGATACGCTTAATTTCAGCAACGGCAGTCAGATTTTGTTTGAAGGAATCGACCAAATTAGCTTTGCTGACACAACGCTAAGTCTCTCTGTTACTCCCAACGATCCAGGATTTAGTCAACAGTGGAACCTGCACATGATGGGCGTTCAGAATGCGTGGCGGTTCACGACCGGGTCAACTAACGTGATGATTGGGATTGAAGACACGGGCTTGGGTATGACGGCGGCTGGCAACATTCATTCCGACCTCCGCAGCGACAATACTCTTCTCTATGGGGACAACTCTAAGGATGACTTTTTCCGCAATGTTCCAGGTGAACAGAGGATTCAATCAACCTCCCACGGAACTGAAGTGCAGGGTGTGATTGCTGCTGCCTCTAACAATGGCATCGGCATCAGCGGCATCAATTGGAATTCGACCGTCGCAAATCTGGACGTGCTAGACAACAATCCTGGCGATCTTTCGCTTGCCCAAGCAACCAAAGTGCTGATCGATTACGCTAACAGCCAGGGGCAACGGCTTGTGATTAACATGAGTCTGGGGGGTGGAGACATTGAGCCTGATTTTGAACAACTGGTTGCCCAAAACCAATCCAACGCGCTGTTTGTGATCGCCGCCGGGAATGACGGACAGTATGGCATTTCTAATCCTGCGTCTTTAGCAAGCCGCTATGCGAACGTGATTGCGGTCGGTGCATCTTGGGGCACTGAGGACAAAAATGGCATTCCTAAAGCTCCCGGTTCTCGAATTTCTTATCCAGGCTGGTGGGGGTCTAACTATGGGGTGGGACTGACACTGATGGGCCCGTCTGAAGTGCTGTCAACTCGTGCGATCGATTCCACTTACGATGTGAGTTTTGATTTTGACTCTGAGTTTAATGGCACCTCGGCAGCGACACCCAACGTGGCGGGGGTTGCTTCGCTGGTTTGGAGTGCCAATCCTTACCTGAGCGCAAATCAGGTGCAATCAATTCTGTCTCAAACTGCCTATGATTTAGGAGCGACGGGTCGAGATTTGGTGTATGGCAACGGATTTGTGAATGCAGATACGGCTGTGCGACGGGCGCTGGCGATCGCTGCTGGGGCCGCATAGGCGATTTTGAAGGTTGAGACGAGCGGAATTCAAAATTAACGAAGTGTTAAGTGATACTTGGCAGTCTGAATCTCTAATGGTAGATTAATCTGTAATTTTTATCTTTGCAGAAAAGTTTTCGTAGAAAATTTTAACTGCTCCTGCCATGAAGACGTATGCGATCGCTCGATGTTGGCTTGGTTTAATGGGTTGGTTAGGTGTGCTGGGCACGATCGCTATCGGCGTGAACGATCACGCGGTTGGGGAAATCGTACCAGATGCCTCTCTGGGTGCTGAAAGCTCGATCGTTACGCCCAATACGGTGATTCGAGGGTTGCCTAGCGATCGCATTGATGGCGGTGCGATTCGCGGCAGCAATCTCTTCCATAGTTTCCAGCAGTTCAACATTGGCGAGGGGCGAGGCGCATATTTCGCAAATCCAGCAGGCGTTGAGAATATTTTGAGCCGCGTAACGGGCAACAGTCGCTCTGAAATCTTAGGTAGACTCGGTGTGTTAGGTAATGCCAATCTGTTTTTGCTCAACCCGAATGGCATTGTGTTTGGTTCCAATGCCAGTTTAGATGTCACAGGTTCGTTTACGGCAACAACGGCTAACGCGATCGCTCTGGGAAACCAGGGCTTTTTTAGTGCGACACAACCAGAGAGCAGTAATTTGCTGGCGATTGCGCCGGGAGCGTTGTTTTTTGATCAACAGGTGCAGCAACCGAGAACAATTCAGAACTCTGGAAACTTAACTGCGGGACGCGATCTAACACTATCGGCTGACAATTTAGAGTTGCAGGGACAGGTACGATCGGGCGGCAATTTAACGCTACACGCTCAAGATACGCTTCGCATTCGGGATAGTGTTACCAATCCATTTATTGCGGCGGCGAGTGGGCAGTTGTTGGTGCAGGGCGATCGATCTGTGGATATTTTTGCGCTGAATCATCCTGATAGCGGGGTGTTTTCGGGTGGGGATATGGTGCTGCGATCGGCTAATCAAGTTGGGGGAGATGCTCATTACTACAGTGGTGGCAATTTCCGCATTGAGAAGATAGATGGCGGTTTAGGTAATTTGTATAGTCCTAACGATCCAATCATCCTCGTAGCTGGAAACCTATTTCTCAATAACTATATTGGAGCTTCGCTGCATATTCTGGCTGGCGGATTTGTGTATATTCCAGGAACGATCGAAATCACAGGTGCAGATACTAATTCGACGGCACTCATAGAGAATGTTAATTTATCGGATGGAACGGTATTGCCAATCGATGGTACTGCGCGCCCGACCTTAGATATCCGAGCAGGTATTGATTTATCAGGTGTCACTATTCCAGGAGGAATAGCTATCATTGGGTCTGGAACTTTTCCTGGTGGTGGAGATTTCGATTCTGAGCCTTTTGATTCAGGAATCGTTTTAGGGCAAGTCAATATCATTCCACCCAATGGATTAGTCTTTCTAACGAATCAATATCAGCCGAACACATTGCTGTCAAGTGCAGGTGTTGTCATCACCGGAAGAGGAGTAACTAGAGCAGGAATTGCTTCGCCTGTGCAAGGAATTGATGCACAGGGCTTTGGAGGAAATGGTAGTTCAGTTGTTATTGACTCACGAGGCATAATTTTTCTAAGAGAAGGAGCTTCAATAGACTCTTCTTCTGACTTTGGCAACGCAGGGAGTATTAAACTGACAGCGGGTGAGAGTATTTCGCTTGATCCTGCTGCTTCCCTCCTCTCTTCTACTAGCACTGGCAGAAGTGGCGATATCAATCTAGATGCAAAGGAAATTTCGCTTGATCTTTTTGCTTCTGTGATCACACAAGGTGGAGGCGATATCCGAATTCAGGGCGATCGCCTGCTGATGTATTCGTTTTCACAGATCACAAATCCTACCCAAGGCAACCAAAACGCAGGTAATATTTTCATTCAGATGAATGACTCAGTTCGTAATGATGGGGGAAACATTGGAACTTTTGTATTCCCTGGATCTTCAGGAAATGCTGGCAACATCGACATCAAAACTGGAGAACTATCACTTATCGGGAATGATCTCACAATAAATGGTAGGCGGTTTACAGGCGGAGATATTGGAGCAGATACAACTGGAGATAGTAAGGCTGGAAATATTACGATCGATGCCAGACGAATCAGTGTTCTAGACGGAGCACAGATTAGGGCAAATGCAGGTGCTGACTTGCTTCCGGACGGTAAAGGAAATGGAGGAAGTGTAAACATTCACGCCTCGGAGCTAGTTGAAGTCAGTGGAAGTGTGCCAAGTAACTCAAACATATACAGTAAAATTTCATCCGATACCTATAATTCAGGTGCGGCTGGCAATGTCAGTGTGATAGTTGACAACGGAAATCTGATTGTTCGCGATCAAGGCGCTATTCAATCTCAGGTTCAGGGAGGTTCCGGATCAGGTGGTAATGTCACGATTAAAGCAAATAATGTTTTGCTTGAAGGTGGTGGACAAATTACGGCTGGCTCCTTTGGTACAGGGCGAGGGGGAACTTTAACAGTCAACACCAGCGAATCAGTCAAAGTAACAGGCTTATACAGAAGTGGGGCACCCAGTGGTCTGTTTACCGGAACATATGGTGGTGGAGATGCTGGCGACATCTCGGTTACGACTAATCGACTTCGTGTTCAAGACGGAGGCACTATTTCTGCCTCAACCTTTGCAATATCAGGGCAGGGACGCGGTGGAAACGTAACTATCAATGCGCCTCAATTTGTAGAAGTGAGCGGCAGTTTGAAGAATGCAGAGGGTGATGTTTTTCGCAGTAGCATAGTTGCTGAAACCGGAAGGCTTCTTGAGGTTCCAGGCGGTGTTGAGCCAGCATTGGGCGGAAAATTAACGATCACGACTGGGCGCTTGAGTATTCGCGATGGTGCTAGAGTATCAACCAACACCTACAACTTTGCAGGACGTGCTGGTGACTTAATTATCAATGCGCCGGAAACTGTCGAGGTTATAGGGAAGAACACTGAAGGAAACATCAGTAGTTTATCAGCAAAAACAAATGGAATTGGGAATGCTGGTAACTTGACTATTAATACTGGACAATTATCAATTCGCGGTGGCGCGGAGGTCTCGACTAGTACTTCAAGAGACAACGATGAATTTCGCGTACAGCAGGGTGGGCAGGCAGGTATATTGAATGTTAAAGCCGACCTGATCGAGGTCAGTGACGCGCCGAGTGGGTTAATAAGTAGTTCTTTGCTCTCAACTGGCGATGCAGGTCAATTAAATTTGACAACGAAGCGCTTAATCATTCGTGATGGTGCCACTGTAGCAACCTCCTCAGTTTTGGGAGGACGAGGAGGCGATTTGAATGTGACGGCTACAGATTCTATCGTCATTAGCGGACAAGGATTTACATCGCTAGCCAATGATCCGTTTGGGCTAGGGCAGTTGACGATCGCGAGTAATCTTTCGGCTGAGGCAACAAGTCTCACAAATGCAGGCAATATAGCAATTCGTACAGATCAGTTAATTGTCAAAGATGGTGCAGAAGTTTCTGCTAGAACTATGGCTTTAGGAAATGCAGGGAATATAGGAATTCAAGCAAATTCGATCACTTTGACGAATGGTGGGCTGATCACAAGCCAAAGCAGTGGACTGTTTACGAGCCAAAGCGGCAATGCAGGTAATATCTTTCTGAATGTCCGGGGACCCTTACAAGCTAACGATGGAACAATCTCAACTAGCGCTGCTCAATCTTCCGGGGGAGCGATCGAGATTACAGCCAAAGACATTCGACTGAAAGGCAACAGCGACATCACCACCTTTGTTAATAGTGGTGCAGGCGGTGGGGGCAACATCACTCTGACTGCTGACTCCATCCTCGCCTTCAATGACAGCGACATCCTGTCATTTGCCCGTGATGGCAAGGGTGGCAACATCACTCTTAATACAGCCGCTTTCTTCGGGCAGAACTATCGTCCGGCTCCTCCTGGTACTGATCCGCGCACATTAGATGGCAACAACCGGGTCGATGTCAACGCCAGCGGCACGGTTTCTGGCATCATCACTATCCCCGACACCACCTTCATTCAAAATAGCCTCACCCAACTGTCAGACAATCTAGTCGATCCCTCTACGCTGCTTGCCAATAGCTGCATTGTCCGCAGTCGCGATCGCACCTCAAATGGCACCTTTCTCATAACAGGCTCCGGCGGCTTACCCATCCGTCCCGGCGATCCACCACCCTCATCATTTCCAACTGGGGAAGTCCGATCGCTCCCCCAACCCCAAAGCCAAACCGATCACCCCTGGAAAATCGGCGACCCGATCGTTGAACCTCAAGGCGTTTACCGATTAGCCAACGGGAAACTGGTTATGAGTCGGGAGTGTGAGCAATGAAGACGATCGTGTTCACACTGGCGCTCTTTTTTAATGGGGCGGCGATCGCCACAGCCCAATCCCCACCGCCTGCGGGTGTGACAATTCCGCCCAACGCCCCCCAACGGCTTGAGCAAACCATTCCAACCCCGTCCGAGTCGCCTAGTCCCCTGCCGCCACCTACCTCTACTCCGCCACCGCGCTTAACCATTCCCGCTACGCCATCCCCGCCTGAGCCATCAGTGTCCCAGGGAGAGCAATTTTTCATCAAAAAAGTAGAAGTTTCTGGGAACACGGTTTTGCAGCGCGAGATTACTGCTCTGGTAAAACAGTATGAGGGCAAAAAGGCAACATTTGAAGATATCCTAAACCTCCGCGCCAAGATTACTCAACTCTATACCGATGCAGGTTACATTACCTCCGGCGCATTTTTGCTGAACAATCAGGCATTAGATCAAGGCATTGTTCGGATTAAAGTTGTTGAAGGTGAACTGGAGCAGATTGAGATTAGTGGCTTAACTCGGTTACGCGATCGCTACGTGCGGAGTCGCTTAGAGCGGGCAACCAAACCCCCTCTCAATCGCCGACCGCTTGAAGAAGCTCTGCAACTGTTGCAGCTTGATCCACTCATTGCTCAAGTCAATGCAGAACTGACAGCAGGCACTGCCCCCGGTCGCAATCGATTGCGCGTCAGCTTGCGAGAAGCACCGCCGTTTCATGCAGGGGTTGCGATCGCGAATGATCAATCTCCCAGCATCGGCGAAGTGTCTGGCAGTGTCTTCGCCTCTCACGACAATCTGCTGGGTTTCGGCGATCGTCTCACCGCCAACTATAGTAGAACCGAAGCGCTCGACCTCTACAATTTTAGCTACACGGTGCCTTTCAATTCCCTCAATGGCACTGCCAGCATCAGCTATGGCAACAACGCCAGCGAGATTATTGAAGAACCGTTTCAAGACCTGGGGATTCGCAGTAAAACTCGTACCCTTTCTTTTAGTGTTCGTCAACCTGTGCAGCGATCGCCTCGCAGTGAGTTCGCCCTGGGTGTCGGACTCGATCTGCGGCGCAGTCAGACCTTTATTTTAGATGATATTCCATTCTCGTTTTCCGAAGGGCCGGACAACGGCGAGTCGAAGGTCACAGTCATTCGCTTTTTTCAAGATTGGACAAATCGCGGCAGCACTCGTGTTTTAGCAGCGCGATCGCAGTTCAGTTTTGGCATCAATGCCTTTGATGCCACGATTAACGATATTGGCACTGATGGGCGCTTTTTCTCGTGGCTGGGGCAGTTTCAGTGGGTGCAGCAGGTGTCTCCCAGAGTAGTGTTGATTAGCCGACTCGCGGCGCAACTAACCCCTGACTCTCTGCTATCTTTAGAGCGCTTTAGCCTGGGTGGAGTTGATACAGTGCGCGGCTATCGACAAAACCAACTTGTATCCGATAATGGCGTAGTGGGTTCGCTAGAACTGCGGATTCCCCTGACGAACAATCCGAGTATTCTACAACTCACGCCTTTTGTTGAAGTGGGTAGTGGCTGGAATAATCGTGGGGTCAATCCTGACCCACAAACGATCGCTAGTCTTGGTGTAGGATTGCGCTGGCTAATCAGTCCAGGCTTTGATGTGCGCGTAGACTATGGCATTCCACTGGTGTCGATCGACCAGTCGGGTAATTCATTGCAGGACAGCGGCATTTATTTCTCCCTGCGCTACCAACCCTTCTAATTTAGTTCCTGTGGGTGAATGCTGGCTCAGTTAACGCAAACAGGGCAGCTATAAAGGACTGCCCCGCCATTTCATTCAATTGTTAGACTTAGCGATTCTGAGAGACTGCATTAGGTGATGCGGTTTCCTCGGACGGTTGGATGGAGAGCAAAAATCGACCTCGATCGTTCGGATTTACCGTGCTGACAATCAGCGTGTAAGAGCCATTTCGAGGAAGTTTGATGTCAACCTTAGACTGGCGATCAGCTTTTCCTTCAACAACCTTCTTGCCCTCAGAATCCAGCAGAATCAGGTACGGGTCGAAGTCGAACTGGTATAAGGTAAGCGCGATAGTTTGGTTTGCCTGCCCTGTAAATCGATAGCTACTGTAAGGGGAGCCATCTTGCAATTGGGGACTGGTGCGAGTTAAGCGTCCTTGCTCAAAAAGCAAAGGAACGGTTGCTTGCAGTTGATAAGCTCCAAGCTGCTCTGGATGTAATGCGTTGGCGATCACGGTGTAGGTTCCGGCTACTGGTAATTTCGCCAACATTGTCGCCGTGCCACCGCGCTCTTTACTCTGACGTTCAGCCACGACTTCCCCATTCGGTCCTAGCAGTACCAAATAGGAGCCGATTTGCGAACTGGTCATACTAATCTTGACAGGTTGATCAGCATCACCCTTAAAGGTGTAGAGGTCGGCTCGGCTCTTATCACCACACATTAAATTGTCGCTTTTCTGAAGAGTGCCGTTGTTCACTGCACCATTGAGCAATAGTTTTGCTGCTAAATCATGACTCGATGACGTGGTAAGACTCACGTACTGTCCAAGAATAGGAGACAAACCTTGCTTTAATGCTTGCACCAATGCCTGCACTTTGTTCGCTGCGATTGCAAAGTTCATTCCTGTCGCATCCCTACGTCCGCCCGTATTGATGCCCAAAAGTTCCCCACGATCGTTGAGTAGCGCTCCGCCAGAGTTACCAGGGTTCAGCGTTACATCCGTGTCAATCCTGCCTTGATCAATAGAGACATTACTGACACCACCTCGCGTAATCGAAGAGGGTTTCGTACCTTTCGGGTAACCGATTGCAAAAACCTCCTGTCCTTTCTCTACGGAACTCGCTGCCGCAAAATTTATGGTTGGTAGCTTAGTTGCTTGAATTTTTAACACCGCCAGATCTACGCAACCAGGTGTTCCCTGTGAGACTACCTGGGCCATAAACTTGCGCCCGTCCGCCAGTTCGACTGCTACCTGTTGTGCGCCTTCTACAACATGTGCATTCGTCACAATCAAGCCATTTGCATCAATGATGACACCACTACCTGTGCCTTGCTCAGTTTCTATATACACAACTGCGGGTGCAGCTTTGCGATAGATATCTTGTCCAGACAGACGCTCACTTTTTGCCAGAGCTGCGCGAGTTGAATCAATACCGGGTGTCGTGAGAGTGAATTCGCTGATGACCGTAGTCGCGATCGCCGCTTGAGTTGCCATCAGCCCAGTAATTGCAAAGCGAACCAGCTTAGACGATCGAGGAAAGAATTGCAGTGTCATGATAGTACTCCTGTAAGTTGGAAAAAATTAGCAATAGAAAGCAAGATTGGACAGTTAGTTATCTAGCGGAAAATTTGCAGATCTACCACTGCATCAGCGGAATGTGAACCATCCCATTGCTTGGTGGCAGCAAACGAGTCCTACCCTCATTAATTGCGTCTTCGACTTTTTTGAGAGACTCTGGATTGAGAGTAATCGGCGTTGTGGGGCCAAAGCTACTACAGTGTTCCAGTCGTACTCCCATTTCTTCTGCCAACAAGCAATCAACCTTTAGAGTTGACCCGAAAGCCGCAAGGGTGGGTCTTAAATCAGCAGCAGAGGTGCTGACCGTTCCAGGCACAGGAACAGAGGGTTGTGTTTCCTGAGCGCTTGCCGACATCCAGCCCGAACTTGTTGAAACAAAAGTACTGATTGTTGTGGTGACGATCGTGGCTTGAATGACTAGAAATCCAGAGACTGCTAGTTGAACCGATCGAGATTTTTTCTGAGAAACAGGTTGCAGTGCCATGAGATATAACTCCTTGGGTGTTGAAGTAATTCAGGCTGCACGGCATCAGCGCGACAGAATAATCCGCAGTTGCTAATACCAGCTTGGGATGAATCGAGAATTGAATTAGAAATAAACTTTGAGAGCTACAAGCAATCAGTAGTCTGTGTCTGAGCGTTTATCTGTTGCTTGTTCGCTTGATTTAAGAGTAGGGCATCCATTGAGGAGAATTACAGACCTTTTCTACCAACTTGCTTGACAAAAAATGGCAGACTGGTTGCACAAAACAGCAATGCCGCTCATGTAGAAAATGGGGAGACGGATTCAACCTGATATACATAACCTAAACGACTTATTTTCTCGCTGCGCCTGACTCAAGATTTTTTCCATTTCTTCCAACTCATAAACCACTCCTGCATAATCATCTTCCCCAATCTCATTCTCATCCTGATCTAGAGCTGATTTATTTCCAATTCACCTTGAACAGAATGCAAATAACTGATTAGATGACGCACTGTAATTAAACCTTGACCTGGATCGAACCACTTTAGCTCTACACTCCACAACATTTGTCCCTGGTAATACCAAGCCTCATCAATCAACTCGCCATCACTCTCAAATCCATCCATCGTTTCGTCGTCAAACGGAGTATCATCGCGAGTTGTGTTTATAAAACGATAGAGCGACTCAATCCCTAATTTTGCAGCTAGAGTATCGAGTTCTTCAAGGTGGTGCGGCACTGACTTCCAATCAACTTGGCGCAGCGAAGGTTCCCAGAAATGATATTTGTCATAGTCCTGTAATGCTGGAAATAGCTGAACGCCCATTGTCTTAATCAATTACGCTGATGTTGTATAAATATTAACTATTTTTGGATTCGATTACTTGAAATGAATAGACCTCCTGCATAAATCCGGATAGCCCTCCTCACGAAGTGGGGCGAAGCCCTCGTCAATCCTTCTCCTCAAGGGAGCCAGAACTCTCTTGTTCCCTCTCCTTGGGGAGAGAGCTAGGGTGAGGGCGGAGTATTTATGCAGGAAGTCTACCGAATGAACACTCAACGAGCAACTTTGAACAACACTCCAATACTTGTAACGAAGTCGAGTACAGAAGCCTTAGATCTATTCCCTCTCATCTAAAGACGATCGAGCAACCAACCGATCGCACCCTCGACATCGGCAACTTGCTCAACGGGTGGAGTGGGCGATCGCTGCACCATGACGATCGGAATCTCTAATTCTCGCGCAGCAACAATTTTTGCGTAGGTTGCATTGCCACCACTGTTTTTGCTGACGATCGTATCAATGGTGTGATCGAGCATCAGTTGTTTTTCTTGTGCGATCGTAAAGGGCGCACGATCGAGGACTGTGATTCCATTGGGAATGGCTGTACCAGGTGATGGTGGATCAATCGATCGCATCAAAAACCAAACATCATGCAATCGTGCAAAAGGCGCGAGTTGTTGTCGCCCGATCGTCAGAAACACACGTTTGGCAGTCTGTTCGAGGGCAAGGGCTGCCGCTTCAACACTCTCGACTTCAATCCAGCGATCGTCAGGCATCTTTTCCCACGCAGGGCGGACGAGCATCAGGTGAGGAATGCTCACGTCACGGGTGGCGATCGCGGCGTTGTGAGAAATTTGAGCCGCGAAGGGATGAGTCGCATCGATCAGGTAGTCGATTTTGCGATCGCGCAAGTAGTCGCTTAAGCCAGTTGCGCCGCCAAATCCGCCGACTCGAACTGACCCGGCGATCTCCGTTGGGTTTTGAGTGCGTCCGGCGAGTGATGTGATAATTTCAACGTCAGGAATCTGAGACGCTTTAGCCGCGAGTGCAGCAGCGTCACCTGTTCCGCCCAGAATTAGGACTCGTTTCATAGCTGATTTTCGATAATTCCTTCTGCCTCAAGTGATAAGTTTTGCAATCGGTTTAGCGTTTCTTTTGATGCATTTTCCCATAATCCACGCTGATGTGCTTCTAATAATCGCTCTGACATGTCTCGCATTGCCCAGGGGTTATTTTCCTGAATAAATTCCTGCACCGAGGGATCAAATAAATAGGTTTCCGCAATGCCCTGATACATAAAATCTTGAACACAGTTTGTTGTCGCATCGTAGGCGAATAGATAGTCGATCGTCGCTGCCATTTCAAAAGCACCTTTATAGCCGTGCCGCATCATACCCGCAATCCATTTGGGATTAACGACTCTAGCGCGATACACGCGGCTGATTTCTTCTGATAGCTGACGAACTTTAGGCTGATCAGGACGCGAATTATCACCGAAATAAACGTCGGGCTGTTTGCCAGAGATCGATTTAACGGCGGCTGTCAACCCTCCCTGAAATTGATAATAATCATCAGAGTCGAGTAAATCATGTTCTCGGTTATCTTGATTTTGCAGGACAATTTGCATCGTGTTGAGGCGTTGATTAAACGCTTCGGGGGCTGATGTCCCGTTTGATTTGCGGGTGTAGGCGTAGGCACTCCAGTTAATATAGGCTTGCGCTAAGTCATTCTCATCTGTCCAGTTTTGTGACTCAATTACGCCTTGCAATCCGGCTCCATAAGCGCTGGGTTTTGAGCCAAAAATGCGATAGAGCGATCGCGCTTTTGCGTCTTCTGATGTTAATCCTTGCGATTCCCAATACGTTTGTTCTTGCGTTGCTTGAGCTGATAACGGATTTTCATCATCAGATTCATCGAGTTGTGCAACGGCTGTAACTGCACTATCAAATAAATCAATCAGATTGGGAAAAGCATCGCGAAAGAAACCAGAGATTCGTAGCGTCACATCGACACGCGGACGACCGATCGCTGAGAGGGGCAAAATCTCAAAATCGACGACTCGACGAGAGACACCATCCCACAAGGGTTTGACTCCTAATAAAGCTAACGCTTCTGCAATGTCGTCTCCACCCGTTCGCATGGTTGAGGTGCCCCAAACCGATAAGCCTAATGTTTTGGGATAGTCGCCGTTCTCCTGGGTGTATCGCTCGACTAATGCTTCGGCGGCTTTTCTGCCAATCTCCCACGCGGTTTCGGTGGGGATGGCGCGAATATCCACTGAGTAAAAATTGCGTCCGGTGGGCAACACTTCGGGTCTGCCGCGAGTCGGTGCCCCAGATGCGCCGCTTGGCACATACTGTCCGTTGAGTCCTTTGAGAAGATTGAGAATCTCTTGATCCGTTTTTTGCAACGCTGGAAGTAGGCGATCGCGAATCCAGTCTAATTCTCGAATCGTCTCTGCTCCAATATCTGAAAATTCATCACTCTGTATCAGTTGAGTGATCAGATCTGCGGCAAACTCTTCAATGACTTCTACAACGTCGCCAATAATTCGACAGTGATCGATTTTGGAATAGTTTTTCTCGTGAACCAACTCACCTAAATCAGCAGTGAGCGGATCTAATTCTAGTTGCCAATCTTGAGCGATCGCGCGGGTTAAACCTAATCGATTAGCGCTGGGGTTGCGAGCGATCGCGACGATCAAATCTCTTAATTGTCGATTTTGAGGACACTGCCCCAAAATGTGCAAACCATCGCGAATCTGAGATTCTTTTAGCTCACAGAGATAGCCATCTGCCGTCTTGAGAAAACTTGCTAGACTCGACTCATTTAACGCCAAATTTTCGATGCCTAAATCTTGATGGAGATTTTCTTGAATGATCAGTTGAGAAAGCCGATCGCTAATCAATTTCAATCGCGATGGATCTAAGGTTTGCGCCTCATAATATTCGTCGATTAATCCTTCGACTTGGTGCAAATTGCCATAGAGTTCAGCCCGCGTCATCGGTGGCGTTAAGTGGTCGATGATCACGGCTTGAGTGCGGCGTTTTGCCTGTGCCCCTTCGCCCGGATCGTTGACAATGAAGGGATATAAATGAGGCATCGCCCCAAAAACCGCTTCGGGATAGCACTCCTCAGAGAGCGCCACGCTTTTTCCAGGAAGCCATTCTAAGTTGCCGTGCTTGCCGACGTGAACGATCGCGTTGGCTCCAAACTGAGACCGAATCCAGTGATAAAACGCTAGATAATTGTGCGGCGGTTCTAAATCGGGCGCGTGATAGTTGAGAGAAGGGTCACGATCGTAGCCTCGCGCAGGCTGCACACCCACAAATACATTGCCGAGCTGAATTCCTGGAATCGGAAATGCCGTGATTTCTTCAGGCAAACCCCATCGAGTTTGAATGCCTTTTTGAACTGCGATCGGCAACTGGTCAAACTGAGATTGATAGTCTTCTACTGTCAGAGATTGCCGAACATTTCTCAACGTCCAACCTTCAGGATCATTGGTGACTCCAGTGGTTAGTAATTTAATCAATTCTTTGTCACTTTCTGGAATATTTTCTACATGATATCCAGCCAGTTTTAATGCTTTGAGAATCTCGATGCAGCTTGCAGGAGTGTCTAAACCAACACCATTTGCTAATCGCCCGTCACGAGTCGGATAATTTGCCAAAATTAGCGCAACTTTACGATCGTTTGGTGGAGTTTGACGCAGCTTGATCCAATTAGCCGCTAACTCTGAAACAAACTCAATTCGGGATAAAACAGGCTCATAACCAACAACATCAGTTTGCAATAATGGGTTTTGAGTTTGAACTGCTTTAAACGAAACGGCTCTCGTAATAATTCTCCCATCCACTTCTGGTAAAGCAACATTCATCGCTATATCTTTAGGCGATAAGCCCTGAAAACCTGATGTCCATTGCTCTTGAGTTCCGCCACTAAAAATCACCTGAAACACAGGAACATTCAGCATTTCCCAAAGTTCGACTTGCGGCGTTTCTGACTCTAATCGGGCAAGCGAAAAACTGGTGGTATTGAAGAGCAACCCAATGCCGCGATCGCAATAGTTCAGCAACTCTTTTTGCACATCAGGTTCTTTTAGCGACGATACAAAAATCGGGACAGGGGTAAGATTTCGTTTAATCAACGCATCGCACATGGCATCAATCACTGCTGTGTTTCCAGACAGATAATGAGCGCGATAAAATAAAATTCCGACTCCAGAGTGAACCCTTGATTCGGCTATTTTTTGCTGTCCGCCATAAATGCCAATTCGCGGAACGGGTTGAGGCGAATTAAACGCATAAGTCTGATTTAAGAAATAGGTTGAAACGAATTTAAGGAGATTGCAATAATTATCAACGCCGCCTTCTAAAAAGTATTTCCAAACCTGATTTACTTCGGTTAACGAAACCGTTGAATGACTCATTAAATTAGGGTCAGGTCGCTCATCTCCCGGCAAGATAATCAGTTTTGTGCCTGTTTGTTTTGCCGTTTCTTCGACAACTTCTAACCCATAACTCCAATACGATCGCCCCCCAATCACCCGAACGATAATCACCTCCGCCTGACTCAAGACATCTTCGGCGTAAGTGTCGATCGTCAGTTGTTGTTGAAGTTGCAGCAGATTGACCACTCTCAGCGACGCAAACCCATCGGGTAGCTGATTTGCCGCCGCCGCCAGCGTTTGAATATCAGTATCAGCCGCCGTAATCACCACGATGGGCGCAGGCTGCTGTTCGACAAAAATCACGCCCTCTGCGGCGGGGTTCCATCCTCCAGGAATCGTTGCGAGACGGTGCATAAGCGTTGAAGATTGCGTTTATAGTGAGAAAGTGCGATCGCCCAAAGGCTTCTCCATCTTACAGGTAGACTGATTGACGTATGGGGATGATTATTGCCGGAGAAAGAAGCGGTGTGGGCAAAACCACCGTGACGTTAGCCTTGTTGTCCGCGTTGCAGCGTCGCAGTCAAGCTGTGCAGTCGTTTAAAGTTGGGCCTGATTATATCGATCCGATGTTTCATCGCCACGTCACTAAGCGGGCTTGTCGAAACCTCGATCCTGTCTTGACTTCAGAAGCTTATGTGCAGCAGTGTTTTGCTCAACACAGTCAAACCGCAGACTACGCTTTAATCGAAGGGGTGATGGGGCTGTTTGATGGAGCCAGTGGGTCAGATGATTTTGGCAGCACGGCTCACATTGCCCGACTCTTAAATCTGCCCGTTTTGCTGATTTTAAATTGCAGTAGTTTGGCCCGATCGATCGCCGCGATCGCTCACGGATATCGCAGCTTTGATCCTCGCGTTAATGTGGCTGGCGTAGTTCTTAATCGAGTCGGCAGCGATCGCCATTTAGAACTGCTCACCGCCGCTTTAGAACCGCTGAATTTGCCAATTTTAGGCGTTTTGCGTCGTCAAGATGAGATTACAATTCCCGATCGCCACTTAGGTTTAGTGCCCACCGCAGAGCTTGAGAATCTAAATCCATTGCTCGATCGCTTGGCTGACTTAGGAGAAACCTGCTTCGATTGGTCGCAGTTGTTGCCCTTGTTGAAATGTCAGCCTTTAGAGAAAAGCGAGTCTAAAATCCAAGTTTTGAACTCTAAAGTTCGAGTTGCGATCGCCTACGATTCTGCGTTTAATTTCTACTATGCCGACAACTTAGATTTGTTGGAACAACTGGGTGCAGAACTCGTTTATTGGAGTCCTTTAACAGACTCAGCATTGCCAGAAAGAGTGCGGGGACTCTATTTTGGGGGCGGTTTTCCAGAAGTGTTTGCAGCCGAACTTGCGGCTAATCAATCGGCTCGTCAGGCAGTTGACGCGGCGATTCAGTCTAATATGCCGACCTATGCAGAATGTGGCGGCTTAATGTATTTGTGCGAACAAATTATTGATTTTGCCGGACAATCTCACTCAATGGTCGGCATTTTACCCACAACAGCAAAAATGGGAAAAAAGCTAACGTTAGGTTACCGACAAGCCACTGTGATGCAAAACAGCCCGATGATGAATAAAGGCGATCGGGTGTGGGGTCATGAATTTCATCGATCGACGTTGACTCACGAATCTGATCAACCGCTCTTTAATCTTGAGGGTTATCACTCTAGCATTCCCCTTAAGTCAGAGGGTTGGCAGTGTTATCAACTTCATGCGTCTTATACTCATTTGCACTTCGGCACACAGCCAGAGTTTCTAAAGCGATTTTTACACCAGTGTTCACAATTTGAGGGTCATTAAGAATAGTTCTAATCCACAACCGATGTTATTGGCATACAAGTTGTAAAGCAGCACTGATGGGAAGTTCTAGCAAGTTGAGGGTATCCCAGCGAGTGGAAAAGAAAAGGATTTCAAGGTTTTCGACGGCTCCAGAGGTGGGGTTGAGGCGGGCGATGATTTCGTCACCTAGTTCCTCGGATTCTTGTTCAGGATAGGGAGGGCAAGTGTCGAAGTAGAGAATATCGCCAATTTTGTCGTAGCGCACGGTTAGTTTTTCTGCCATAGCACTTGCCCTCCAGTGATTTTACGCGCAGTGTAGGTTGTAATAATCCAGTGGCGTTCTGGGTCAGTTTGATTGACCACTACTACTACAAGATAGCGTCCTGTGCGAATACTCTCAAACCATTTGGAGAAGAGAAGAGCATTGGGATCGCGATCGCTGGAACGAACCAAATCAGGATCGAATAGAGTCGAGCTAATTCAGTTAAATAGTCGGGTAGAGTGCCGGGGTGAGTTTCGGCAATATAGCAGTCCTATTTGAGTTGTAAGATCAGCCATAGCGCCGCAACTTGGGAAAATCAAACGTGTAAGACTGCAAGAATTGCACAAATAGCTGCTTGACTTGTGCAAAGGTTT
>NZ_MPPI01000040.1 GCF_001895925.1 Phormidesmis priestleyi ULC007 | reverse complement strand
CAGCTAACGTGCGATCCTCTTCTGAAGTCAAAATGATCCGGAGGGGAGCAGGCATAAGGAGGGGTTAATTAGAGGGTCTTCCTATCTTATATTTAACTTCACCCTCCTACTTAGCTGCTCAAAGGTTGTGGTTCTCTGACATACACCATTCACAGGTCATACACGATTGAGAGTTCCACCCCAGCCCAACTTGCTGACCGACTTTGAGTTTTTTGACCGCATTGCCTACTTGCGCGATCCTACCCACTTACTTCATGCCCTGGCACTAATGAATACTGCGACGTTCCCCAGTGGTTGTTGATCATGCTCAAGTCGCTGTGGCAAATCTTACATTATTCGACCTTTATTTCGACCTCTTCGCCTCTCAAAGCTCCTAGATCATATTCAAAAGGGAGACGGTTTTTCTATTAAATGGAAGACCGATCGGAAGCAACATTAACACCTATCGAGAACGATGTCCGAGCGATCGGCGAGGCACCTATGCAGTGCTGACTGAAGCTGGATTAGCGATGCAGCAGCAGATGTGGTCTGTCTACTCTGAAGCAATCGCAGAATACTTTGGCTGTCATCTCAATGATGAAGAACTTCAAGTGATGCAGCAAGTGTTAGAGCGAATGCTGACTAAAGCTTGCAAATGAGAACGAAGGTTGTTTACAGCCACTCCCGTTGGTGAACTGTGAACTAGAATCACTATGTAACAGGTGTACTATACTTCCTCCTAAACCATTACCCTGTCGAATCGAACCTTTGTGCAAATCTTGATCTTCAGGATAAGTCACGGCTGAACTTCGTGTAACCGCCGATCGAGAAACCGCCGTTCGCTGTCATTCGTGACGAGTGCAAGTGCTTGCATGTAGCTCTGCGCTGCGGCTTCTAAGGCTCCAACCCGACGCAGCAGATCGGCTCGTGCGGCGTGAAACAGATGATAGCCATTGAGTTCGGTGGCAAGCCCATCCAGGAGTGCAAGCGCCGTCTGAGGACTGTCTACCATCGCGATCGCGACTGCTCGATTCAGCAACACGATCGGCGAAGGCTGGAGTCGTTCCAGTACCCCGTAGAGTCGAACAATCTGTGCCCAGTCCGTCTCTTCCGCCCGTGCTGCCTGACAGTGGAGAGCGGCGATCGCGGCTTGTATGGCAAACGGACTCGGTTCACCCCGCAATGCTTCCTCAACGAGTGGCAGTGCCTCAGCAATCTGCGATCGGTTCCAACGGCGACGATCTTGATCTTCGAGCAAAACCAGATCGCCCGCCTCATTTAGACGGGCATCGCGTCGGGAGTCATGCAGCAACATCAGCGCTACTAGTGCTGTCACTGCTGCGGGCGGTTGGGGTGACATTAATACCCTGACGAGTTGCCCCAGTCGGATGGCTTCTGCACAGAGATCGGCTCTCACCAGTGTCTCGCCCCTCGTCGCCGCGTAGCCTTCGTTGAAAATGAGATAGATCACCGTCAGCACTGTATCTACCCGTTCGGGCAGATTGTTTGTATCCGGCACTATATAAGGAATGCTTGCGTCACGAATCTTGCGCTTGGCACGCACGAGCCGCTGTGCCATCGTTGCCGTGGGCACGAGAAAGGCACGGGCAATTTCGTCGGTTTCCAGTCCGCCCAGCATTCGCAGCGTTAGAGCCACCTGAGTCTCAATCGCCAGTGCCGGGTGACAGCAGGTGAAGATCAGCTTGAGACGATCGTCCGGAATTTCATCGGTGTCATACTTTGGCTCCTCACGGCTCGGAATCAACCCGGATGCAGCATACCATTCGAGTTTCTCGCTTTCGCGCGATCGTCGTCGGAGGCGATCGATCGCTTTAAATCGCGCTGTTTTGATGATCCAGGCACGCGGGAGATCTGGAATGCCTGTGGCTTGCCACTGATTCACAGCCGCCGTAAAAGCCTCCTGTGCTGCCTCTTCAGCGATGTCAAAATCTCCCATCAGTTGGATCAGGATGGCGACGATTCGCCCCCACTCAGTGCGGTAAACGGACGTAATCGCCTGACTGACATCTGAGTTTGTGTTTGAAACCATAGCGGACGATCAAAAAGTTTCTCAAAAATTTTGCTGAGGTGTCGATTTGAGCGATTGCCGTTCGACTAACTCATGAAAGGAACCAAAGGAGGTCAAGCTCGATCGTACTGGATGATAAAAATTTTTGGCAAAGTGTCGATTTGAATCAGCGCTGTTCGACTTAATTACAAAGGAGGCAACCCAATGAAATACATGATGCTGATTTACATGGAGGAAAATGCGCTGAGCGACACCGAGCGGACGCAGTGTTATGCAGAATCCGCACAGCTTGCCCAACAACTCAACTCGAAAGGACAGTATTTGGCAACTGCTCCGCTTCATCCTGTCGCAACGGCAACCAGTGTCCGGGTGCGCGACAGCAAATCACTTGTGACCGACGGCCCGTTTGCCGAAACCCGCGAACAACTGGGCGGATTTTTCCTCATTGATGCCCAGGATTTGGATGAGGCGATCGCGATCGCTGCCCAGATTCCAGGCGCAAAAGTTGGCACGGTCGAGATCCGTCCCGTGATTGAAGTTGCGGGACTGCCAGAGCCTTAATATTTGCCCTCAACCCCAGACCAAACTAAACCTCAAACCAAGGAGATCCTGCAATGACAACCGCAAGCACCATCACATCCAACGAAGCTCAAATCCGTCAACTGATCACCGATCAACAACATGCCATTTGCACCAAGAACGGGGATCAAATCATGTCCCGCTATGCTGCCGAAGTCATCATGTTTGATGTCATCCCCCCATTTCAAACCAAGGGCAAAGCAGCGATTCGTCAAGCGTGGGAAGCGTGTTTACCCTACTTTCCAGATTCGTTTGAAATGGCAACAAGAGACCTCACAATCATCGTGAATGACAATTTGGCAGTTGCCCATTGGCTGTTTCGCTTTACAGGACAGGAAAACCATCCTGCCATGCAAACCTGGATGCGGGTAACGGCGGTTTGCCAGAAACATCAAGACAACTGGCAGATTGTCCACGAACACCTCTCGGTTCCTTTTGATCCAGAAACGTCTCAAGCCGCTTTCACGCTCAACCCGTAATCCAATTCCTGAACCAACTGGAGGAATACACCATGAAACTCAATCCTTATCTGATGTTCAACGGCAACTGTGAGGCAGCGTTCAAGTTTTATGAGCAATGTCTCGGCGGCAAAATTGTCGCGATGATGACCCACAAAGAAGCACCCTCAGCAGAACATGTGCCTGCTGAATGGCATGACAAGATCATGCACGTTTGTCTCGATTTGGGCGATCGTCTTCTAATGGGATCTGATAGTCCATCGGGGTACTTTGAAGCTCCTCAAGGCTTCTACGTGCAGATCAGCGTTGATGAGCCAGCCGAGGCAGAACGCATTTTTCATGCGCTGGTAGAAAATGGCAAAGTGAAGATGCCGATCGAGCAAACCTTCTGGTCTATCCGGTTCGGCATGTTAGTCGATCAGTTCGGCATTCCGTGGATGGTGAACTGTGAGCAAGCGGCTTGATCTCTCCGTTCAGGCGAAGCTTCTCAAATATCGTGCAACAAATCTTACAAGGAGAAACCATGAGTACTCAAATTTTCGTTAATCTGCCCGTCAACAACCTCAAACAGTCGATCGAGTTCTTTACCCAACTCGGCTTCCAGTTCAATCCTCAGTTCACCGATGAGACTGCCACCTGCATGATTGTGAGTGAGAACATTTTCGTAATGCTCTTGACCCACGAGAAATTCAAAACCTTTACTCCCAACACCATTTGTGATGCCACGAAAAGCACCGAAGTGCTGGTGTGTTTATCTGCTGAAAGCCGAGAAGCCGTGAATGACCGAGTTCGGAAGGCAGTTGCCGCTGGTGGCACAACCTACAACGAACCGCAAGACCACGGATTCATGTATGGACATGGCTTTCAGGATTTAGATGGTCACATTTGGGAAGTGGTGTATATGGAGCCAAGCGCAATCAACTAGGAAGCAATTAACTAAAGAGATTTACAATGATCAAGAACGAAATCGCACGTCCAAAAATTGTTGGACGAGACGAGTGGTTGACTGCTCGTAAAACACTCCTTGAACACGAAAAAGAATATACCAAGCACCGCGATCGCATTAACGCCGAGCGACGCAGGCTACCAATGGTCAAGCTTGAGAAAGACTACACTTTTGAAGGATCGAATGGCTCTGTCAAACTGATCGATCTGTTTGCTGGGCGTACCCAACTCATTATCTACCACTTCATGTTCGATCCAACATGGGATAGAGGTTGTATGGGTTGCACGGGCTATGTCGATGCCCTGGGCGACCTGTCAATGCTGAACGATCGAGACACAACATTCGCGCTTGTCTCCCGTGCCCCACTGCCCAAGCTTGAAGCCTACAAAAGGCTCAAAGGATGGACTGTTCCCTGGTATTCCTCCTTTGGCAGCAATTTCAACTACGATTTCTATGTCACGCTAGACGAGAACGTCGCGCCCATCGAGTACAACTATCGGGACAAAGCCCAGATGGAGGAAAGGAGCGGATCTAATGTGATGCAGGGTGAAAGTCATGGACTCAGCGTTTTCTTCCGCATTGGCAACGATATTTTTCACACGTACTCGACCTATGCTCGTGGCGTTGAATCGCTCACCGATGCCTACAGCCTTCTCGATACGACACCCTATGGGCGGCAAGAAGATTTTGAAGACTCGCCTCCAGGTTATCCGCAGCAGCCGACCTATGGGTAGAAATTCTGCTCACGGCTCAAGGTGCCCATGCTGGAAGCGCGGTAACAGGGAACAGCAGATGAAGCGATGACGACAACCGCAAAACAATCGGAGACAACGATGAATATTAAACCGCAGAAGGAACACCACTGGCTTCAAAAACTCGTCGGTGAGTGGACGTATGAGACTGACGCGATTCGCTTCGCAAAGCTAAGGATCGATATTATCCACCACAAAGACAATCAGCAAACCATCTGCTCAATGTCCGCGCATGTGGGGCGGTTTAAAGCTTGCTAGACCCGTCTGGAGAAAGATCAGGTTAAATCTAGCATCCTGTCGAGAAAGCGACACAAAGCCCGCGGCTGACATTTCCTCGCTGAAGCCGAAGTGTTGCTTGACGAACGTCGCTGATGCTGTGACATCAGCGACGTTCGGTGAAATGGCTGAAGCGGTAATCTGCATGTATTCTCCTCTCGCTATAAAATCGTGCTGCGTTAAATTTGTTGAGTTGGAACCCAAGAAACTAACCCATCTCACCTTCAGGTTGTCGCCGTTTGACCATGAGCAGTGCGGGCCCGTCGGGCGTGATCACTTCGCCAGTCGGGACAAATCCAGCTCGTCGGTAGCATCGGATTGCTTGTTCATTCTCAGGAGCAGGGTCAGTCTGTACCTTAGTCACAGTCGGATCTTGGAAAAGCTGCTCTGCAAAGGCGTGAACCATTGCGCTACCCAAGCCTCGACCCATCTGCTCTGGATTAGATAGAAACTGGTCAATGCCTCTCGCACCCGGATCGGTTTCCTGCTCCCACCATCCCTCACCCGATCCCATGACAATATAGGACTGAATAAAGCCAATCGGTTCATTCTCCAATAAGGCAATGTAGCCTCGTGTGGTCGCTTCGTCGGTGGTATAGGGTAGGTAGTCGTGTTTCACCTCAGCGAATGTTCCAGGATCGCCCCACCATTTCGAGACATGCGGGCGGTGTAACCACTCATGCAGCATCATGAGATCTGAATCAGCCAACGGTCTGAAAGAAATCATTTTAGCGATGTGATTCATGATGTTTTCATCTTCTCCAGTCCCCATCAACACCCTATACCCTAGTCGCAAATCCATGAGAAAGTTAGGGTGTTTCTAGAATTTCTGGAGCAAAAGATGAAGGTAACAATATCATCGGCTTCTCTCTAAAAGATTTAGGTGCAAACCGTAGCGCCTAATCTTCTGGCGTTTCTGCTGCAAACCAGGTATTGTAGTCGCGTCTATAACAGTTTTGAGGCTTAAATTTACACTCTACTCTGACACTTTGAAGAGGATGTGGCAGTATGGGAGAAACCTCCTTACTCAACTACTTCGCTAAAAACCAGTCGCATGAGCAATCCATTTTTCGCTCGACGAACCCAGCGATCGCACCTCCTACAAGTTGCTGAATATACCTCGGCCGCCTTCGCTGTAGGGGGAGTTGTGGTTTCAGCTCTATCGCAACAGGTAGCGTGGGCGGCGGCTCCGCTGTCTCTCTCGCTGTGTCTAAATTTAGTCAATCGGCGACGGTTTGAGCAGCAGACAGAGCAGAGATTTAATGGGGCGATCGCGCAGATCGATCAACGCCTATTACACCTCGACTCACGAGTTTTAGAACAATCTACTCAAAGTCTGACAGAGCGAGTTACTGACCTTAGCGAACAACTCACCGCCTTTGGGCAACGTCAAAATCAGACCGCGATCGATTTAAGTGAGCTACGATCGCAGCTTTCTCAACTACAAGAGCGCTTCACAACAACTCAGCAAGGGCAAAACGCGACTGCGACCCATCTAGGTGAACTGCAAGCGCGATTATCTCAACTTAATGCACAGTTAACGGCGAACCAACAGCGTCAGGCTGATGCGGCAACAAGTCAGACAGGATTAGAAGCCCAATTCTCTCAAGTGCGAGAGAACTTATCTCAAGAAATTCAGGACATTCGTCAACAACTTCAAGCGACGACTCTGAATTTGGGGGAGTTTCGAGCGTTGCAACAAGCATTTCCCAGGCTCGCAGAACAAATTGCTCAACTTCAAGAACAACTGAGGGCGATCGAAGCCCAACAAATCAGCGAACCTGCGGATCTGAGAATCGAGAATCGGCTGCCCACGATTGAGCCACCTCCAACTATCGTCGCACCAGAGTTTGTAGACTTGCCGACTGAACTAGAACCTGAAGTTGAGCAGGCTCCGATCAGTCCGGCTGACGTTGAGGGACTTAGTGATTTAGAAGATTTGGTGCTGAATTTGGGGATTGATTTTGGCACCAGTTTTACGAAAGTTTGTTTTCGAGATGTGGCAAGAGATCGCTCAGAGATTGTTACCTTCACCGACGAAGTTACTCATCTGGAAGAAGCCTTACTGCCGACAAAAATCGGAATTCTGCCCGATGGCACGCTAATGACTGGATTGACCACTTCTGAATGGAAACCTTACGAAGACCAAGTTCAGACAACGGTGGAATTTATCAAAATGCGCTTGGCTGATTTAGATCTTTCTCAATGCAACGAGAGCTGGCGACTTGAAGAACTCCCTGAGCTTGACAATCCTGAAACCGTTGAAAATCTTTGTGCTTATTATCTAAGCCGGATTATCGTTCGCGCTCAAACTTGGATTCGTCAAAATAAACCAGAGCTAATCATCAATCAGCAGATTGGATGGTCTGCCAACGTGGGTGTTCCAGTTGAATATTGTGATTCTAAGGCAATTAACCGCTTTGAAAAAGTTCTCTCTCTCGCCTGGTTGTTGAGTCATGAACCTCAGACTGAGCGAATGACGATCGAGAATTTGCACGATCGCTTAAAACCACTGAGAGCAACACTAGAAGAGGCGGCGATCTATTGCCACGCGATTCCAGAAATTGCGGCTGAAGCGTGGTCGCTAATCAACTCTCTTGAAATCGATGAAGGATTTTATGCCCTCTTCGATGTGGGAGATGGAACCCTAGATGGCAGTTCATTTCAATATCGGAATGAGGCCGGCGAGAAGAAGGTTGATTTCTTTTTCGGTAAAGTCGATCCTTTAGGAGTTACTGCCTTTTGTCAACAATCAGCGAAGGAATTAAACCTTTTAGATACTGATGTTAAAGATACGTTGCGTGGCAACTCAACTCGTTATTCCGTCCAACTGAGGAGTAGTAAAACTCGCAGAGAGATTCAAAAACTGATTGCCAAAGTGATTCTAAAAGGGTGCCGGAGGTATGTTGAGCATGGGGGCACTTTGATGAAGCGGGGGTTTGAGAAACCGCTGAACATTTTAATGGGAGGTGGAGGCGGACAATCCATCTTTTATACTCAAGCAATCAAAGATACTTATAGTGACTTTAAACACAAAGATGCTTTGATTCCTGAGTATGAGGTGCGATCGCTGCCAGCCCCCAAAGACTTGGAAACGAACGGCATCAGCAACCGCGAGTTTCATCGATTTGCAGTCGCTTATGGGTTGTCGATCCCTACTGGAGAGCAGCCAGAGATCAGACTTCCAAGCGAGATGGAGCAAATCAAGCCAGCACCCCCTCAAGGAGAAGATCCGATGGGTAAGGCACCTAAAGCCAACGAACCGAGATGAAGTTACCCAGGAGCAAAGGCGTATAGCCAATGAGTGATACTAGTTGGAACCCGGCTATTTCAGGTCAGGAAGTGCGTGTAAAAGCCAATCCGGGGCATCGGGGCATCACGACCGGAAAAACTCGCGCTTCTGGAACTCGGCTGCTGGTGCAAGTTCAATTTAGCCCAAACGAAAAATCCTACAAGCCCTACAACCTTTTAGAACTTTGTGGAGAACCAGAAGGACTTCTTGATCTGCTAGAACAAGGAAAATTTAGCGGAGCCGATGACCTGCGCCGAATTCTCACGTTTGAGAAAGTAAAAGGACAATTAACCAACATTTTCTATAGTATGGAGTCGAGTCATACTGACTTCTACCCACACCAGTTTAAACCTGTGCTGAAGTTTTTAGAATCTCCGGTGGGGCGATTGTTGGTTGCAGACGAAGTAGGACTGGGAAAGACGATCGAAGCCATCTATATCTGGAAAGAACTGCAAGCCAGAGCCGATGCCCGTCGTTTATTAATCATTTGTCCAGCAATTTTGCGGGAAAAATGGCGCGATGATTTGCAACAACGGTTTAATATCATCGCCAAACTCACCAATGCCCAAGCGCTCTTAGAAGAAGTCAAGTACGTTCTGCAAAGCCAATATCAGCATCCCTTTGTGTGCATCGCCAGCTTAGAAGGGCTTCGCCCCAGCGCTAATTGGGAAGATGCAACCACTTCGGGAGCCAAGGCAGAACTGGCAAGATTGTTAGACAACAATAACAACAATCCTGCTGCCGATGAGTCGAGCGTGTTTGATTTGGTGATTATTGATGAAGCGCATTATCTTCGCAACCAAGCCACTGCCAATCATCGACTGGGGCAACTGGTGCGAGATGCGGCTCGTCATCTATTGCTGCTCACGGCAACCCCGATTCAAACTCAGAACAATAACCTCTATCAACTGCTGAAGATTATTAGCCCAGAAGATTTTTTTGACGAGACAATCTTTCATCAAATGCTGGAGGCAAATGCGCCGTTGATTCGGGCTTTGCGATCGCTCTGGAGTCATCCTCCCGATTTTAAGGCGGCAAAACGCGACCTCGATCGTGCCCTTCAGTCCGATTACTTTCAACATAATTCTGTGTTACGGCAAATTCAACACACGTTGGAAACACCTGACGCGATCGATGCAGAAACGCAAGTCAGACTCGGTTACAAATTAGAAAGTGCTTCATTAGTTAGTCAATATCTCACTCGCAGCCGTAAACGCGATGTGCTGCCCAATCGGGTTGAACGCGCCCCCCAAACGTTGAAGGTGCATTTCTCTGCTTTAGAAAAAGAAATTTATGAGTCGGTGACTCAAGCCATTCGCAAACAAAGCAAAGGCAAGCAAGGCGTTCTGCTCTTTCGGTTGATTGCCCGTCAACGGCAAATGGCAAGCTGTCTTGTCGCTGCGCTAAAAACTTGGTCAGAGCAGGGAATTTTGGATGAATTTCAAGATGAACTGTTCTGGGAATCGGGCATTTCAACCACACAGTCAGAAACCGAAACATTGCCCGATCGTGAGACATTGCCATTAGAAAATATTAACTACGCTCAACTCGAATTTGAAGACACCAAATATCAAGCACTCGTTCGGTTTCTACATCGCGAACTCAAGAAACATCCAGATGAGCAATTTGCGCTGTTCGCCTACTTTCGCGGCACCCTTCACTATCTGCAACACCGCCTAGAAACGGATGGAATTCAGACCAGTTTGATTTTGGGTGGCATGGGCGATCAAAAACAAGAAGTGCTGTCACAATTTAAGCAAGGCAACACCTCCATTCTCTTGTCTTCAGAAGTCGGCAGCGAAGGAATTGACCTACAATTTTGTCGCTTTTTGATTAACTATGATCTGCCCTGGAACCCGATGCGAGTCGAACAGCGAATTGGACGGATCGATCGCTTAGGGCAAAAAGCTGATCGCATTTCAATCATCAATTTCAGTTTGGTAGACACGATTGAAGAACGGATTCTCGATCGTTTATATCAACGTATCAATGTTTTTCAAGAAAGCATTGGCGATTTGGAAAACATTCTCGGAGAGGCGACCGAAAAATTGCTCGTAACCCTATTTGAATCCGAATTAACGGATGCCGAACGACTCAAACGCGCTGACGAAACTGCAAGCGCAATCCTCAAACAACGCCTCCAACAAGACCAATTAGAACAAGAATCCGTCAATTTAATGGCGTTCTCAGATCAAATTCTTGATGCTGTTAGCAAAAGCCGCAATCAGGGTCGATGGCTAACTTCAGAAGAATTGCACTCATTTGTTGAAGACTATTTTGCCCGCTACTATTTAGGCACCACCCTTAAACCGATTCAAGGTAAAGAAGCCGTCTTTGAGATCAAGCTAACCGAAGATGCCAAAGTCGGTTTAGAGTTGTTTCTCAAGCACCATCGATTTGCGACTCAAACTCGCTTACATCGATCGCCTGCGTTCTGTTTGTTTGACCCTCGCCTTGCAGAACAACCGGGCAAAGGCACCGGACAGCCAATCGAACTGCTTGATCCCACCCATCCACTGATTCAATGGATTAGGCACAGCTACGACAATGATGCTCAAAAACTTCACCCGATCTCAGCCGTTCGCTGTGAGCAGTCAGACGTTGAAGTTGCGCCAGGAAAATATGTGTATGTGATTCATCGCTGGCTGTTTCAAGGATTGCGTTCTGAGAGCCGTCTTGCTTACAAAGTTGCTCAATATTCGGATGGTAAATTATTGTCTGATGAACAATCAGAACGCCTCCTCTATCGGGCAGCCCGTTGGGGAAAGGCAAAGCTGAATGCCGCTAATTTACTAGAAAATCTCGATCAAGTCCTGGCACTTTATTGCGATTGCGATGATGCACTAGAAGCAGGCTTTGACCAGGCATCAGCAGAATTTGCTGCCGAGAATGACAACCGTTGCGATGTTCAACAGCGCAGTGCCGAAAGCTACGCCGATCGTCGTCGCCAACAACTCGAAGACCGCATTCAAACCTTTCAACAATCAGGCAAACTCCGAATGCTGCCTGCCACAGAGGGACAACTCCGCAAAGTGAACCAAGAATTAGAAATCAAGAAGAAGTTGATCGGCGATCGTCGTAACACCGAACTGAATGTGATCCAGCTTGCCGCAGGTATCATCTTTGTTGAGCCATGATGTTTAGTGAGTTAACTGATATCAGTTCGCTGCGTTCTTCAGCCCCCTAAATTCCCCAATTCTGGGAGACTTCAAGCCCAGAATTTAGGTTCAAAGTCCCCAATTTTGGGGGATTTAGGGGGCAGCCCGGATTTGCAACCGTAGCGAAAAGATCACGAGGGGCACGACATGTTGTGCCCCTCCATCAACCCGCGTTCTGTACGGGCATCATGCGGATCTGTCGCGTTCACAAATCAAATGGGTATGACATCACGGCTCAACAAAAAGGACGAATAGTATTGCGTACAGAACGGGCTTAGTCTAGTTTTTTGGCTGGAATCTCTTGCCCTGCCTGATGCAAAATTAGACGATTTACTTTTCCCTGCCGATCGCTGATGAATGTAATTTGAGCATCCACTTCAGTGATAAAAAATTGGGTTTCTGTTTCTGCAAACAACTCGACTTTGGGCTGTCCTGTTGCTTGAGCATAGAGGCGATTTTGTTCTTTGGTAATGGTGAGAATAAAGTTGGGAGCCAGTTCATATCGCCCAACATAGGCATCAAACAGTTTAGGATCGACCGCAACCGCTTGACGTTGTTTGGGTGGATTGTGTTTTGCTAACTTGTTGCGACGATCGAGCAGATGCAGCCCAATGTCAGCAATATCATTCTCTGAATTGGACAACACAACAACGCCCAGCCGTTTCTGTTTCACAAAGCCAATAAAGCTGCGAAATCCACCCGTACCGCCATCATGGAAGATAATCTCCGTCCCGTTTTGGTTCAAGCTATGCCAACCGATCGCGATTTTTAGACTGGGTGTATCTGTCTGCTTTTGAACAACATGGGTTTTTTGCAGAGTTGCAGTCAAAGGGGATGAGGTCAGTTCTAGATTAGCCGCCAAGAACTTGAGTAGATCGTTGGTCGTCGATCGCAGTGCCCCTGCCCCTGCCAGTGTGGGTAAGTCCCAGTGAGAAACAGGTTTACCAAGCGCATTATGTCCGGTAGCGAAGCGAGCTTGCTGATCAGAGGTGAGATGAATTCGGGTGTCATTCATCTGTAAAGGTTGAGCAATTTGGGTTTTCACCAGCGTTTCATAGTCCACGCCTGCCTTGAGACTGAGAATGTGCCCTAGTAAGCCTGCTCCCAAATTCGAGTATGCGTACTGAGCGCCAATGTCTCGCGGCAGACGGTAGGTTGATAGAAAAGAATATAGCTGTTCGACTGTGTAATCTGCATAGGGATTGTTCATATCAGCAGGTGCAAAGTTATCAGGTAAACGCGGCAGCCCAGAGCTGTGAGTTGCCAAATTCAACAAGGAAATTTCTTTACCGTTTCGCGTTGGCGTTTTCACAGATTTAGGAAGAAACTTAGAAATCGGATCATTCAGCTTCAGATCCCCTCGCTCTGCCATATTCACCAGCGCCAGAGCCGTAAACACCTTGCTAATTGAGCCGATTTCAAATAGCGTATTGCCATCAACCCGACGGGAATTCGTGCGATCGAGTGTGCCATGACCAATAATGCGGCGACCTTGCTCATCAATCACACCCACAACAATTCCAGTACTTTGCTGCTCTTGATCAATGCGTTGTTGCAGAATTGTCCTGATTTCAGCATCCGATCGCACAGATTGAGCATTGGTCATTGTTCCAAACCCCCCTGAACTGAATAGCACCAAAATTAAGATCAACAATTTCCGTTTCACGATCGCACCTCCTTACCTAAAAATGAGTCTTCAGGCGACAACAGTGCACTGACCAAGCACCCTATCTATCGTGCCCCCATCTGATCAAACTAGGCAAATCGGTAACTTTCCGCAAGGTTTTTTGACCACCAGATTGTTTAACTAAGTTAACGCCAACCTCATCCGATCACTGACTTTACTTTCTCAGGCAGACTTGACGGATAAGCGACCAGTTCACCTTTTCTTGTCAGCTTAAACTGGTGGTCGCGCCACTTGATAGTATTGCCAATAAAACCATAGCACCATAGAGCAAAACTGATCAGATCACGCAGCGGCATAAGCCAAAGCAATTTTTCTGCAACCGGATCGCGAATGCTTTTAACCCCAATAAACCACGCCATCGCTAACCGCATTGTCCAGGTAATGATCAAAATAATCCAACCAAAAAGCGATCCGGCTGTGATTAGCAAAAACCAGAGGCTAGCAACCGTGCCGTAGGTAAAAATTAATCCCAGATATCCCCAGGGGCGCGAGGCTCGGATGCCGACCATCCAACGCAGTTGACGCTGCAAAGCACCCACGAATGTGCTGGTCGCCATGACATGATCAACAATGTGATGAGACAGCACGCCTTCATATCCGGCTTGAGTGGGCAAATAACCGAGTTGAAAGTCATCGGCTAAATAGTCAGCGATCGCTGCAAATCCCCCAATCTCTTCTAGCACCGATCGCCGCATGACGATCGTTTGACCCATCGCAAATTTCACGCCCTCTAACTCGTTGCTTACCAAAACCCCCGCCAGAAACTCAGTCGCCGAACTCAGCGCTTCTAACTCAGTTAACCAGCCTTCAGTGATCGATCGATAAAGACACGTCACTACCCCCACTCTCGGATTATTGAGCGGTTGAACCACCTGTTGCAAATAGTTGGGTTCGACATAGACATCACTGTCTGCCAGCAAAATAATTTCACCGTGAGCTTTGGTGATCGCATTAGCAACGTTACTCACTTTTCGGTTAGTGCCGATTGCCCGATCGCTGACCACTAACTGAATGTCGATCGCCGGAAAATCACGAATAATTTGCTTAATTACGTCAATGCCAGAGTCAGCCCAATCGTGTACGGCAAAGATAATTTGGTAGTTGGGATAGTCTTGACCACAAAACGAAGCAAGATTTTTATAGGCATCGCGATCGCTCCCACAAACAGGTTTTAGAATGCTGACTGATGGATGAAAATTAGGATCGATTGGATCTATTTGAGAAAAAAATCTATGCGCTGCATAAATTGCGTAGCCGTAATAGCCGATCGCTGATAGGCACAAAAACAATGGGAGAAATAACAGATAATCCAAAGATTCAACAAGACGTGTCATAGCTGATGCAGCAAATTTTTAGATTAAGAGCGTGGATTAAATAACCTGTCAATCTTGTCATCAAATCTCTTGATTCGTCATGGCTGAGATCTTCGCCCCCTAAATCCTCCCAATTTTGGGGGACTTTGAGCCAAGATTCCCGGTTTCAAAGTCCCCCAAATTGGGGGATTTAGGGGGCACAAGCCGACTCAAACGGAGCAATCAAAGAACTTATACGCTCTAGTTGAGTCCGAGAAGTTGCACCTTAATAAATCCACGTTCTATCAAGATCGCGGCGTAAGGGCATAGCACTGCCGTGCCCATTGTCACTTCAAATAACCGAATTATTTAACAGCCGCTTGATTGCGCCGTTCTTTCAGGTAAGAAAAGAACTCTCCGCCTTCTCGCAGTCGGCGCATTAGGATTTGGCGATCGCCCAACATTTCGCGCACGATCGGCACAATTGCTTTGGGTCGAAAATAGAATCGACGATACATTTGCTCAACCGCATCTTCGATCTCCGCGCTCGACAGATCGGGGTAATGCAGCGTCGAGGTTTGAATGCCAGAGGTGGCGACTAGTGCCTGGTCGCTAAACCAGCCGTTGGCGATCGCCTGTTGATAAAGCTCGGTGCCAGGATAAGGCGCAGCGATCGACACTTGAATCGTGTGCGGACTGATTTCACAAGCAAAGCGAATAGTTTCTTCGATCGTGGCACGGGTTTCAATCGGCAAACCGATGATAAACGTTCCGTGAACAGTGATCCCCAGGTCGCGACAGTGTTTCATAAACTGCCGAGCTGCTTCTAGTTTGATGCCCTTGTTGATGTTGTTTAAAATCTGCTGATTGCCCGACTCAAACCCGACTAACAATAGGCGTAAGCCATTATCTCGCAGTTGCTTAAGCGTGTCATAGTCCAAATTAGCGCGAGCGTTGCAACTCCAAGTGAGTTTTAATCGCTTCATGTGTTCGCTAATGGCGATCGCGCGATGTTTATCGATCGTGAAAGTGTCATCATCAAACATATATTCGCGGACACGATCGCCAAAAATTGCTTTCGCTTCTGACAGTTCGCGCCCCACTACTTCGGGACTTTTCGTGCGGTATTGGTGCCCCCCGATCGTCTGAGGCCAAAGACAAAAGCTGCACTTTGCTGGGCAACCGCGCCCCGTGTAAAACGAGATATAGGGATGCAGCAAATAACCGATGAAATATTTTGTGATGTCTAAGTCACGCGCATAGGTCGGCAAAACGCTGGGCATAGCATCCCAATCGTGGATTAAGTCACGATCGGGCGTGTGCTGAATATTGCGATCGTGATCCCGGTAGCTCAAACCCTTGATTTGATCCCAAGGCTCTCCGGCTGCCAAATCTTTGCAAGTGTAGTCAAACTCATGGCGACAGACAAAATCAATCACCGGATTGTCGCGTAACGTCTGCTCTGGTAAGACTGCAACGTGGGCACCAATCAAACCGACTGCAACTGCCGGATTTTGGGCTTTGAGCGCTTCCGCACACTTTATGTCATTGGCTAACGAGGGCGTGCTGGTGTGCATGATCACCAATTCGTAGTCTTTGGCAATTTTCAGCACATCGTCTATGGTCTGACCATGAGGCGGTGCATCGACTAGCTTACTTCCTGGCACGAGGGCTGCGGGCTGTGCGAGCCACGTTGGATACCAAAACGAGGTAATCTCACGCTTTGCCTGATATCTCGACCCAGCGCCCCCATCAAATCCGTCAAAGGAGGGAGGGCTTAAAAACAATGTCTTTTTCATAAATAACTCTCGTGATGCCAGAGATAACTACTGTGACTCGTGCCACTAGACTATCTTTAGATTGCTCTAAAGAAAAGACATAACAATAGTTAACTAGAGATTGGTTCCTGCGAAAGTGTTGCACTGTGATGGATCGCCACTCTGAATGCCTTTTTTGAACCACTGGGTTCGCTGGGCTGCACTGCCATGCGTGAAAGACTCTGGCACCACATATCCTCTGGCTCGTTCCTGCAAGCGATCGTCTCCGATCGCACTGGCTGCGGCGATCGCTTCTTCAATGTCGCCCTGTTGAAGAACTTGCCGCGATCGCTGGGCACGATTTCCCCAAACCCCAGCAAAACAATCGGCTTGTAGCTCTAACTTGACAGAAAGCTGATTCGCTTCTACCTGACTTGATTGCTTTTGCAGTGATCGCACTTTATCTGAGATACCCAACAGATTTTGGACATGATGCCCCACTTCATGAGCAACCACATAAGCCTGAGCAAAATCTCCCGGTGCCTGGTATTTAGTCTTCAGTTCACGATAGAACCCTAAGTCGATGTAAACCTTTTGATCGCGGGGACAGTAGAAAGGGCCCACCGCCGATCGTGTAAACCCACAAGCAGAGTCAACCGCATCTGAGTAAAGCACCAGGGTTGGCTCGACATATCTGCCACCACTCTGCCTAAAAATATCGCTCCAAGTATCTTCTGTATCTGCCAAAACCACAGATACAAAGTCAGACATTTTGTCGTTAGCGGCCCCCGTTGTTTGGGGCGATCGAGATTGAGACGATGGAGCCGAACGCTGATTAGACGGAGTGTTCTGGTTGAGAATAACACTGGGATCGCCTCCCAAAAAAGTGACTACAAGCGCCAAGAGAATAGTACCAATGCCACCGCCAATGATAGGAGCAGAAACTCCTCTACCGCGCCGATCCTCAACGTTTGTGCTTCTGCGTCCCTTTTCCCAATCCATTGCTTCAACTCTCCAATATTTAAGATTTTGTCAAGCTCGACCAAACGTAAAAATTTAGCTACTTGCTAATTCGCTCAGATTATAGCTGTGTTATTCACAGATCTCATCCCTCTTTAGAACAACAGTTTGAACAGTTCTTTAAAGAAAATCTGCCAATACGGTTAACGATCGCTGCACCTGCTTCTCCCACGTCCAATCTTGCATAAACTGTGCAGCAGCATTGCCTCGACGCTGTGCCTCAGCGCGATCGCCGTACACTTGTTCTAATTGCTCAACGACTTCTTCGACCTGCGATTCTCCCCAGCCTTCGGTGCCTTGATAATGCTCGTTGCCAAAAATTTGACCCTGGGTGCGTAGCGGATAGCAGCGATCGTCGCCAATCAAATCCAAGTGCCCGGTATTCATGGAGATAATTGTAGGAATGCCACACGCAAGGCTTTCCATCGCGACTAAATTGGTGCCGCCTTCACCGCGATTGGTAAACACCGCGACATCGGCTTCTCGCAAAACTTGAGGCGCGATCGCATTCGGAATCATCCCTACATCTAGTACTGCATCGGCCGGAATGCCGTTTTTTGTAAGCCAGTGAGTAATCTGCAACCGTCCGCGATCATCGACGCTAGGAACGTCAGCCACGTGGTTGGCGCGATCAAGTCCGGTCATAGTGTTGACCCAATGATTGTGCCATGCCGTCAACAACAGCGCTTCAGGATGCCGCGATCGAAAGATGCGGAAGGCAGCCACGACAATATCTTGACCTTTGCGATACTCTAGTTTGCCACCCGAAAAAATGACAAAGCGATCGTGCAACAAGCCCGATCTAGGAGCTGGATGAAACAGAGTTGGATCGATGCCCTGCTGAACAGTTTCAACCTGCGTGAGTCCATAGGTTCGCAAGATTTCGGCATTCCAAGTAGAGCCTGCGATGATGCGATCGTAGCGCTGGGCTTGCTCAACTTCGTGCGGCAGAAAATGTGTGTCTTCTGAAAAAATAACGCCGATGTTATGCGTTCCTTGAATACGACGATTTTCTTCACTAGTCGCAAAGTGATTTCCGAGCGGTTTGAGTATGAGCAGATTTGTAGTTAATACCTTACCTGGGTGCTGAGTAAGCAGCGTCTGAATCTGCTGAGAATAATCAAGCACTGAGTTGAGACGCGATCGCAGCACTGGATTCAACTCTGATAATGCAGAAATCGCCATCAATGACACAGGTTCTAAGTTAGAAGTCTTCCATAACTGCAATGCTAGATTTAATCCATAAACGCCCCATCCAAGATTTCCACCGATCGGAAATCCGATCCCAATTTGTTTTTTAGGTGACGAATTAATCACTAAACTTTGATTCTTTCTAGAATCTGGAATTCGAGCAGAAATTTCAACGCTAGAATCTAAATTCTTAGATTTACTTTTAATCAGAGTCACTAATTCATTCTTAATCGATTCGGTCACATTAGACCAATCTCTAAGAGAACGCTGACGAAACAACCGAGCCGTTGGATACCAAGGGCTATCTGCTCGATCGAGAAACCATCGCCAATCAGGAACCGCGCTCAACAAAATCCAAACTGGTTTGCCTATTGCACCCGCTAAGTGGGCCACTGAGGTATCTACACTGATCACTAAATCTAGTTGCGCGATCGCCGCTGCCGTATCTGCAAAATCTTCAAGCTGCTGATCGAGATCCACGATCGCAATTGTGGGATGCGCCGCCTGAAATTGCTGTAACTCCTCAGATCGACCCTTCTGCAAACTGTGAAACTCTACCCCGGTTAAGCTCAATAGCGGCAGCAACTCGGTGAGGGTGATCGAGCGATCGCGATCGTTGCCATTTTTAGAATTTCCACCCCAAACAATCCCAACTTTCAAAATAGGATTGGTTGTAGAAACTTGAGGAGTCGAGAGATAGGGAATCGCCGCCGGAATCGTGTCTAGCGTCGTACCCAACAGATAGGGCAGACTCAACAACAGCGCATAACAATCAAACGGCGGCATTGTCTCACCTTCGAGCACAAGCTGATCAATGCCAGGAGCAGTTTTAAGCAAGCGCATCAACGGAGCCGAACAGCCCACGATCACCCGTCCGCCCCGTGCTGCCACCAGCGGCGCATAGCGGATGAATTGAATCAGGTCGCCAAAGCCTTGCTCATGGCAGAGCAAAATCGTCTTGCCATTGAGATTAGAGCCATCCCACTCAGGCTGAGGAAACGCAGGTGGAGTCAGAGATTGCCCCGCCCAGCGTTGCTCATAGTATCGAAATCCAGCTTCTAAATCGCCCCTCAACAGCAGTAAAAAACCATAGTTAAGTTGAGCATTTGCATAGGTAGGATTGAGTCTCAAAGCGTCTTGATAGCGATCGCTAGCCTCAACAAACTGCCCACAATAGTAGGAGGCAACGCCTAAATTGTTGTATGCCTCCGCGAAGGTCGGATCAAGTGCGATCGCCTGTCTGAGATGCCCGATCGCCGCCTCGACGCGACCCAGTTTTCGCAAAACCTCTCCTAAACTGTTGTGGGCGATCGCGTGGTCGGGTTTGAGTGCCAACGCCTGCTGATAAGCATCTGCTGCCGCCTCAAACTGCTCCAGATTTTGCAGACACGCCCCTAAATTGTGTAGCGATTGCCGATGGTCGGGCTTTAACTTCAACACTTGGCGATAGGCTGCGATCGCGTCTTCATATTGTTGTTGTGCAAGATAGGCATTGCCTAAGTTGTAGTGGCTTTGATAAAAACTGGGATCGAGGGCAATTGCTGCTTGATAATGCTCGATCGCGGCATCAATTTGCTCTATTTTTGAGAGCGCCGTGCCTAGATTGTAGTGAGCAGACACAGAGTTAGGCACAAGGTTGAGAAAGGAGTGATAGTGCGCGATCGCGCGTTCAAATTGTCCCGTTTGACAATAGACGATGCCCAACATCTCAAGCGTTTCGATCTGCTGAGGGTGTTGTTGAATGATTTGCAAACAAAGTTGCTCTGCGGTTTCCCAATCCTCAGCTTGAAAGGCGTTTTTTGCTGCGGTCAACTGCTTAAAAGCCTCGTTCATTGACATTGCTAAGTGCATGACTATTCACCATTTTGCGTCAACAAACCCGATTTGCAACGTCAGGGTGTGATAACCGACGCTAACCCACTGTTTCCAACCTGCAAGACCAGTGAGAACCCTCTAAAATAGAAGTTAGTGCAAAGACATTTAAGCTGGAGCAAGATCGAGATGACAGCCTCAAACCGTGAGTTTAAAATCACCAAAACAGACGACGAATGGAAAAAGCTGCTCACCCCAGAACAGTTTCAAGTGCTGCGAAAACACGGGACTGAACGCCCTCGCACTAGCCCGCTTGACAAGCAATATAGCCCAGGTATGTACGAGTGTAGTGCGTGTGGATTGCCGCTGTTTACCTCAGACACCAAATTTGATAGCGGCACGGGTTGGCCCAGCTTTTTTGCCCCGATCGAAGGCGCGATCGAAACCACAACTGATAAGTCACTGTTTATGACCCGTGTCGAAGTGCATTGCCGCCGCTGTGGTGGGCATTTAGGACACGTTTTTAACGACGGCCCTGCCCCAACTAGACAACGCTATTGCATGAATGGAGTCTCGCTAAAGTTCGAGCCAAAATAAAGTAGAGATTTGTGTAAGGGCATGGCACTGCCGTGCCCCGCTGCAAGTAACCGATATTATCTAATCCCTGATCCCAACGGTAAAATTCAGCCGTAAGATTGAGGAAATTCTCTGTACGATCGCTAAGCTGATAACAGCCTCGGTACAGGAATTAACTTTATGCCTCAGTTGCGATTTAACTTTCTAGAAAAACTAGCGATCGGGTTTGTCACCTGGTTGGCGATCGTCAGCATCGGTTTCGTCATTGATGGATCGCGGACTGCTTGGGCAGCAGGTCAAACCAACGCTGACTCTAACTTTGTTACCGCAGCCGTCGAAAAAGCAGCGGGAGCAGTGGTTCAAGTCAACGTGTCTCGCACACTGGGCGGCGATATTCCTGGGGCACTCAGACCTTTTTTAGGCAGACCGGGGGCATCGTCGCAATCGGTTTTGCGCGGCATTGGCTCTGGGTTTGTGATTAGCTCAACCAATACGACTGGACAAATTATCACAAACGCCCACGTCGTTGATAGCGCCGATCTGGTTACGGTGTCTTTTCAAGACGGACGCATTTTAGCAGGCAAAGTGTTAGGCAAAGACCCAGTAACCGATGTTGCCGTGATTGAAGTGCAAGCCGATCGTTTGCCTACTGTCACAGTGGGCAACTCAGACAAGGTTCGTCAAGGGCAGTGGGCGATCGCGATCGGCAATCCACTAGGGCTGCAAGAAACGGTGACGGTGGGCGTGATTAGCGGCACAGAGCGATCGAGCGCTGACATTGGGGTGCCTGATAAGCGGGTAGGATTCATTCAAACCGATGCTGCTATCAATCCGGGTAATTCTGGCGGACCTTTACTAAACGCTGAGGGAGACGTAATTGGGGTGAATACTGCGATTATTCGTGGCACTCAAGGGCTAGGATTTGCGATTCCGATTAACACGGCTCAGGCGGTTGCTCAACAGCTCATTGCAACTGGGGAAGTGCAGCATCCCTATATTGGTGTGCAAATGGTAGCGCTGACTCCGCAGGTGAAGCAATATATCAATCAAGCGCCCAACAGTCAGATGCGCGTCGAGGAAGAAAACGGCATTTTAGTGGTGCGGGTCAACAAGGGCACCCCAGCGGCTAAAGCGGGGCTACGGGCAGGAGACGTGATTGCAGAAGTCAATCAGCAGCCAGTCGAAAAAGTCAGCACGATTCAGCGATTGGTGGATCAAGTTGGGGTCACAGGTGAGTTAGAGGTGACGGTGAAACGCAGCGATCGCACGATCGCGTTGAAGATTGAGCCAGAGCAACTTCCTACCGCTGAAATGCCCTAGCGAGTGCCATCATCTAAACCTCCAAGATATAGGCTTCCGTGAAAACTTGGCGACTTATTCCGCTCATTCAGGCATCGGGTCAGATGCAAATGGCGATCGACCAGTGGCTTTTGAAACAACACGCTTCAGGCGATCATCCGCCTACTTTGCGGTTTTATACCTGGTCGCCTGTTGCCATCTCGCTGGGCTATCATCAGCATCGATATCCAGACGAGTGGAAGCAGTTGAGTTGGCACGGTAAACCGATTGAATTGGTGCGCCGACCGAGTGGAGGACGCGCCGTTTTGCATCAGGGAGATTTGACTTACGCGGTGATCACATCCGGTTTGTCAGGCAATCGAATGCAGGACTATCAAGCGATCTGTGAATTTTTAATTGAGGGATGGCGATCGCTCAATGTCGATCTGCATTACGGACAAGCGGGACGTAATTATATTCAAAACCCCAACTGCTTTGGGACGGCAACAGTTGCAGATTTAGTCATGTCAGACGGGGCAAAGCTGATCGGCAGCGCTCAATTGCGGCAGGGAAATGCCATTTTGCAACATGGATCGATGCGATTAGAACCGGATGAGGAACTGTTCGATCGGGTTTTTGATAACGAATCTGCTAACCTGCCAAACTTACCTCTGTCAATGCAAGGAGAAGCGTTAATTCAAACCGTGATCGAGACATTAGTTCAATCAGCCAGTGATTGTTTTGATATTCACTTAGAATCTCAACCACTGACGGAAACAGAATGGCACGCAATTCAGGCTACGAATGTTTGAAAATGCTAGAGCGATCGTCAACTTAATTCTTTTGGACACAGCGTTCTAGAAATGTAGATATTTCATCTTTAGTCATATTTCCTTGAGCAACCTCAATCACGAGTTGATATTCCTCTTCATCAGATAGTGTCAACTCATAATCGTTTAACTCTAGAAAAGCCTCCATCGCGGCACAGGCTGTACGTTTATTACCATCAATAAAGGGATGGTTTCTAGAAATATGATAGAGGTAAGCTGATGCCTGCTCATAAATAGTTGAATGCAAAAACTCTCCACCAAACGTTGCTTGGGGTTGGGCTAAGGCTGAGTCAAGTAGCCCTTCATCTCTCACGCCTGTGGCTCCGCCAAATGCTGCAACCATATCTTGGTGTAGTGCTAAGACTACAAATGTAGAGAGAAATTTAGGCATCAGCAAGGCGCTTAAAAACTTCGCTTCTTTTCTGCTTGACAGACAGGTAAGCTAAAAAAGCTTCTACATCTTCAGAGGTGAACTCAGGATGCAGTTTTCTCACTTGTTCTTTAACAGTGTGTTCATCGAATTTAGTCGAATCATCAATGCCTAGCTGCTTTAGAGCTTCTTGAGATAAGAGGATAGACATAGCGAACATCCCAGAATTGCTTTTCTTTAGTGTAGGCGATCGCGAATCGTAAAGACTGAAGGCTAAAACTTAAAACAATTGAGATAAGCGATCGCATGGGTCGTAATAATTGCTGCGATCGCTTGCTCTTTCACCTCATAATCAGGGTAAATAGAGACGCTACCGAAAGGCTTTTTTGTGATGAGTATCGATTTTGGACGAGAGATCTGCGGCAATCTTGCGGCTGCGGAAACACGAGAATGGCTCGTCACCAACGGCATTGGAGGATACGCATCGGGCACGATCGCGGGGCTGCTCACTCGTCGCTATCACGGCTTACTGGTTGCCGCGCTCAAGCCTCCCCAGCAGCGCACGCTACTCGTCACTAAGCTCGATGAAAGCGTCCGCTATGGCAAAGAATTCTACCCTCTCAGCACCAATCGCTGGAAAGGCGGCATCGTTTGTTCTAATGGCTATCGCAACATTGAGCGGTTTTTTTTAGAAGGCACCGTTCCCGTGTGGCGGTTTGCGTGTGGCGATGCCCTGCTCGAAAAGCGCATCTGGATGCAGCAAGGAGCTAACACTACCTATGTGCAATATCACTTGCACCGAGCTACCCAGCCGCTAACCCTGACCCTCAAGGCACTCGTCAATTATCGCGACCATCACAGCGAAACTCAGGGCGACCATTGGCAACTGGGCGTTGACTCGATCGGCAAAGACGTTTGCATTTCAGCCTACCCAGAAGCTACACCGTTTTATTTGCTGTGTCGGGGCGCAAAAGCCACCCCAATGCACGATTGGTATTATCGCTATGAGTTGGCTGTCGAGCGCGATCGGGGACTCAACGATCGAGATGATCATCTCCACGCTGCGACCTTTGAGGCGACGCTGCACCCCGGCGAGTCAGTGACGTTTATCGCCAGCACTGATGCAACGCCCAATCTTGATGGAGAGACAGCACTGCGTATTCAACACGCCTATGAACAAAGATTGCTCGATCGCTGGAAAATTGACCAGGGCAAACAAACCGATTCTGCACCTGTTTGGATTAAACAATTAGTCTTATCTGCCGATCAATTTATTGTGAACCGATCGCAGCCCAATAACCCCAATGGCAAAACGATCGTGGCGGGCTATCCCTGGTTTGGGGACTGGGGACGAGACACGATGATCAGCCTACCAGGATTGACCCTCGCAACGGGTCGCCCAGAGATTGCGCGATCGATCATTCAAACCTATGCTTTGCACATCAATCGGGGAATGCTGCCCAATCGCTTTCCCGATGCCGGAGAGAACCCGGAATACAACACGGTCGATGCAACGCTGTGGTACTTTATCGCGATTCAAGCTTATTACAATGCAACGGACGATCGTGACTTGCTGCACGATATTTTTCCCGTCTTGGCAGAAGTCATTGATTGGCACTGTCGCGGCACTCGCTATCACATTCACCTTGACCCGGCGGATGGGTTGCTCTATGCCGGAGAAACAGGGACACAACTCACCTGGATGGATGCCAAAGTCGGCGATTGGGTCGTGACTCCGCGCATCGGCAAGCCTGTTGAGATTAATGCTTTGTGGTATAACGCTCTGCGAATTATGGCAAAGTTTGCTCGTCAAATTGGCAAGCCGCACCGAGAATATGACGCAATGGCAGAGCGCGTGCTGGCGAGATTTCCGCGTTTTTGGAACGAGTCTAAAGGCTATTGTTATGATCTGCTAGACAGCCCCGATGGTGATGATTCGGCGCTGCGTCCTAATCAGATTTTTGCGGTGTCTCTGCCCGAAAGTCCGTTGACTGCGGCTCAACAAAAAAGCGTAGTTGATGCCTGTTCACGATCGCTGCTTACTTCTTATGGATTGCGATCGCTCTCACCCACTCATGAACATTATCAAGGACACTATGGCGGTTCTCAACTTCAGCGAGATGGAGCTTATCATCAAGGCACTGCCTGGGGTTGGCTGATGGGTGCTTTTGCGATCGCTCATTTGCGTGTTTACAACAACCCGACTAAAGCGCGTGAGTTTTTAGAGCCAATGGCAGCCCATTGTTCAAATCACGGAGTCGGTAGTTTGAGCGAGATTTTTGATGGCGATGCGCCCATGAATCCGCGAGGTTGCATTGCTCAAGCGTGGACGGTGGCAGAAGTGTTGCGGGCTTGGTTTACGATCGCCCATTCCTAATCTTTGACAGCAAATAGAAGAATTAGATCTTCCTCTTCTGATTGAGCAGCAGTAATTTCTGCTGCTCAATCAGAAGAGGAAAGCCTATTCTTTCGATCGTTCTTACCGTCAAAGATTTGAAAGGCTAACAATCTATTTAGTCTTCGTCGATTGGGTCATCGCGATCGTCATCGATCGTCCCACCCAAAATACTTTTAATTAGCTCATCAACGGTAACACCGCGCTTTTGAGCCATATATTCCAACATAGTTGCAACTTCAGTTTTCTGCTCTGCAACTCCAACACTAATCAAAGCAGCCGCTTGACTTGATCTGCTGCGGCTATAAAGCCAAGCGAGAATTGTTATCCAGTCGTCATCATGTTCGCCTAATGGTGGCAAGGTGATTCTTTTTGTCATAGATTAGGGCACATGATTTCGGACTTAAATCACTGCTTCTATGCAGATTAGTGATTTTTCCCACAAGCTGATCACTGATCTGCATAAGCGTGATAATATTCAAGCAAGCGAAAAGCCAGTGCGTCCCGTGGAAAGTTCAGCACTGGCTAAAGCTCCAAACTCAATGGAGACACTCATTATTATGCCCTATCGAGACCGCCTCAATAGGTGGTTAGTCGTGCGATTGCTTCCCAATATGCAGCGCATTGTCGTCGCGCGTTGTCGCAACCGCTCAGATGCTGATGGATATCTGCACGTTTTGCGCCGACTCATGCCCGACGAAACCTTTATTGTCATGTTTGATGGTGATGCCGATTCTTCATTAACGTGAGTTCGATAGAAGTGGTTCACTCCGATGATGAATTCGGGAAGCCCCCTAAATCCCCCAAAAATGGGGGACTTTGAACCGGAAATTTTGACTTGAAGTCCCTCAGAATGGGGGATTTAGGGGGCAGAAGACGCTGAGAACGAAGCGAAAAAACTCGTCGAACTCACATTTCATCAGAAGACAGATGAGAATGATCAAGATTTTGACTGCAAAAACTCTCGAACCACTTGTTTAACATCTTCTTTTTTGCCATCGACTCGATAGTTTAATTCCTGCATTTTCTTCTCAGAAATTGTGCCGCCCAACTGGTCAAGCACTTGCTTTAACTCAGGATGTTTGCGGAGTGTTTCTTGACGCACGATCGCCGCCGCTTCATAAGGGGGGAAATATTGACGATCGTCCTTTAGCACCACCAAATTTAACGTCGGAATCACGCCATCAGTTGTATTACCCGCCACGAAATCGACCTGCTTATCCGTAAGTGCCCGATAGAGCAACCCCAAATCCATCACTTTTGGAGACTCGGCAAATTTGAGATTGTAAGTTTTCGACAACCCCGGAAACCCGTCTTCTCGGTTGAGAAATTCAAACCCAAATCCAGCGCGCCATTGAGGGGTATATTTCGCCGCTTGTGAAAGAGTTTGCAGATTATATTTTTTGGCATCGTCACCCCGAATCACCATCGCAAACGAGTTGTTAAACCCAAACGGAGCCGTCCACTCTAGCTTGTAGCGAGCAGGATATTCTTGTTTGAGTTGCTCAAAAACTTTTTTGGCATCTGCGATCGCCGGAAACTTCAAAATCGTAGTGTAAGCCGTGCCTGTATATTCTGGATAGAGGTCGAGATCTCCAGAAATCATGCCCTGTTGACAGATCAGCGTCCCGCCAAGATTAAAGCGGCGATCGACCTTCAGACTTGTTTTGCCCTCAATTTGTTGGGCCAGAATTTCTCCTAAAATCACTTGTTCGGTGAAATTTTTAGTGCCGATTACAACGCGATCGCCTCCCGAACTACAGGCAGCAATTCCAGTCACCAGAGCAACCATCAATAGAAAAAACACAAAAAATCGTTTTAAGTTCATTTCTTTAAAGTGAGACGACGCTCAACTAAACCCAGGGCAAAATCGGCCGTTAACGCCATTATCGCAGCCGGAATTGCCCCCGCTAAAATCAACTGACTATCGACCACCGCAACACCACGAAAAATAAATTCTCCCAAACCGCCTGCGCCGATCGCCGCCGCGATCGTTGCCAGCCCCACCCCGATCACGGTGGCAAGTCTCACACCGCCTAAAATCACCCCCAACGCTAACGGAATTTCAACCTGCAATAAAAGCTGACGATCGGTCATTCCCAGGCCCATTCCCGCTTCTCGAATGGCCGGATCAACGCCCATAATTCCTAAATAAGTGTTGCGAATAATCGGCAAAAGCGAGTAGAGAATCAGCGCTACGATCGCCGTTCTCGCCCCAATGCCACCAATGAATGGCACCGGAATCAGAAACCCAAAAATCGCTAAACTCGGCATTGTTTGAATCGCATTAGCAAAGCCCAGCACAGGTCTACTTAACGCGGGTTTGCGAGTAATCAAAATACCTAACGGAATGCCAATGAGAACGGCGATTGCGATCGACGTAAACACCAAAAATAGATGCTGTCCACTGCGCTGTAAGATTTCTTCGCCATAGCGATTTAAGAATTCCATTCGCCTCTCACCCTCAAAAACGCTTGGGCTTCTGGATGGGTCGATTTCACAAACTCTTCGGGCGTTGCCATCACCACAAACTCACCCGCTTGCATTAAGCCAATTCGAGAACCGAGGGTAAAAGCCTCTTGAATATCGTGCGTGACAAACACGATCGTTTTGCCGAGACGCTGCTGCAATTGCCGAAATTCTTGCTGAAGCTCAACGCGAGTGATCGGATCGAGTGCCCCAAATGGCTCATCCATTAACAAGATTGGCGGATCGGCCGCCAGCGCTCTCGCGACTCCGACTCGCTGCCGTTGCCCCCCGGATAACTCGTGCGGATATCGTTGAGCAAAGCGATCGGGTTCTAACCCAACGAGTTCTAAGAGCGCTAACACGCGCTTTTTAATCTGTGACGGCTCCCACTTTTGCAGAGACGGCACGACCCCAATATTTCGCTCGATCGTAAAGTGAGGAAATAGCCCGACCTCCTGAATCACATAACCAATCCGCCGTCGTAGCTGAATCGGATTCCACTCGCAAGTCGAAATGCCTTCAACTCGCACCTCTCCTTGAGCCGGAGTCAGCAAGCGATTGATCAGCCGCAGCGTGGTCGTTTTGCCGCAGCCGCTTCGACCTAGTAAAACCAGCGTTTCGCCTGACTCAATTCTAAAGTTGAGATTGAGTACGAGAGAGCGCTGACCTAAATAATAAGCAACCTGTTGAAATTCAACTGCGATCGGCATAACATCCATCTACAACTTGCCTCGGCTGATTCAGACTTCAAACTTCTTGTTTAAACGTCAGTTCGACAGAAGTGGGTTGCTCCGGTTGTGAATTCGGGAGAGCTACCTAAATTCCCAAGTTTGGGGAACTTCAAGCCAAAATTTCCGGTTCAAAGTCCCCCAGAATGGGGATTTAGGGGGCAGAAGCCGCCGACAACGAAGCGAAAAACCTCGTCGAACTGACGTGGTTTAAAGATACGGTTTATTGAAAGTTAGTAGTCGTTGCGATCGCGCCTCTGTCCCAGAATATCAACGTGATAGCGTTCAGGTGCTAACAAAACTTGCATTCCTCTTTCTCCACACAAGTGCGAAAGGGTTTGCAGCAAAGCCATTTTTTCTTGCTGAAGTGCCGTTAGATTGGGATGCAAGGCTACAATTTTGGCAAGCGATCGTTCAAAGAAAGCATCTGTTTTTAGGGTTTCTAAAAAGCCCTCAAACCCAAGACAACTCAGTCCATAAATTAGCCGCTTGCTGAGTTCGGGTTGGGGACGATTTTGAGAGCTAAAAATATATCCGCCGTGAGTATCAATCTTCCCGCTAAAAAAGTCTAAGCTCAGAGAAACATAATCACTAAAGCTTAGAAATGATTTGCCTAAAGCGCGGCTCACGATCCCAACTTCTTTCTCTTGACCTGTTTTAGGATCATGATACTTTTCTTGATAATTGGTGCAGTCAAAATAGGTAAAAAGTTCAGCGATCGACTTCTGATTTTCCTCTAACCCGACTTGCAGTTGTCTCTCCGACAAAGGCTTTTGCTCACGAATAAATAAATAATCTAAAAAGCCTGCTCCTCTCGCATTCACTAATTGACCGTCTTCAGCTTGGTTGACGATACTCGATGAGGCTGATTGACGAGATTCTCTGCCACGTCCTAACCAGTTTCTAACCATCACATTGCCGAGTCGATAGCCGCCATCGCGGGTTTTCGCCGGAAAGCTAAAATAGTTAGCCGAGGTCGAAGCTAGCTTCAGCGCCATGTCTCCTTCATTGCAAAAGAGATAAGCTTCTTGGAAGCGACGCAGTGACGATCGCAGCGTGTTTGCTCGACCCGACACGATCGCTTCTGCCGGAATGTCGGGCGCAACTAAAACGAGTTTTCCTAAACAAAGTGCGTTGCCAATCTCAGAAGAAGGGCATTTGTTTCGATTGTTAACATCCAAGTTTCCGATCGACCCTGGATCGAAAACATCTGACAAAATTCGGACAGCATTGGTCACTACAAAAGCGCCCATACTGTGACCGATAAAAGACAGACGAATCCGGCGCTGCTCATGATGGGCAGTTTGAGTTTGACGATCGTCAGCTCCGACATTTTGCACTAGGGACTGATCTAACTGCCGAATGAATTCAACTAAATCAGATACCCCATAGTTAGCTGCCCGAAAAGTATCTCGAAAGTAACCAGTGAGTCTCAGAGCCACGATCGTTAAAATCGGCGAGATCGCAATTAAAGAGAGAATTAAAAGAACCACAAAAGCCAGTAGAATCTCTACGCCAAAAGTTAGAGACAGCGCTGCGAAAATGCCTGCGATCGTGCCGATCAAACCCACGATAACTCCAACAATTCCTAACTTTGAAATCAAACTCAACAGCCTGGGTAGTGCCTGCTGAGTAAACTTGATTTTATCTTTAAAATTTCCAGAATCACCTTCAGAAATTTTTTCTGAAGACCAGCGATAACCAACTACTAATAAACCTTTAGGCGCTTTTTGATAATGTTGAGAAATATATTCGCAAGCAGTCTTATACCACCATTCTGCCCCCGACTGACCCGTGTTGTAGCCATGAATCATGATTAGAATTTCTGCATCTTCCCCATGATTTTTTAAGTATTGAGTGATTTGTTGAATAAAGATTTCCGGGTCAGTCTGATTCTTAATTTGCGACTGATCTTCAACGTTGATAGGAGCCGTACTGATGACAAAATAGCCTGGAATTTGGCAGTTCTCCAGATCTAACTTTTGAATAATGAGTAGGGGACTGCTCATAAGTCGTTTGGCAATATAACTGCGATCGCATTATAACAATACCAATTTCAAAAACAATTGCGACCGATCGAACGATCTCGAGAGGGCACGACATTTCGTGCCCCTACTGTACGGACATGGCACTGCCGTGTCCTCTCGCGGATCTATCACATCCACAAATCAAATGGATATAACGTGTCGCATTCCGGTCAATCACAAAAAATCCTCCCTGTTGTTAAACGGGGAGGACATTAGAACTAATTTAAGGCGTTCTAGCAGAACTTAAACTTCGTCATCAACTTCAACGTCATCAACCTCAAGGTCGTCATCCTCTACGTCATCCTCTACGTCATCATCGACCCCATCATCAATCAGATCCTCCTCCTCCAAGATGGGAGAGAAAACATCGGGTTCGGCAGCAGGAGTTGTGCCACCGCCAAAGCTCTCGAAGCTAAAACTCGGACGCTCATCAAAGCTATCTAAGCCATAGCTGCGGGCACTGCGATCGTCAAGCACAACCTCGTTAAGATCGGCTTCGTCATCAAACACTGGCGAACCATCATAGGCGATGTCCATATCAGGCGTGCCAGTCTCTTCATAAGCATTAAAGCCCGTCCCCGCCGGGATCAAGCGACCGATGATCACGTTTTCTTTAAGACCGCGCAACCAGTCAGACTTGCCCTCGATCGCCGCTTCGGTCAACACACGAGTCGTTTCTTGGAAACTCGCCGCCGAGATGAAGCTGTCGGTGTTGAGTGAAGCCTTGGTGATGCCCAACAGCACTGGCGTATATTCCGCAGGGGCACCGCCAGTAATCGACATCGCCTCGTTGACTTGATCGATCTGATAGAGTTCGACCAATTCACCGGGCAGCATCGTAGTGTCTCCACCATCATCGACCCGCCCTTTAGAAGTCATCTGCCGCACGACGACTTCGATGTGCTTGTCAGAAATATCAACGCCTTGAGACTGATAGACTGACTGCACTTCATTCACCAAGAAGGTTTGCACCTCTCGCAAACTAATCATTGAAGCGTCGTGAATTCCCAGAGTTTCTTTGTTGGCCCGGAACAGCACTTCAAGCAACTCGTGAGGGTTAGCTGGGCCGTCAGTCAGTCGTTCTCCAGACAGCACTTCTTGACCATCAGAAATGATCAAGTTTTGACCCGGGCCGATCGGATACTCGGTGACCAGTCCTTCTTTATCGACGACCTTGACTTCTACCGAGTCGTCTTCGCCGTAGACCACTTGTGCGGTGCCCGGTCGTTCAACCAAAACACAGGCTTCTTTAGGTTTCCGGGCTTCCAGGAGTTCCTCAATTCTCGGTAGACCTTGAATAATGTCTCCTGTTTTAGTCCGCTCAAAAATCAGCAGCACTAGGTTGTCACCCCGTTGCACTAAGTCACCGTCATCGACGTGCAGCACCGCACCCGGCGACACTCGATAAGGGCGAGCAATTCGCATCGTCACCTGAGTGTCACCGACCTCAAGCACCTGACCCGACTCTACTAGCTTAAAGCCAGATGCCAGATCAGAACCCGCTACCATCAAGTCGCCTGGTTTGACTGTGGGTTTCTTGTTTTTCGTCTCAATCACAACCTTGTCGGCTTCTCGAACGACCAAGATGCGACGAATCGCCTCGGCTCCTTCACGAATCCCCTGAATTTCACCCGCTTCTTTACACTGAATTTCAGTTCGAGCGATGACTGCCCCCGGCGTGATTTGATCGCCATCGTTGACTAAAACGTGAGTGTGGGTGCTGCCTTGGGTGGTATCTGCCGCAATGTCGCGACGAATCACTAGCGATTCTAGGATCACCAGTTGTAGGCGCATTAACTCAGGATCGGTTTCATCGGGAATTAGCTCAATATCGGCGGCTAACTGAGGCGCGTCTTTATCGATTTCTAGCAGCAGTTGAGTTCGCAGCAAGTCTACTCCTTCTACTGACCGAACCCGCTCACCATCTTTATAAGGTAAGCGCTGAATGGCACGTAGACGAATAGCGCGCCCAGACTCTTCGCTCACAGATTCCTGGCTCGGAACAGAAGGCTCATTGGCAACCTTGAACTCCGTTACCGGACGCAGCAAGATCGCCGGGCCTTCAGGGGTTTCAACATACTCCGCGTAGCGCAATTCATCCACCGTCAATCCAGGCATCACCTGTTGACCGGGATTCACTAGCGTGGCTTCTTTCGTCACAACCGCATCCAGATTGTCGATCATGTGGAGGTCACCCGGCTTAACCACAATCTCTCGAAGAATGTCGTTCTTTTGAGTCACCTCAATTACGCCATTGCTTTGACAGAAGATGTCTTTAACCACCTCGGTGCCTGCCTCAACGTATTGACCATCTTCCACAAGCAGCAAGGAGATGTCTTTGTTGACTTCATGAGCTTCTTCAGGAATCCAGAGCAGAGTGCCGCCTTGAATGACTTCATAACCCTGCTTGGCTTTGCCTCGTTTGGCAATTTCGACCCCTGAATATTTAATGATGCCGCCCGTTTGAGTGCGATAGCGATCGTCCACCAACTCGGCGACGGTTTGACCATTGGTGACCTGACTTCCAGGAGTCGCCTTTAGCAAAAAGGTCTGATTGCTGTTAGTCTCCAGCATATATTGATCGCCGCCACGCCCCTGATGGGTTTCAATCCGCACACGGGCTTCATCGAGCATGACCGAAGCGGTGATGATTTCGATTTCGCGTCCACCTTTGCCTTCTGCCTGTTCAGGTAAACGCACCACCCCACCGTTTTCGGTGACTAGCTTCGTTTCTGCAATCACGCCATTGGCTTCAATGTAGTCGCCGTTTTTGACCACAGGTTCAGCACCCGGCAGTAGGTTATAGACTTCTCCTGAGAGAATCCAGATTAAACCGCCTCTTTGAGCAATCCGAGTCGTGTTGCCCTGCCGATCTTTCTTCTCTTCAGGCACTAGGTCTTCAAACTTGACCTCACCTGCTAGGTCAGAGGCGACATCTTTTGCGGCTTTTTCAGTCGTTTTGCGACCCCGACCCGTCAGCGGGACTTCTGCCATGATCTGTCCGGCTTTCACCGACTGCTTATCCCGCACTAGCAGCGTAGAACCCTGCAAGACAGAAAAGGCTTGCTTCTGGCCGTCTTTGCTCTCTAAAAGCACCTTAGTGTCAGCGCCAGTTGATTCGACAATCAGCGCGTCTTCCCCGTGCCGAGTTCGCAATGGACGAGTTCGCATCAGTTTTGGCAGACGGACTGTGCCATCGAAGTTGGCTTTTTCCTGACGCGCCATTTCACCCGTAAACACCCCACCCGTGTGAAACGTTCGCATGGTGAGTTGGGTGCCCGGTTCGCCGATCGACTGCGCCGCGATAATTCCGACCGCTTCACCGATGTCTACCAGGTGCGCGTGTGCCAAGCTCCAGCCATAGCATTGTTGACAGACCGATCGGGCCGCTTCACAAGTGAGGGGCGATCGGGCGATCACTTGCTCAACTTTGGCTCGACCGATTCGCTGGGTGTCTGCATTATTGATGGACTGGTTGCGGGCAATGATCACTTCACCCGTTTCAGGATCAATGACATCGGCGGCGGCAACTCGACCCAAGAGCCGATCTTTGAGGGGAATCAGCACCCGATCGCCATCCACCATGGGCAGGACTACGATCCCTTTCTCGGTGCCGCAGTCAAGTTCTCGCACGATCACGTCTTGAGACACATCTACGAGACGACGGGTGAGATAGCCAGAGTCGGCCGTTCGGAGGGCAGTGTCTACGAGTCCTTTCCGGGCACCATAGGAGGAGATGATGTATTCGGTGACAGTCAACCCTTCTCGAAAGTTGGTTTTAATCGGTAAGTCGATGATTTCCCCCTGGGGGTTTGACATCAGACCGCGCATTCCCACTAGCTGCCGCACCTGAGAGATGTTTCCTCTGGCTCCAGAGAACGCCATCATATAGACAGAGTTTAGCGGGTCGTTAGCGCGGAAGTGCTTCACCACTTCGTCTTTGAGTTCTTCACTGGTGCCGTTCCAGGTGTCAATCACCTTTTGGAATCGCTCCACCTCGGTGATTTCTCCGCGAGTGTAGCGCTCTTCAGTCTCTCGAATCGTTTCTTCCGCCGCTTCTAGCAACTGACGCTTGGTGGGTGGAATCTGCAAATCATCCACACTGATTGAGACACCCGCCTTGGTTGCATAGCGAAAGCCCAAATCTTTGATCATGTCTGCTACTTGAGCAGTACGGGCGGTGCCATAGTTTGTAAACGCCCAAGCAATGAGGTTCGTCAACTGCTTTTTGTTGACCACCTGATTGCGAAAAAGTTGCTTCTCTGAATTCTGTGCCATCGTGTGCCCCACCTGTGCTGATTTTGGATTTTAGAGTTTGGATTTTGGATTTGAATGGGCAATCCAAAATCCAACATCTCAAATTGCCCTCGCTTACCATTTCGGATTTTGAGTTTTAAATCCTAGATCGCTAAAGCTTCTTGAATGGTCTTGTTGTAGATGATGCGACCCGGAGTTGTCTTAATGTATTGAGAGATCAGGGTGCCATCCTTGTCTTCCCGTGTCCGACGATAGTTGTAGACCTTGGTGACAATGCCATCAGGCGATTCATTTTCTTCAACTAGCTCTTCTTCGATGTCGGGCATATCTACGTCACCGTCAAAGCGCACCCAGATATAGGCATGAAGTTCAACTTGCTTCTGCTCGTAAGCGTTGATTGCATCTTCCAAGTTGGTATAGTAGCCACCCGCACCTTCTTGAGCCGCCGGGTTGTCCGCCGTCAAGTAGTAGCAGCCCAAAACCATATCTTGGCTAGGCGTGATGATCGGACGACCCGTTGCCGGAGACAAGATGTTGTTAGATGCCAGCATCAGCAATCGCGCTTCTGCCTGAGCTTCGATCGAGAGCGGAACGTGAACGGCCATTTGGTCGCCATCAAAGTCAGCGTTAAACGCAGGACAAACCAGCGGATGCAGTTGAATGGCTCGACCTTCGACCAAAATTGGCTCAAAGGCTTGAATGCCTAAACGGTGCAGCGTCGGTGCCCGATTCAGGAATACGGGGTGCCCTTCAATCACCTCTTCCAAAACGTCCCAAACGGTGGGATCGTTGCGCTGGATCAGCTTTTTCGCTGCTTTGATGTTGTTGACCAATCCCTGACGAATCAGACGGTGAATCACAAAGGGTTGAAATAGCTCGATCGCCATTTCTCTCGGCAACCCGCACTGATGAATCTTGAGCTTGGGCCCGACCACAATCACAGAACGACCTGAGTAATCGACCCGCTTACCCAAAAGGTTTTGCCGGAAACGACCCTGTTTTCCTTCGATGATGTCAGACAGAGACTTGAGCGGACGATTATTTGCGCCGACCACAGTCCGACCCCGACGACCGTTGTCAATCAAGGCATCGACCGCTTCTTGGAGCATCCGCTTCTCGTTGCGGACGATGATTTCAGGAGCCAAAATTTCCTGAAGGCGAGCCAGACGGTTATTGCGGTTAATGACGCGACGATAGAGATCATTCAAGTCAGAAGTCGCGAACCGCCCCCCGTCCAACTGCACCATCGGGCGCAGATCAGGCGGGATGACTGGAATCACGTCTAACACCATCCAATCAGGGCTAGAACCTGTGGCGATGAAGTTGTCCATCACCCGCAGGCGCTTGATCAGCTTGGCTCGCTTTTGCCCCTTAGAAGTCGCGATATCTTCCCGCAATTGCTCGGCTTCGGTGTCGAGTTGAATATCTTGCAGCAGCCGCTGTAGGGCCTCTGCACCGATACCAACCTCAATGCCCGACAGCTTTGAGTCTTCGCTATAGAGTTCGTCTTCGATTTCGATCCACTGATCTTCGGTGAGCAGTTGCTTGTAGGTTAGCTGCTCTGCATTGCCCGCGTTCAGCACCACGTAAGCGTTGAAGTAGACAATTTGCTCAACATCCCGTAGAGGCATATCTAGCAGAATTGCCATATAGCTCGGAATGCCCTTAAGATACCAAACGTGAGCCACCGGAGCGGCAAGCTTGATATAGCCCATACGGTGACGACGGACGCGAGATTCCGTCACTTCTACGCCGCAGCGCTCACAGACAATGCCGCGATGCCGCACCCGCTTATATTTACCGCAGTGGCATTCCCAATCTTTAGCAGGTCCAAAAATTCGCTCACAGAACAAGCCATCCATTTCAGGCTTGAGCGTGCGGTAGTTAATGGTTTCTGGCTTGGTAACTTCACCCACAACCTGCCCGTTGGGTAAAGTTCTTTCTCCCCACTGACGGATACGATCGGGAGATGCCAGACCAATTTTAACGTAGTCAAATCGCTGTTCTAGCTTTGGCATCGCGTAGTTTTTCCTCTATTCAATTGATGCTAGAAAAATGTATCGAGAAAGGATGATTCAGGTGCCGAATTCAGGAAATCCTGCCACTCGGCACCTAGCACCCTCTTTAGTCTTCTTCTTCGTCCATCGCTTCTCTAGAAATGGATTCATAAGTCGGTCTAGAAGGCGCGCGACGACTGTTTACATCTGCCATCAAGTCAACTTCCATATCCTTACTGCTGCCGTCTTCCTTGGTTTCGACCTTGTGAACTGCAACATCAAGACAGAGTGACTGAAGCTCACGCATCAACACCTTGAACGATTCAGGTGTGCCAGGGCGAGGAATCGCTTTGCCTTTGACGATCGCGTTCAACGCTTCGTTTCGCCCCTGCATATCGTCTGACTTCACCGTCAACAACTCTTGCAGCGTATAGGCAGCACCAAATGCTTCCAGTGCCCACACTTCCATCTCTCCAAATCGCTGACCACCCTGTTGAGCCTTTCCACCCAGAGGCTGCTGCGTCACCAGAGAGTAGGGACCCGTCGAACGAGCGTGAATCTTGTCGTCAACCAGGTGAACCAGCTTCAGCATATAGGCTTTGCCCACCGTGATCGGACGATCGAAGGCTTCGCCAGTCCGCCCGTCATAAACCTGAATTTTGCCAGGGTTATCGGGGTTAAACAGCCAATAGCCATCTTGTCCACCCGTTGATTTAATCCGCTTGTCTTGTGCTTCGCTGATCTTGGCGTGAACGGTTTCTCTAGACTTCTCTTCGCCGTGCATTTCGTCGAATGGCACAACTTTGAAGCGAACGTTCAGATTTTCAGCCGCCCAGCCTAGCAGACACTCATAGACTTGACCCACGTTCATCCGGCTTGGTACACCGAGGGGATTAAGCACGATGTCAACGGGTTTGCCATCGGGTAAATAGGGCATATCTTCGATCGGCAAAATCCGAGAAATAATCCCTTTATTGCCGTGACGACCTGCCATCTTGTCGCCAACTTGAATCTTACGCTTCTGTGCCACATAAACACGGACGACCATGTTAGCGCCAGGAGGCAACTCGTCACCTTGCTCACGAGTAAACACCCGTACGTCAACAATCCGACCTTTTTCGCCGTTGGGCACTCGCAGGGAGTTGTCCCGCACGTCTCTGGCTTTCTCACCGAAGATGGCTCGGAGGAGTTTTTCTTCAGGCGGTTGGTCAGATTCCCCTTTTGGAGTCACTTTGCCGACCAAAATATCGCCTGACTCGACCCAAGCTCCGATGCGAATAATGCCTGTCTCATCTAATTGACGCAGCGCATCTTCACCGACGTTGGGAATTTCACGCGTGATTTCTTCTGGACCTAATTTGGTTTGACGGGCCTCAATCTCAAATTTCTCAACGTGAATTGAGGTGTAAACGTCTTCTTGAACTAGGCGTTCGCTAATCAGAATTGCGTCCTCATAGTTGTAGCCTTCCCAGGGCATATAAGCCACGAGAATGTTTTGACCAAGCGCCAGTTCACCTTTTTCAGTCGCAGATCCATCTGCCAGAATTTGACCCGCAATCACCTTATCGCCCACAAAGACGATCGGACGCTGATTTAAGCAAGTGTCCTGGTTCGATCGCTGATACTTCTGAAGGGCATAGCTGATATCTTTGCCGCCTTGAGAATCGCGAACTCGAATCCGATCGGCATCCACAAAGGTGACTTCGCCATCGGTACGGCTGACGACTACCATCCCAGAGTCACGGGCAGCTTGCGCTTCCAAGCCAGTTCCCACTAAGGGACGCTCAGGACGCAACAGGGGCACCGCTTGACGCTGCATGTTTGAACCCATCAGCGCTCGGTTTGCGTCGTCGTGTTCTAGAAAGGGAATCAGCGAAGTTGCCACCGAGATGATTTGCACCGGAGAAATTGCTACGTAATCTACCTCTTGAGGAGTCGCAACGGTGAAATCTTGCCGATAGCGAACCGCGACTTCTTCGCTAATGATGTAGCCGTTTTCATCCATCGTGATGTCACCTGCGGCAACCCGCAGATCATCTTCTTCGTCAGCAGTCATATAGATCGGAGGATGATCCTTCACGACTCGACCGTTTTCGACGGGATAGTAAGGAGTCTCAATAAATCCGTAAGCATTCACACGAGCATGAGTGGCTAACGAACCAATCAGACCCGCGTTTGGACCTTCAGGAGTCTCAATAGGGCAAATCCGCCCATAGTGAGACGGGTGAATGTCTCGGACTGCAAAGCCTGCCCGTTCTCGCGTCAGACCCCCTGGCCCTAATGCACTGATACGCCGCTTGTGAGTCAACTCTGCTAGAGGATTGGTCTGATCCATAAACTGCGATAGCTGAGAGGAGCCAAAGAACTCCTTAATCGCAGCAACCAACGGTTTCGGGTTGACCAACGAGGCAGGAGTCAGAGAATCAGCATCAGAGACCGTCATGCGTTCCCGAATGATTCGCTCTAAGCGGTTTAAACCGACTCGCACCTGGTTTTGCAGAAGTTCGCCCACCGATCGCACTCGGCGATTGCCTAAGTGGTCAATATCGTCAATGCTTCCGGTGTCAAACTCCAGGTTGATCAAATAGTCGATTGCAGACAAGATATCCTGCGGAGTCAACACCCGCGTTCCTTCGGGAACACTGAGGCGGAGCTTCTTGTTCAGCTTGTAGCGCCCCACTTTGCCCAAGTCGTAGCGTTTGGGATCAAAGAAACGAGACTCTAGAAGTTGAGCGCCACCCGAAACCGTTGGCGGTTCACCAGGACGAAGCTTACGGTAAAGCTCCATCAAAGCCTCTTCTTCGCCAAACTGACCTTCTTTCTCGATCGTCTTCTGAAAATATTCAGGGTGACGTAGTGCATCAAAAATCTCGCCATCACTCAACCCCAAAGCCTTTAGCAGAACTTGAGCAGAAAGCTTGCGAGTTTTGTCAATGCGAACCCAGACCAAATCATTCTTGTCGGTCTCAAACTTCAGCCATGCACCCCGGTTAGGAATCAAGCTGGCATTGTAGGTACGCCGTCCGTTTTTGTCAGTTTCTGACTTGTAGTAGACACCAGGGCTGCGAACGATCTGATTCACAATCACTCGTTCAGCGCCGTTGATGATAAAGGTGCCGCGATCAGTCATCAACGGCAAATCGCCAATGAAAACTTCCTGCTCTTTAATTTCACCCGTCTCTTTATTAATCAGACGGGTCGGCACATACATTTGTACGGCGTAGGTGCTATCGCGCCGCTTTGCCTCATCAACATCATATTTAGGGGGCTTCAGCTTGAAGTCTTTTCCTAAAAAGTGAAGCTCAAGCTTGCCTGTATAATCAGTAATAGGCGAAAAGCTGTCGAGTTCTTCGATCAAGCCTTCTTCAAGAAACCAGCGAAAGCTAGCCCGTTGAATTTCGACCAAATCCGGCAAAACAAAGGCGGGGGTGGTGTAGGTCTGCTCAGTCATGCGTCTCCTCAGAAGGGTCACGCCCAGCGCGAACCCTGAATTTTATACTATTTGCACAAATAAGTCAATGCAAAAAAGTTTGGAATCCCAAAAGGAATCCAAAAACCTGGATATTTAGTTGTGGGTTGTTGGTTGCTCGCTTCGTTTCCAATTCTTCCAACAATCGATGAGGTGATTTAATTGAGCGTCTGACAGATTCAAGCTTTACTGAGGAAAATAAAACCTGGTAGAAGCTCTCGTTCATGGGGCATGATTTGCACCTTCTAGTATTATGGCGCAGCAAATCGGTTTTGTGGGTTGACGAATCAACAAATTTGTGAGATCTAAACTCTGTCAATTAGCTTGGAGCAGAAAGGCAGGGTTAAGAAATCTTCAAACTAAAGAGTTGGCAAGCATTTTCAGTCGTTTGGGCGGCTAGTTGCTCAACGGGAGTTTCTCTTAGACGAGCCACTTGTTGAGCGACATATTGCACATAAGACGGCTCATTGCGCTTTTCACCTCGTTTAGGAACGGGAGCTAGAAACGGGCAATCTGTTTCGATCAGGAGACGATCGCTCGGCACCATTTTTGCAGATTCTTGAATCTGAAGCGCCTTTTTGAAGGTCACCGTGCCACTAAAACTGATATAAAAGCCCAAATCTAAGAACCACTGAGTTTCTTCGGGGGTGCCGCCCCAACAGTGCATCACGCCCTTCACGGAGCCATGCTGTTGATAGAAGTGACGCAACAACTCCGCCATTGGCTTTGCAGCCTCTCTACAGTGAATAATCACGGGTAGATCAAGCTGTCGAGCGATCGCGAGTTGCGCCTCAAATGCCTCAATCTGCTGCACTCGATTTTCTGCTTTAAAGAAATCTAACCCCATTTCCCCGATCGCTACCACCCGCGGGTCAGACTTTGCCAAGGCAATAATCTGCTGAGAAGAACTTTCCGTCCACTTTTCTTCGACATCCAGGGGATGTAGCCCTACTGCAAAGGAAAGCTCAGGAAACCGATCGGCAAGTGCCTGGATCTCAGCAAATTCGGCAGGTTCGACACAGGAGTGAACTAGATGAACTAGCCCCGCTTCTCGCCAACGAGCCGCGATCGCATCCAAGTCTGGCTTGAATGCATCAAAGTTGATGTGGACATGGGTGTCGATCAGTTGCATGAAATCCTTCAGGACAAACCTAAAATCATCAACCCAATGACAGATTTCTAGGATGCGAGAGCCGTTTGCTTCTTGACTTCTCTAGAAAGGCGAGACTTACGGCGGGCACCTGTGTTGGGATGCAGGACTCCCCGCTTCACCGCTTTGTCAATCTTGCTGAATGCCGAAGACATGGTGGTTTTCACAGCTTCCAAGGCTTCTGGAGACGGTTCAGCCGCGTAAGTATCTGCGGCTGCAATGCACTTTTTCATCAGCGTTCTGACGGCTGATTTGTATGCTTTGTTACGAAGACGGTTCCGTTCTGCAATTTCGACGCGTTTAATCGCGGATTTAATATTAGCCACAGTAAATCCCAGAAGAATAACTATTATTGGACACAAGAATCGCTAGACAAATAACTATAGCATTAACATCTCAACGATCGCATACACCTCTAAAAATCCGGGTTAAGCTAGAGTAACGATGATAGGGTTTGTCTAGCATTGGCAAGGTTGCTAGAAAGGTTCAAGCCCTTTTTTCTAGACGGGTTATCTCAAGTCTGACACTTCTACACTCCATGCTGCGAATCATCACTCAGTGGACTGAGGCTAAAACTGAACTGCGACGAATTTGCGATCGCACTCACGACGATCAAGTTGTTCATAAAGAAGCGACGGTTCGGGAGGTCTTGCAAGCGGTTAAGCGACTCGGAGATCGAGCGGTGTTAGATTACACCTTAGAGTTCGATCACCAAAAAATTAAGCCTGAAGAGCTGCGAGTCAGTGGCTCTGAGCTTGACGCGGCTTATCAGCAGGTTTCTAAAGAACTGCTGATGGCAATTCAGCAAGCCCGTCAGCAAATTGAGGCGTTTCATCGACAACGAGTGCCCAAAAGCTGGGTGCATTTTGGAGAAGACGAAATTGTCTTGGGCAAACGCTATACTCCCGTCGATCGCGCTGGGCTATATATTCCTGGCGGTTTAGCGTGTTATCCCAGCACGGTTTTGATGAATGCCGTTCCTGCAAAAGTTGCTCAAGTGCCTCGCATTGTCATGGTGACTCCACCTGGCAAAGATAAGGTGATTAATGCGGCGGTTTTGGTGGCAGCTCAAGAAGCTGGAGTAGACGAGATCTATCGGGTCGGTGGCGCACAAGCGATCGCGGCTCTGGCCTATGGAACCGAAACTATCCCCAAAGTGGATGTGATCACAGGCCCAGGCAATATCTATGTGACGTTGGCAAAGAAACTGGTTTATGGAACAGTTGGCATCGATTCACTTGCGGGCCCGTCTGAAGTTTTGATTATTGCGGATGAAACGGCAAATCCAGTTTATATCGCAGCAGATTTGCTGGCTCAAGCAGAACATGATTCGATGGCAGCCGCTATTTTGCTCACCACAGATTCTACTTTGGCGCGGAAAGTGGTGGATGAGGTTGAGCGACAACTGATGGATCACCCTCGCAGAACTTTGACCGAGAAAGCGATCGCGCATTACGGTTTAGTCGCGATCGTAGATTCTCTAGAATCCGCCGCCGAACTTTCAAACGACTTTGCGCCCGAACATTTAGAGCTTGAAGTAGACGATCCGTGGGCGTTGCTGCAAAATATTCGTCACGCAGGCGCGATCTTTTTAGGAAGCTCGACCCCGGAAGCAGTAGGCGATTATTTGGCAGGGCCCAACCACACGCTACCCACATCTGGATCGGCTCGATATGCGTCACCTCTGGGAGTTGAAACATTCTTGAAGCACTCTAGCCTGGTGCAATATTCGCCGATCGCATTGCAAAAGGCAGCGAACGCGATCGATATTTTGGCAAAGGCTGAAGGGTTGCCCTCTCACGCCAACTCCGTTCTGTTTCGAGTTCGTGACCAGTTGAACCCAGAGACATGACGCAAATCACGGGAGAAACGAGGCTGCTAGGCGTGATTGGACACCCGATCGCGCATTCTCTTTCGCCCCTGATGCACAATGCCGCCCTTGCGGAAATGGGTGCCGATTTTGTTTATCTGCCCTTTGCGATCGCGCCCGAAAATTTAGAACAGGCAATTAAAGGATTTGCGGCCATCGGCATCCAAGGCTTTAGCATCACGATTCCCCACAAGCAAACGATCATGCCGCTATTGAACGAGATTTCTGAAGTAGCGCAAGCGATCGGGGCGGTCAACACCGTCTGGCGAACGGATCAAGGCTGGAGCGGCACCAACACCGATGCAGAAGGATTTTTAGCACCTTTGCGATCAATGCAGCGAGATTGGAGTCAGTCAGTTGCCGTTATTTTAGGAAACGGTGGAGCCGCTAGAGCCGTCGTTGCGGGATGTGTGGAATTAGGCTGTGCTGAAATTCACATTGTCGGACGAGATGCTCAAAAGCTAGAAGCGTTTTCTCAAAGTTGGAATCGTTCATTTGGCTTGCAGGTTCACGCTTGGGAGACGTTGACTGAGTGGTTGCCTCGTGCAGATCTGTTGGTGAATGCAACGCCGATCGGCATGTCTCCTCACATTGAAAAATCTCCACTCACGCCAGCAGAAGTTGATCAATTAAAGGCCGGAGTCGTTGCTTACGATTTGATTTATACGCCTAATCCGACTCTGCTTTTGCAGCAGGTTAGCGATCGGGGAAGCGTTGCGATCGACGGTCTAGAAATGCTGATTCAACAAGGAGCCGCCGCTCTCAAAATCTGGACTCAGCAATCTGTCCCAGTTGAGACAATGCGCCAAGCTCTACGCCACCATTTGGGATTGAACTAGAATTCAGAATATTCTTTAACGTGAGTTCGACAGACATGGTTCGCTCCGATTATGAATTTGGGAAGCCCCCTAAATCCCCCAAAACTGGGGGACTTTGAACCGGAATTTTTGGCTTGAAGTCCCCCAATTCGGGGGATTTAGGGGGCTGAAGCGCTGAATAACGAAGCGAAAGAACTTCATCGAACTGACGTTAATTTAATTCATGATCCTTAGTAGTTGATAGGGGACTGTGGTTTATGAATTCGACGTAAAAGCCTACGCGCCCAACCAACGAGCCGCATCTTTAGCGTGATAGGTGAGAATCAAGTCAGCACCCGCCCGCTTAAAGCTGGTCAGCGTCTCCATTACGACGCGCTCTTCATCGATCCAGCCATTGAGAGCAGCAGCTTTCACCATTGCATATTCGCCCGACACGTTATAGGCGGCAACAGGCAGATTTGTAGCTTCCTTCACGCGATAAATTACATCCATGTAAGACAGCGCAGGCTTGACCATCAGCATATCTGCGCCTTCTGCAATGTCGAGTTCGATCTCTTTAAGGGCTTCACGAGCGTTGCCAGGGTCCATTTGGTAGGTGCGGCGATCGCCAAATTGAGGAGCCGATTCTGCCGCATCTCGAAAGGGTCCGTAATAAGCGGACGCATATTTTGCCGCATAGGACATAATCGGCGTGTCTTGAAATCCTGCCTCGTCTAACCCTTGCCGCACTGCTTGCACAAACCCATCCATCATGCCCGAAGGCGCAATGATATCGGCTCCGGCTTTTGCTTGAGAAACCGCCGTTTTTTTAAGCAGTTCTAGGGTCGGATCGTTGAGAACCCGTCCTGACAAATCACCGACTTCGAGATAGCCACAATGACCATGAGGCGTGTATTCACAGAGGCAAGTATCGGCAATCACAATTAGATCGGGAACCGCTTCTTTAACCGCCGTTGCCGCTTTTTGAATCATGCCGCAATCGTGCCATGCGCCCGTCGCATCGGTGTCTTTATCGGCGGGAATGCCAAACAAAATAATTGAAGGAATGCCGAGATCGTAGACTTCTTTTGCTTCTTCAACGATTTTGTCGATCGATAGCTGAAACACCCCCGGCATCGAGCGAACTTCTTTGGCGATCGCTTCACCCGGAACCGCAAACAACGGATAGATCAAATCACTGGTAGTCAACACATTCTCACGAACCATCCGACGTAGTTGAGGATGGGCACGCAGACGGCGAGGGCGGTGAGTTGGAAACATAGGACTGATAAAGCTGGCTAACGTTGGCGATATCTTAAAAGTCTAAAACTTTCAGGAGTGCGATCGCTCACTAGACTGATTACGAACTGTAAAGGGTGAGCAGGAATGAGATCGAGAATTCATCCTATTCAACCTAAAATGTTAGCCCTTCAGATGATTAAGGGACGATCGCTTAATTTCCGTCAGCCTTCAAAGAGGTAATTTCGCGATCGTTCCCTTCATCTAGAGTTGAATGATGATTTTGTTCTGCAACTCCTCCACTTGAATCAGTGAACCACTACCGATGACAATGTTGAACTTCGCTAACGATCGTTCAACTTGATATCCCGGCAACACTCGAACAATCTGATATTCCGTCGTCAAGTCGCTCGTGCCATCCCACTTCAGCAATGCCAGTTGATTAGACGCTATCTCACTTAACTGAGACACGAACTCTTCAATCGCACCGCTAATGTTTGGGATAACACCAGAGGACACAAAGATGTAACGCTCCTGCAAATCCAACGTTACACTGACTCGATACCGTCTTTCGGTTGAGCAACGCAACTCAACGGTGAACGAAATCGAGCTAGGCACGATCGTCCTAACTCCCATAGTTTTTGTCCTCTCGATTAATTCAAAGAGGACAAAAACATGGATGTCTCCGATATTCGGTAGAGGTAAAGAACGTATGCGGGATCTTGATTCCAGCCTTTCAAGATCCCATAGCAAAGCCGACGGTGTACAATCATGAACGCCTCCTGAGTTACTCACATTAACTAGGGATGGAAGTCCTCGGAGTCTGATTTGGACGATCAGGGCAAACGCATCTTATTCGGTCAGAATCTTGAGTAAGTAATTCTCATCCCAGCCTGCTCGCAGTCGCTTGTTCTTGATGCCTAACTTCAATGAGGTTTCCTGAGCCAGCAAG
>NZ_MPPI01000004.1:209740-212364 GCF_001895925.1 Phormidesmis priestleyi ULC007 | reverse complement strand
CCCGAATTAACGCTTGGGGAGAATCCCACCTCTGGCCCTGACGACGCAAGGACTCTAGGTTAAGTGGTTTCGTTGAGCCAAGAATCCCCGTCCCTTTAGGGCTGGGGAGTGTCAACCAACGTCACCTTACATCCTGCCAACTTTGCCCACTGCAAAATTGATCAATTTGCTTCTCCATATTCGGTGGTGTAGGCTTGGCTTAACTGAACGTGAATTCGATGAAGCTTTTCGGGCATTGCTGAATGGTGACATGAATTGCCCTCCTCAAGAAGTGGGGAGAAGGGAGCTAGAAATCTTGTCCCCTCTCCTTTTGGGAGAAGGGCTAGGGTGAGGGCAAATTCGGCGATTCATACTTCGCATTCAGCAACGTCGCTTTTCGCTACGGTTGCAAATCCGGGTTGCCCCCTAAATCCCCCAATTTGGGGGATTTAGGGGCAGAAGCCGCTGACAACGAAGCGAAAAAACTCGTAGAACTCCTAAGAAACATCTTCAATCGAAGCGATAGAAACTGGCTGCTGTGTGAGGTCAAATCCCAACGATGCAGCCTGTTTTCGCAACTGCTTGAGTTTGCCTTGTCGGAACTGCTGCTTGTAGTGCCCTGCTCCCGCATCTTGATAACTTCGGCGAGTTGTCCCCATCGGATGAAAGATGCGAGCGAGTTTATGAGCAGTTGCCGTAATCGCTTTGGGACTGCCAAGCCGTGCCTTTTAGCGACGAAAGAACGCCCCAATCGCAGAACTAGACTTGCCTGCTGCCATCGCAGCAATCCGAAATGCCTTTGCCACTCGACTTTTAGCACCAACTTTCTTGATGCGCCTGTTTTTTAGATTGAATATTGCCTAAGTGTTTTTTGACTGTATCGATCGTGATATATAACCGAGCCGCAATCTCTTTGCGAGGCAAATTGCAGCGCTTTAAAAACCAAACCTCTGCCTCACGGGGCGTTAGACCATATTTTTTGGCCTCCGTCACCGCCAAGCTTTGCAATCCCTGCTGCTGATCTTCAAGTCTAACCAGCAGAGAGGGCTGCTGCAAGTCATCGAGCTTGAGCCACTGCACCCGAATGCGAAACGTTTGCGATTGGTCATTGGTGACTTCTGACTCAATCACTAACGGGCGATCGCCATACAGTTCACGGCTCTCAATCAGCGCGTCACACGATCGCAACACTTCATCAGGCAAGGTGTTTTCAGAGTGGGTCAGATGCTGACAGATTCGCGTGCCAGGTGTGTTGGCATAAACTAAGTCGCTCTGCAAATTCAAAATCAAAATGCCATCAACGAACCCTTCGAGTATAGAAGTTAAGAAGTGATTGTTTTCTAAAGAATTCATGTTCATTTTCCGGGGGCTTGAATGAACGGTAACTATTGCTTCACTACGTCTGAGTTGGCGGTGTTATGCACTGCTGTCTCAATTAAGTTTTTAGTCGTTCAGGTCGAAGCACTGCCTGAAGCTCTACATAAAAGCTAAACGAGTTGTTCCCGCTTGCCCGTGAGAAAAAGTTAGGACTTCGATCGCCGCAACGTTATAAAACGTTAGTTCACAGCTCGAAACACTCATGAAACCAACCGCATAATCTCGCTACAGTATTCGTAAGTAGAAATTTAAGCGTTTTAGAAATAATCACCGGGAATTTACATAAACTCTGTTGAATCATTAAACAGACTGCAAGCCGATCGCTATTCTTTGGAGACTGTGTATACACAAATTGCTTTAAGTTCGGATGGCTGGGGGTTTGCTCCCTAAATCCCCCAAAATTGGGGGACTTTGAAACTGAAAGGCTTGGGTCAAAGTCCCCCAGAATGGGGGATTTAGGGGGCAGAAGCCGATCATAACGAAGCGAAAGGACTTATGTATATACGATCGCTATCCTTTAGAGACAGTCAGCCGAAGTCGGTGCAAATCAGGGAAGACGTTCAAAGGTGCATTGAGCCATGACCATTGAAGAAGCGCTGGTAGTGCTAGATAACCTGATGGGTCGAGAACAACTCACCCATCTCCAAGAAACCGTGTTTTGTCGAGCCTGGGACGGGCAAACCTATGAGCAAATTGCAGGCACGGTCGGCTATGACTCTGACTATGTAAAGCTAGTTGGCTCTCAGCTATGGCAAGCCCTTTCTGATCAAGTCGGTCAACGAGTCACCAAAAATAACTTTCGGGTGGTGCTCAGACAATGTGCACAAAAAGCTTGGGCACACGCAGAGGCGCTCTTAGACTTATCTGCGGGAGACTGTGCAGCCGAACCCGCGCCAGATTGGGGCGAATTAATTGACACCTCTGACTTTTGTGGGCGATCGCCAGAACTCACCGAGCTAGAGGGCTGGATTTCCGAAGACCGTTGCCGCTTAGTCACCATTCTTGGCATGGGCGGCATCGGCAAAACCGTACTCTCGATCAAACTGGCAGAACGCCTGCAAGGAACCTTTGAGTTTGTGATTTGGCGATCGCTGCGAGATGCGCCTCCGATCGACACCATTTTGTCTGATCTCATTCAATGTCTCTCTAATCAGCAAGAAACTGAGTTGCCCGAATCGGTAGACGGCAAGCTAGGGCGACTGCTGCACTATTTGCGCCAGCACCGTTGCTTATTAATTCTCGACAACGTTGAATCTATTTTAGGCAGT